>JADLFU010000075.1 GCA_020849655.1 Polyangiaceae bacterium | reverse complement strand
CGGCGAGGAGGAGGACAGCCACCTCGGCGATTTCATCGAGGACAAGAGCGTCGTGTCGCCGAGCGAGGCGGTCATCTCGAACAACCTCGCCGAGCAGACCAGGAAGGTGCTGAAGACCCTGACGCCGCGCGAGGAGAAGGTGCTGCGGATGCGGTTCGGCATCGGCGAGAAGAGCGACCACACGCTCGAGGAGGTCGGTCAGGATTTCGAGGTGACGCGCGAGCGCATCCGCCAGATCGAGGCGAAGGCCCTGCGCAAGCTGCGCCACCCGTCGCGCTCGAAGCAGCTGAAGAGCTTCATCGAGAGCTGAGGCGCGCCCGTCAGTAGTACGGGCGCAGCATCAGGTAGCAGGCGGGGCCGCTCACCGCGACGTACAGCCACAGCGGGAACACCCGCCGGGCCATCGCCCTGTGGCGCGCGGTCTGCCCGGCGAACCCGCGGTTGAACGTCAACAGGATGAGCGGCAGCGCGACGGCCGCGAGCACGACGTGGCTGAGCAGGAGCGCGAGGTAGACGGGGCGCGCGAGGCCCGCCGCTGCGCGCTCGGTCGCGTCGACGACGCCGTCGTGGTCGAGATCGCCGAACCGCACCTCGGGCGTGGTGAAGTGGTACGCCGCGTACGAGAGCAGGAAGAGGACCGAGAGCCCCATCGCAGAGAAGACCGCCGCGCGGTGCCCCGCGACGTCGCCGCGCTTGATCCGCACGAACGCGGTGATCAGCGCGACGGCGGTGAGCGCGTTCAGCGCAGCGTGCACGGGCGGCAGGAACGACAGATCGACAGGCGCCGGCAGCCGCACGAAGCGCATCAGCCCCACGACGGCGAGCACGACGGCGGTCAGCGCCCAGGCGCCCTTGTTCAACCGACGCTCGAGCGCGAGGGACACGCGGTCGCTGTAGGAGAGCGCGGCGGGAGCGGCAAGGTGACGCGCGCTCGAGGCGCCGCGTGGGTCGTTCAGCCGAGGGCGCCACCCGCGGTCGCCCACGCGAAGACGCCGTCATGTACCGCCGGGCGCGCGCGCTTGATCGCGTCGTTCGCGCGGGTCGGGTGCACGCGGTTGCTGAGCAGCACGCCGACGAGCGACGCTGTCGGATCGATCCACAGGCTCGTCCCCGTGAAACCGAGGTGCCCGAACGAGTCGCGCCCGAAGCGCGCGCCCGCGCTCGAGCCCTCCGCGGACTTGCCGTCGAAGCCCGCGCGCAGCGTGCCGCCCGGTCGCCGGCGAAGGAGCGTCTGCAGCTCGGAGGCGCGCAGCCACGTCGGCCGCTCGTCCGCGAGCGCCTCGACCAGCGTCGCGCCGAGCTCGAGCACGTCGGCGGCCGCGCCGAAGAGCCCCGCGTGCCCGCAGGCTCCGAGCCCGCCCATCGCGAACGCGTTCTCGTCGTGGACGACGCCGCGCACGACGCCGCCGCGAAAGTCGACCGCCTCGGTCGGCGCGACGTCCGCGTCGGGCGCGAGCCCACGCGCCGAGGTCACGCCGAGGAACAGCGGCGCCACCACCTCGTCGTCGATCAGCTCGTCGAGCGGCCGCTCGCACGCGCGCGCGAGGGCCTCGCCCACCAGCAGGTACCCGAGATCGCTGTACACCGGCGGGAACCCCTCATCGGGCGCCTCTCCCGAGCAGCCGTCGCGCCGCGCGTCGGCGGCGATCCGCAGCGCGGCCGCGCGGTCGACCTCCCGGCCCTCGAGCAGAGGCGCGTAGAGCGGCCGGTGGCCGTCGAGGCCGGCGCGGTGCGCGAGCAGGAGCTCGAGCGTCGCGTGCTCGCTCGCCGTCCCGCGCGCCTCCGGCAGCAGGGCGCCGAGCGGCGCGCCGAGCGGCACGCCCCGTCGCGCGAGCCTCGCCGCGAGGAGCGCCGTGAAGGGCTTGGTCACGGACGCGAGATCGAAGATCGTCGCCGCCGTCGCGTCCCCCGCGTGCGAGCGCCCGGCGACGCCGATCCCCGCGTCCCACTCGTCTCCGCGGCGCACGGCGGCCGCGACGACCGCCGAGGGCGCGGCCCGGTGCACGTCGACGACCTCCGCGGCGAGGGCGTCGAGCGCGGGGAGGCGGGGGAGCAGCGGCGGGGTCGAGCGGGACAAGACGAGCGCGATCTTTGACCTTTGTCCGGCTTCGCCGCTACTTTGTCGGATATGGCCGAGTTCGCCTGGGAAGCCCGCGCTCGCACCGGCGAGGTCAAGAAGGGCACCATGACCGCCGAGGACGCGGGCGCGGTCGAGGAGCGACTGAAGGGCCAGCAGCTGACGGTCGTCTCGGTCAAGAAGAAGCTCGACCTCTCGGCGATCCAGTTCGGCAGCGGCGTCAGCGCGAAGGATCTCGTCACCTTCACGCGCCTGTTCGCGACGATGATCGACGCCGGCCTGCCGCTCGTCCAGTGCATCGACATCCTCGCGAACCAGACCGACAACAAGATCTTCGCGAAGGTGCTCGCCGACGTGAAATCCAGCGTCGAGCAGGGCTCGACGTTCAGCGACGCGCTGCGCCGGCACCCGAAGGTGTTCGACGATCTGTACGTCAACCTCGTCCAGGCCGGCGAGGTCGGCGGCATCCTCGACTCGATCATGAACCGCCTCGCGGTCTACATCGAGAAGCGCGTCAAGCTCGTGCGGCAGGTGAAGGGCGCGATGACCTACCCGGCGATCGTCATCGTCGTCGCCGCGCTCGTGATCGCGGTGCTGATGTCGTTCGTCATCCCCGCGTTCGAGAACATGTTCAAGGAGTTCAACGCGCAGGCGGCGCTGCCGAAGATCACCCAGATCGTCATCTGGTGCTCGCGGTCGTTCGTCTCGAACGTGCACTGGATGATCCTCTTCATCGCCGCGTGCGTGTTCGGGTTCACGTACAGCATGAAGATCCCGAAGGGGAAGAAGTTCTGGCACAAGCTCATGCTGACGTTGCCCATCATGGGGCCGGTGCTGCAGAAGATCGCCGTCGCGCGGTTCACCCGCACGCTCGGCACGCTGCTGCAGTCGGGCGTGCCCATCCTCGACGCGCTCGAGATCTGCGCGAAGACGTCCGGCAACGTCATCATCGAGGAGGCGGTGATGTACGTGCGCGGCAAGGTGGCCGAGGGCAAGAACATGGCCGAGCCGCTGGCCGAGCGGCCCATCTTCCCGACGATGGTCGTGCAGATGATCGGCGTCGGCGAGCAGACGGGCGCGCTCGACGCGATGCTGAACAAGATCGCTGATTTCTACGAGGAGGAGGCCGACGTCGCCGTCGCCGCGATGACGAGCATGCTCGAGCCGCTGCTGATGGTGTTCGTCGGCGGGCTCGTCGGCGTCGTGATGGTGTCGATGTACCTGCCCATCTTCGACCTCGCCGGCAACATCAAGGCCGACTGACGCGCGGGGCCGCGAGATGGACGCCGCGGCCCTCTCCCGGCGCCTCGTCTGGCTCACCGGCCTGCGGCTGGGCGCGCTGACGGCGCTGCTCGCCGCGGTGATAGCGCTGTACCTCGGCGATCGCGGGCAGATCGGGAGCTTCTCGACCCAGCTCGCGCTCGCCACCGTCGCGCTCGGGTACGCGGGCGCGGCGGCCGTCGCGGTGGCGATCCGCCTGCGGCGCGCGCTCGTCCCGGCGGCGTACGCGCAGCTGCTGCTCGAGCAGGCGATGTGGACGGCGATCGCGTACGTGTCGGGCGGCGTCGCCTCCGGCGCGGCGTCGTTCTACGGGCTCACGTGCGTCGTCGGCGCCGTCGTGCTCGGCGTGCGCGGCGTGATCGTCGCGGCGTGCGCGGCGGCGGCGATGTTCGGCGCGATGGGCTGGGGGTTCGCGTCGGCGCGCCTCTCGCCGCCGATCGATCAGGCGCCGCAGACGTACGCGACGAGCGCCCACGACGTCTCGTACTACCTCGCGCTGAACCTGCTCGCGATCGCCGTCGTCGCCGCGCTCTCCGGCTACCTCGCCGAGCGCCTCCACCGCGCGGGCGGCGAGCTCGAGCGGGCCACGACGAGGGCCGAGGAGGCGGAGGAGCTCGCGCGGCTCGGCCGCCTCGCCGCCGGGCTCGCGCACGAGATCCGCAACCCGCTCGGCTCGATCGCCGGCAGCGCGCAGCTGCTCGCCGCGGCGCGGGGGCTCTCCGACGAGGACAAGATCCTGTGCGGCATCATCACGAGCGAGGCCGCGCGCCTCAACGATCTCGTCTCCGACATGGTCGATCTCGCGCGGCCTCGCCGGCCCGAGCTCGGCCCCGTCGACCTCGCGGCGCTCGCGCGGGACGTCGTGCGCCTCGCCGCGCAGTCGGGCAGGGGCGTCGACGTGGCGGTGCGCTACAGCGGCCCGAGCGACGGGGTGGGGGTCACCGCCGACGGCGCGCAGCTGCGGCAGGTCGTGTGGAACCTCGTGCGCAACGCCGTGCAGGCGTCCGGCGCGGGCGAGACCGTGCGCGTCTCGGTCGAGGAGGCGCCCGGCGAGGTCACGCTCGAGGTCGCCGATCACGGCGCGGGCATCCCCGAGGACGCGCGCGCGCGGATGTTCGAGGCGTTCTTCACGACGCGCGCCCACGGGGTCGGCGTCGGGCTCGCCGTGGTCAAGCGCATCGTCGACGATCACGGCTTCTCGATCGCCGTGCTCGACGGCGAGCCGAAGGGCGCGCGGTTCGTCGTCACGATCCCGCGCGCCCGCGGCGAGGGCGAGCCGTGATCCGCCGCGCGAAGGGTGCTATCGCAGCCGCGGTGAAGCCCGCCACGCTCTGCCTGGCCGTCGCCGTCGGCCTCGTCGCGGGCCGCGCGCGCGCCGAAGATCCGCCGCCGCCACCGCCTGCACCGCCTCCTCCGCTGTCGCTCGCGGTCGCGACGCCGGTCGACGCCCCGTGGACGATGACGCTGACGAACACGAGCGATCGCCCGCAGCGGGTGCACGCCGACGTCCGCCTGCTGTGGCTCGAGGTGATCGGGGCGCCCGTCGCGGCGCCCGAGGGCAAGCGCCCGCCGCGCGCCCGCGCGTACCCGCGAGGCAAGCTGCCGGTGTGCCGTGGGCCCGCCGAGCTGCGCCCGATCGAGGGTGATCGCGCGCGTCAGGTCGTGCTCGCGCCGGGCCAGCGCTGGCAGTCGACCTTCGATCCGGTGCTGCTCTGCGGCGCGATGAAGCTCGACGGCGAGCTCGAGCGCGGCGCGATCGTGTACCCGAGCTACGGCTACGCGCCGCCTCCCCGACCGAAATGGGGCAAGCCGAAGAAGGTCGATCCCGAGGAGCTGCCCTTCATCGCCGAGCCCGTCGGAGAGCCCTCGGGCCCGACCACCGCGCTCGTCGAGGGGCCCGTCGCGGTCGTCTCTCCCCGGCCCGAGCCCGCCGCGCCGAAGGGCGATGACGATCACGCCCACGCCTCCGCGCACGACGCCGATCCCCCGAGCGTCGAGCGCACGCCGGCCGTGATGAAGCTCTCCGCGGCGCGGCGAGGCGACGCTGGCCGCGGCGCCGACGTCGTCGTCTCGGTCACGCTCTCGTACCTCGGCAAGCGGCGGACGCTGATCCACGTGCGCTCGGACGATCTCGAGTTCGACGTGACCACCCCGAGCGGCGAGCACCACAGCTGCTCGCGCCGCTCCGTCATCCGCGGGCCCGCGCGCGATTTCTTCGAGACCTGGCGGCCCGGCGCCAAGCGCTCGTTCACGGTGCGGGTGTTCGAGGTGTGCCCGGGCGGCGTGTTCGACGCGCCCGGCGTCTACTCGATCCGCCCCTCGCTCGTGCTGCACGAGGCCGGCGAGGAGTACGCGCTGCAGTCGCTCGTCACGAAGGCGACGCTCGACCACGAGCTGCGCGTGCGCGTGCGCACCGGGCGGCTGCCCTTCGTCGACGCGCCCGCGGAGCCCGCGGGCGATCCCAAGCCGAGCCCGTAGCCGGGGCGCGCGGCGTTCGGCTACCCTGCCGCGCGCATGACCCCGCTCATCCACCTCGAAGGCAAGATCGCGATCGTCACCGGCGCGAGCCGCGGCATCGGCGAGGCGATCGCGCTGGCGTACGCCCGGAGCGGCGCGAAGGTCGTCGTCGCGTCGCGCAAGCAGGAGGGGGTCGACGCCGTCGCCGCGAAGATCGTCGCGCTCGGCGGCGAGGCCCTGGCGGTCGCGTGCCACACGGGCCGCACGGCCGATCTGCAGGCGCTGTTCGACGCGACGACCGCGCGCTTCGGGCGCGTCGACGTGCTCGTGAACAACGCCGCCACCAACCCCTACTTCGGCCCGATGGTGGGTGCCGACGACGCGGTCTTCCAGAAGACCTTCGAGGTGAACCTGAAGGGCTACTTCGACGCGTCCAAGCTCGCCGCGCGCGCGTTCGAGGCGCAGCGGACGCGCGGCGCCATCGTCAGCGTCGCGAGCGTCGTCGCGCTCGGCGCGGCGCCGCTGCAGGGGGTCTACGCGATGACGAAGGCCGCCGTCGTCTCGATGACGCAGACGCTCGCCTACGAGCTCGGTCCGACCGGCACGCGGGTCAACGCGATCGCGCCTGGCCTCATCAAGACGAGGTTCGCGTCGGCGCTCATCGACAACGAGGACATCAAGCGCCGCGTGGTCGACAAGACGCCGCTCGGCCGCGTCGGCGGGCCGGAGGAGATCGCCGGCGCTGCCGTGTACCTCGCGAGCGACGCCGCGTCCTTCGTGACGGGGCACACGCTCGTCGTCGACGGCGGCATGACGCTCGCGGCGATCTGACGGTCGGGACGGGCTCGGGGGACGGGAGACGGGCGCTAGGGGGACGGGCTCGGGCTCGGGCTGCTCGGGCTCGGTGGACGGGCTCGGGCTCGGGCTCGGTGGACGGGCTCGGGCTCGGGCCCGGTGGACGGGCTCGGGCTCGGTGGACGGGCTCGGGCTCGGGCTGCTCGGGCTCGGGGGACGGGCTCGGGCTCGGGGAGTGCG
>JADLFU010000074.1 GCA_020849655.1 Polyangiaceae bacterium | reverse complement strand
TCGGCGGTCAGCAACACGACGGCCCCGGCCGCAGATCCTGGACGGACTCTGCGCGGCCGGGGCCAGGAAGGAGCGTAACCGATGTTCACCACACAGCAGGTTGTGTCCGTGCTGCTGGTCGGCCTGATGGTCGGCGCTGTGGCCGGGATGGTGGTGTACGAGGTGTTCCGCACCGATGTGGAGCGCCGCCGCCGGATCGTGGCGGAACGCCGTGTGCGTGAGCTGACGTTCCGTCTGTCGGCCGCGACCGACCGGGCGGACGCGAACGCGTACCTGATGGCGCTCATTGCGCGCAACGTGGACGACACGCATCTCGGGTCGCACAGGGCGCCGCAGCTGCGGAGCGTGAAGCCGTGACCGCCGCCGAGATCATCTCTGGGAGCACGAGGGTGGAGGACGTTGAGGTGCTCGTCTCGGTGCTGCACGAGTTCGTGCGTGACGGGACCGGGATCGTGCATCTGGTTGTCGACGAGCTCGACGACCGGGACTGGGATGACGCGGGCGGCATTGTCGGCCCGTCGTGGGTGAAGACGGACCGGGTCGGCGAGCATGTGGTCGAGTACCGGAGGGCGCGATGAGCGTCGTGCATTCAGGCCAGGATCAGGCGGTGGAGGCGTCGAAGGCGCTGGTCGCGTCGGTGCGCAGCCCTGGGTTCGCGGAGCAGGTCGCGGCGGCGTTGCCGGAGAACGTGCCGGCGCACCGGTTCGTCCGGGCCACCGTGACCGCGGTGTTGGCGAACCCGGATGTGGCGTTGTCCGACCACGCGAGCGTGCTGAACGCGCTGTTGCGGTCTGCGCAGGACGGGCTCATGCCCGACGGCCGCGAGGCCGCCCTCGTGATCTACAACACGAAGGTCAAGGACGGCGGCGGCGAGCGCTGGGTGAAGAAAGCCCAGTACCTGCCGATGATCACCGGGTTGCGGAAGGTCGCCGCGGAGCACGGCTGGACGATCCGCACCGCGGTCGTCTACGCGAACGACGAGTTCCAGCACGAGCTCGGGCTGGACGCGACGCTCATCCACCGTCCCGTGCGGCCTGGCGCTGATCGCGGCCAGATGATCGCCGCGTATGCGGTCGCGAAGCACCGCGACGGCCGCCACGCCGAGTTCGAGGTGATGTACGCGGACGAGATCGCGAAGGCCCGTGCTGCGTCGCGGGCGAGCGAGCGTGGCCCGTGGGTCGACTGGACCGAGCGGATGTGGGAGAAGACGGTCGGGAAGCGGCTGTTCGCGAAGCTGCCGCTCGACCCGAACGACAAGCGGGTTGCTTCGATGCTGGACGTGGCGGCGTTGGAGCCCGGGGAGGCGGAGCGGATGCTGTACGGGCCGCCCGCGCCTTCCCCCGCGCCCGCTCTGCCTGCGGCGCGCGAGCCGATCGAGGGCGAGATCACCAACGGCGTCCACACGGATACCCCGCGGGAGCAGGGGGACACCGCCGCCCAGCAAGCGGACGGTGGTCAGCAGGCTGCGGCGGGCGCGGAGAGTGCCGACGAGCCCGCCGCCGCTCCTGACCCCGACCCGGAACCCGAGCCGCCCGCTGCGGCCGCCGAGCCCGAGCCGAAGGCCCCGACGCTCGCGGTCGCCCGCAAGGTCGTGCTGAACATCGGGGCGGTCAAGGGCCGCACGATCGGTGACGTCGCGGCCGGTGAGGGCGCGGAGACGTGGCTCGGGTGGGCGCTCCGCAACCTGGCCCGGTTCGATGCGGACACGGCGGCCGCGATCCAGGTGGTCGCGAAAGCGGACGTGCCGGACGCGTGGGCGAAGCACGTCGAGAAGCGGAGCCAGTCGTGAGCGCGCTCGAGGAGGTTCGTCGCGAAACCGAGCGTGGCGGCAGCGTCAAGCTCGTGCTGAACGCGAAGCGCGAGGTGCAGCTCGAGGTGAAGGGCTACGTCGAGGACGAGCCCGGATCGCTCGACCAGGCCTCGGCCGAGGCGCAGCGCGTGTTCGACGACCTGGTCGGGAAGTACACCGGGGGTGGGTCGTGATGGAAGCCGCAAGCGTCCTACACATCGCGGAGCCGGCGCGTTCGCTTCGCTCGATGCTCACCGAGTTCGTCCGTGAGGCAACCGACGGAGAGGACGAGGTTCGCACAAAGGATCTCGTCGACCTCGCTTGCAAGCGGTTCCAAGGTGACGCCGAGTTCGCGGAGGCAGCCGCGCGCGATCTGATCCCTGCTCTTCTGCCCGACATCGTCGAGGGGCTCTTCCACCGCAGGAAGAACGACATGGTGGCCGTGGCGTCCGGCTACGTCTCGAAGCGGAAGGTCGAGCTGACCGCCCGCGAGCGGCTCATGAACGTCTATGAGGGCACGGGGACGGGGACGCGGAAGGCGCTGCTCGCGTGTACGAAGCGGGAGCTTCTCGCGTTAGCTGAGCGGGACCGCACGAACGTGGTGGAACCGACGTTGCGGTGGATCGCGTTCCGTGAGGACCTCGCTGCCCGGATGAACGACAAGCAGGTCGTCGGTGATCTCGCGGGCCGCGTCCTGCAAACCGTCTGGAACGCCCATTTCAAGCCCGAGAGCGACTAGCCATGGCTATCCGCCGCCGCCCATCCCTCGTCGTCCCGACTAGCCAGCTCATCACAGGTCAGCCCATCCCTGCGCTTACCACTCGACTGACCTCGCCAGCGCCGCTCATCGCACACCCCTGCGGCCCGTTCCGTCTCTCCGCGACTAGCCGAGCCCCGGTGCTTACCGCGCCAAGCCCGCCCGCATCGACAACCCGTGTTTGCCCCGCCCCATTCTCGCCTGCCGAAGCCCGCGTCATCCCGGTTCCGGCCGACCAGCCATCGCTCGCCTCGACCGCCCCTGACCATGCCCGTCCGACAGCCCCCGACAACCCGGGCCTCGTGCCACTCGTGCCAACCTGCCTCGGGCCTCCTCAGATCCCCCCGACATCCCGACCAGCCTGCCCGCCTCGGGCCTCAACCCGTCGCGTTGTTCCGTCCCAGGCCCCCTCACCCGCGACTCAACGAGTCCAACCGTGCCAGCCCCGCACTCCCCAATCTGACTAGAGGAGCCAATCTCATGACTGTTCTCGACACCGCTACCCCGACCAGCGTCTTCCAAAACCACGACGCCTGGACGACATATCTCGCGACCCTCCAGTTCACCGGCCAGCTTGTCGGCGGCACCCCTTCCGATCCGAAGCTGATCGAAGGGTGGTTCGCGAAGAACGTCGGCGCGACCGACGAGGAGCAGATGCGCAAGCGCGTCCTCAACACGCTCGCCGAGGTCCACGGCATCGACCCGGAGACCGCGACCGACGAGCAGATCGAGGCCGCGATCGCAGCCAGCGCCACCGAGCAGAAGGCCCAGGTGTTCAAGCGCACCCCCGACGGCGAACCCTACGTCGAGGGCCGCCACGTCAAGGCGATGCTCAAGGAGGCAACGAACATCGCGTATCCGCGCGGCACAGTGAAGTGGGGGCAGCGGCCGGGGAAGGCGAAGGAGTACGTCGGGAAGATGGTCGGCGGCAAGGACCCGATCAGCTTCGTCGCTGAGCGCGTGTTCGTTCCCGAGCAGCCCATCGTGATCGCCGACGACATCAGCGGCGTCGAAATGGCGGTCGGCCACCTCGAACGGCGCGGAGAGCGGTACTCCACCATCGGGTATTTCGAGTACGTCGACCGGCCCGTCCTCGGCATCACCGTCCGCGTTCTCGACGACTGCGTCAGCGAGGAGCAGTGGGCGCGCATCTGGACGGTCGCCGAGCACAACGGCATGGGCGCCCGTCGCTCGCAGGGCGCCGGCCAGTTCGTCGTCACCGCATGGGATCGCGTCGAGGCGTAGACGTGACCGGTCCGCAGCAGGAGACGCTCGGCATGCTCGCCCGGCAGGACACGGCGCAGCCGACGTGGGTGGTCGCCGCGTGCGTCGGCCGCGACGTGCGGGCGGTCGGGAAGACGCTGCACGCGCTGTTCCGCCGCTCGCTCGTCACCATCGACGGCCGGGGCCGCTGGCTCGTCACCGACCGCGGCCGCAGGAAGGCGGCGGCGTGAACTTGCTGGTCCCCACCGTGCTCGCCGTGGCGCTGCTGCTGTTCCCCGCGTTCGGGGGTCGGCGGTGATCGCGCCCGCCGTACTCGATCGGCTCCTGCGCCGCTCGTCCGCGTTTCGTCGACCGAGAAGGGCGACGGCATGAGATTCCTTCTGACGGGCGACGGTCACCTGGGCAAGTCCGCCCATCTATACGACTCGCGGCTCGCCGAGCAGGAGCAGGTCTGGCGCGCCACGCTCGAGCTCGCGCGCGAACGCGCCGTCGACGCGGTCATCCACTGCGGCGACCTGTTCGACTCGCGGCGCCCCTCCCCCGAGGTGCTCGTTGCCGCCGAACGCCCGCTCGTCGAGCACCAGGCGGCGGGTGGCGCGCCAGTCACGCTGGTCGCGGGCAACCATGACGTGCCGTCCCTGGACGGGCCGTGTGGCCCGGACGTGCTCGACGAGGCCGGGCTGATCCAGTTCGTCCGCAGTCCGGGCGTGTTGGAGGTGGCCGGGGTGCCGGTCGGGCTGCTGCCGTGGTCGCCCGTCTCCCGGCTGGTCGCCGCGCAGGGTGGCGGCGACCGCGACAGCATCTTCCTGGACGCGGCCGACCTGCTCGTCAAGATCGCGACCGAGCACCACGACGCCGGCGCCGAGCTGCTGGTGGGCCACTGGGCGGTGTCGGGCTCGTCGCTCCCGTCCGGGCTGCCGGTCGATGATCTCCGCGAAACGGTGATCCCCCGCGAGCCGCTCGAGCAGCTCGGGTTCGCGTACGTCGCTCTCGGACACATTCACCGCCCCGGCCACTTCGGCGACGGCACCGCGTTCTACGTGGGGTCGCCGATGCCGCTCGACCACGGCGAAGCCAGCGTGGATCACGGCTGCTGGCTCGTCGACATGCACGCGCGCGAGACCGAGTTCGTGCCGCTCCCGTCCACCCGGTTCGTGACCGTCGCGCTCGACGACGTGTACTTCGACCGGGTCGGCCATGTGGCCGGCGCGGTGGTGCGGGTGAAGGACACGGTGGGCGGCAGCGACCCGGTGGATCACGCGGCGATCCGGCGTGACCTGCTCGCCGCCGGCGCGAAACGCGTCGACCTCCAGATCACCATTGAGCGCATGGCCCGGCCTGACCGGGAGCCGGTGCTCGACACCGACCGGTCGCTCGCCGAGCTGGTCGGTGCATGGCTTGACCAGGAGGGCGTCGAGGACAGCGAGCGGCTGCTCGAGCTGGCCCGCGGCTATCTGGCCGGGGACAGGGCGGCGGTCGCGTGAAGCCCACCCGGCTCGAGCTCGCGAACTTTCGGTCGTTCAGTGACGTCGACCTCGACCTCCCGGACGGGTGTGTCGGGCTTGTGGGCGTGAACGGTGGCGGGAAGAGCTCGCTGCTCATGGCGATCGAATATGCGGTCTTCGGGCCGCGCGGACGATCGCACGGGGATCTGATCCGTGCGGGCGAGCAGTCGATGACGGTCATCTTGACGCTCGAGCACGGCGCCGCCGTCTACCGGATACGCCGCGCTGCTGGCCGGAAGACGACGCTCGACTTCGAGTGTCAGGACGGAGATGCATGGGAGCCGCTCACGCTCGGGACGGCGGCGGATACGCAGGCGCTCGTCGAGCAGACGATCGGCCTGTCGCGCGAGACGTTCCTCGCCAGCGCATACCTTGCCCAGCAGGAAGGCGGCACCTTCACCGAGGCTGCGCCGAAGGATCGCAAGAGGCTTCTCGCGGACGTGCTCGCGCTGACCGTGTGGGACGAGGCCGCGCAGGCCGTGGCGGCCGACAGGCGTGCGGCCCAGACGGAGGAGCAGACGCTGGCCGGGCGGGTCGCGGCGCTGACCGAACGTGTCGAGGCCGCCGCCGCGCTTCGCGCCGACGCGGACACGCTCACCGCGCGGCTCGCGGACGCTGACCGTGCGCTCGCCGACGCGACCGGACGTGTCATCGACTGCGAGGATGTCGCGGGGAAGGCAGCGGCGGCGGTCGAGGTGTGGCGCCGCGCGCAGCAGGACGTGGCGACCGCGGAGAAGCTCGCCGCCGCGCACCGCAAGCTCGCCGTCGAGGCGCAAACCGCGCTCGAACGGCTCGACGGGGAACGTCCGAACCTCGCCGCGCTGGACGCGCTCGCGCTCGAGCACGCCGGCAAGGCCGCGACCCTCGCCGAGCTCGACCGCCAGGAGCAGGCACGGGCACGCGCGATCGAGGAGCGCGACCGACTCAACGCGGAGCACGGATGGCTGATCGACGCCGCCCGCCGCCACGAAAGCATCCGTAACGAGCTCGACCAGAAGCGCCGCAAGATCGACAACGACCCGCACGCCACCTGCCCCACCTGCGAGCAGGCCCTGCCCGACCGGGCCCGCGAGACCGCGCTTGCGTCCCTGGCTGCCGAACTGGAAGTAGCCAACGCCGCCGTGTCGGACGCACGCGACCAGGCCGCCGCAGCAGGCCGCAAGCTGGACGCGGTCGTGATCCCGCAGCCCGTCCCAGGGCTCGACCAGCTGCGCGCACGTGTCACCGAGATCCAGCATGCGCCGAGTGAGCGCGCCGCGGCCAGCGCCCGCATCGAAGAGCTCGAACGGACAGCCGCGCTGCTCAACGACCCCGGCTATCTCAAACACCTCGAACGGCTCGAAGCCGACGAACAAGCCGCGCGCGCCGCGCTCCAGCAGCTCGACGAGCCCGAGCCCGGCGCGACCGAACACTCGCACGCGGCGCTTCTCACCGCCCGCGCGGCGCAGGAAGCCGCCCGAACTGAGCAGGCCCGGGCCGGGCAGGACCTCGCGCGTGTCGACGGCCAGCTGCGCGCCGCCGCCGACGATGCGGCGCAGCTCGACCAGGCAACCGCCGACCGCTCACAACTCGCCGGCCGGCTCGCCGACCTCGCCACGTTGGAACGCGCGTTCGGCCGGGACGGCATCCCCCGATGGATCGTCGAAACCCACGCCATCCCCGCCATCGAACAGGAAGCCAACCGGCTCCTCAACACGCTCGGCGGGCCCGTCACCCAAGTCGAGCTGCGCACCGAACGCGAGCTCAAATCAGGCGGGCTCACGGACGCGCTGGACATCATCTGCCACACCGACACCGGCGCACGCGACTACCTGACGTTCTCCGGAGGCGAACGCACAAGGATCGCGCTCGCGCTCCGCATCGCGCTCGCCCGCCTCCTCGCACACCGCCGCGACGCCGACGTCCGCCTACTCGTCCTCGACGAGCCCGACGGGCTCGACACCGCCGGCATGGAAGCACTCGTCGACATCCTCCGCGGCCTCGTACAGCGCGGCGACGTCGACACCGCGCTCCTGGCATCCCACGTGCCCGCGCTGCGCGACAGCTTCGACCAGGCGCTCATCGTCGAACGAGATGACGAGCAGGGATCCAGGGTGGTGCTCGCGTGATCTGGCTGGTGTTCGCCGCGGCCGGATGGCTTGCCGGGGCGGGGCTGGCGTGGGCGTTCGTTGCGGGGGCGACTCGGGGGCCGCGGGTGCGGTGGGTGCGTCTCGAGCGGCTGGAAGACCTCGCGAGGGCGGCATGACCGGGCTGCGTGAACTGCATCGAAGAAACGTGGGCGGCGAGACAGGCTGCGCTTTACGCGAGGCGTTCGCGTGACCGCCCGTGACCGCACCGTGGAGGAGGCACTGGACGTGCTGGGCACGGTGCCGCACACGGTGATCGGGACGCTCACGGGAATCCATCCCGACGCCAAGCACGCGGACAACTGTCCCGGCTGCATGGCGCAGGACGCGCTCGCCACGGTGCGTGCCG
>JADLFU010000073.1 GCA_020849655.1 Polyangiaceae bacterium | reverse complement strand
GAGGAACCCCCGCGCCCGCCGGGTGAACGCGCCCCCTGTCACGAACGCGAACCTCGGGCCCAGCTCGGGCCGCGCGCGCCGCACGGACTCGTACACGTCCATCCCGCCGATGTCGGGCATCATCACGTCGCACAGCACGAGATCGAACGCCTGGTCGCGCAGCAACAGCTCGATCGCCGCGCGCCCGCTCGTCACGCTCACCACGTGCGCGATCTGCCGGAGGTGGTCGCCGACCGCGCGCACCACGCCCTCGTCGTCGTCCACGAACAGCACCCGCGCGCGCCGCGACGAAGGCGGCAGCTTCGCAGGCGCGGGAGGGGGCTCGCTGCGCCGAGGCTCGTACGCCGGCAGCCACACCGAGACCCTCGCGCCGCGCGGCGACAGGCGCTCGGCGGTGATGCGCCCCCCGAGCGCCGCCACGACGCCGTGGCACACCGAGAGGCTGAGGCCGCCGTCGGCCGCGTCGACGCGGGTCGCCGCGAACGGCTCGAACGCCTGCGCCTCGATGAGCGGCGCGCCGGTGTCGCTGACCACGATCAGCGCGCCGCCCTCCGCGCGCCTCGCCGCGACGCGCACCTCGTTCGCCGGCGCGTCGCCGTCCGGGATCGCCCGCGCCGCCTGGAGGATGAGGTTCAAGAACAGCTGCCCGACGCCCGCCTCGTCGGCGAGCACGAGCGGGATCTCCTCGATCTCGCGGACGAGCCTCGCGCGGTGGCGCACCTCGTTGCCCGCGAGCGCGATCGCCGTCTCGAGCGCCGGCCGCAGATCGAGCGGCGTCCGCGCCGAGCCGTCGACCCGGACGAAGCTGCGCAGATCCCGGACGCTCCGCGCCACCCGCTCGACGCCCTCGCGCACCACGGCGAGCGCGCGCTCGGCGGCCGCGATGCCCTCGCGCGACGCTGGGCCGAGCCCCTCCCCGGCGCGCGCGAGCTCGCGCGCCGCGCTGCCTAGGTTGAGCAGCACGTAGGTGAGAGGATTATTTACTTCATGCGCGATGCCCCCCGCGAGCGCGCCGAGCGCGGCCATCCTGTCGGCCGCGGCGAGGCGCGCCTTCGCCTGCTCGCGCGCCGTCACCTCGAGGACGATGCCGAGCACCGCGCGCACCGCGCCGTCCGCGCGCGCGCGGGGGATCAAGCGGGCGTCGAACGTGCGCCGGGCGACCACGAAGCTCTCGGCGACCGGCTCGCCCGCGTGGGCGCGGCGCAGCGCGGAGACCATCGCGGGCTCACGGGCGAAGACCTCGAAGGCGCTCCTCCCGCGGACGTCGCCCGGATCGATCCCGAGGTCCGCGAGGCCCGCCCCCTCGCAGAGCGTGAGCGCGCCGCCCTCGTCGGTCGCGAAGACCACGAGCGGCAGCGCCCCGAGGAGCGCCTCCACGTCGGTCCTCTCGTCATCGTCCCCTGTCGTCATCACCCTCCTCGCCCATGTGAGCCCAAACCGGGCTCCACGCCAAGGGGATCAGCGCAGGCGCCAGACGACGCGCATCGCCTCGGCGAAGATCGCGCGGCTCATCTTCGACTCGCCCGCGCGGCGATCCACGAACGTGATGGGCACCTCGACGACCGACAGGCCCGCCCGGAGCGCGCGGTAGGTCGTCTCGATCTGGAACGAGTAGCCGTTCGACTCGAGCGTCGCCGGATCGATCGCCTGGAGCGCCTGGCGGGTGTAGCCCTTGAAGCCCGTCGTCAGGTCGCGGACGCCCACGCCGAGCACGAGCCGCGCATAGAGCGAGCCGCCCTTCGACAGCAGCGTCCGGCCGAGGCCCCACCCGACGACGCGCCCGCCCTCGACGTTGCGCGAGCCGACGACCACGTCGGCGCCGCGCGAGAACGCCTCGAGGAAGGCCGGCAGGTGCGCCGGATCGTGCGAGAGATCGGCGTCCATCTCGAACACGAGATCGTACTGGTGGTCGAGCGCCCACCGGAACCCCTCCGCGTACGCGGTGCCGAGCCCCTGCTTCGACGGCCGGTGCAGGACGGAGACGCGCGCGTCGGCGGCGGCGAGGTCGTCCGCGAGCTGGCCCGTGCCGTCGGGCGACGCGTCGTCGACGACGAGCACGTGCGCGTGCGGGAGCACGCCGAACACCCCCGAGACGAACCACTCGAGGTTCTCCCGCTCGTCGTACGTCGGCGTCACGATGAGCACGCGGCGGAGGGCGCCCTTCTCGGCGATCGGTCGGTAGCTCTCGCGCACGCGCTCGCAGTACCAGAAGTTGGCCCGTCGTCGCGCCGGTTCGTACGGTCCCCGTGTGCGAGTCGGGCTGCTCGGTGCGTGCGCGGTGGTCGCGGCGGTGTCCCTCGTGGACGGCGCCGTGGCCGCGCCGTCGCGCGTCGATCTGCGCCACGCGCACGCGTCACGCGGCAAGCTCGTCGCGCGCGATCCGGCGAGCGGCGCCGACGTCCCGCTCACGCTCGATCCCGACCTGCAGCGCGCCGCGCACGAGATCCTCTCGGCGGCGAAGGCGCACGAGGGCGCGATCGTGATGAGCGACGTCCGGACGGGGCGCGTGCTCGTGTGGGCGACGCGCGGCGGCGGCGCGGACGTGGTGGCGACGCCGATCGCGCCGTCGGCCAGCGTCTTCAAGGTCGTGACGGCGGCGGCGCTGCTCGAGACCGGGCGCGTCTCGCGCGGCACGCGTCAGTGCTACTCCGGCGGTGAGCGCGTGATCGAGGAGGACGATCTCGACGACGACCGGGCCCGCGACGACCGCTGCACGACGCTCGGCGACGCGCTCGGGCACAGCGTCAACCTCGTCTTCGCGCGGATGGCCCTGAAGCACCTCTCGCCGTCGACGCTGCGCGACGAGGCCGCCGAGCTCGGCATCGGCAGCGAGATCCCCATCGACGTGCGCGTGCCCGCCTCGACGCTGCGCGTGCCGGAGGATCGCCTGGGGTTCGCGCGGGCGGCCGCGGGGTTCTGGAACGGCAAGCTCTCGCCGCTCTCGGCGCTCTTCCTGATGCAGACGATCGCGAACCGCGGCGAGCGCGTCGGCCTGCGCGTCCTCGACGAGCCGGGCGAGGCGCGGGCGCCGCTCGGCCGCGCGATGTCGCAGAGCACCGCGAGCGCGCTCGTGAGGATGCTCGAGGTGACGACGCGGACGGGCACGAGCGCGAAGGTGTTCCGCCACGAGGACGGCACGCGGGTGTTCCCGAAGATGTCCGTCGCCGGCAAGACGGGCACGCTCATCGGCGGCTCGCCGCGGCGCATGTACTCGTGGTTCGCGGGCTTCGCGCCGTCGCGTCACCCCGAGGTCGCGCTCAGCGTGCTGCTCGCGAACGACGTCAGGTGGTGGAAGAAGGGCAACGAGGTCGCGCGCGACATGCTCGAGGCCTACGTCGCCCACAAGAAGTAGCGGGCGCCCGGCGGGCGGGGTACGCGGGCGCGGTGCGTCCGTACCTCGAGCTCGTCCGCCGCATCCTCGACGAGGGCCACGAGCGCCACGATCGCACCGGCACCGGGACGATCGGCGTGTTCGGGCACCAGCTGCGCGTCGATCTCGCGGACGGCTTCCCGCTCCTCACGACGAAGAAGGTGCACCTGCGCTCGATCGTCCACGAGCTGCTGTGGTTCGTGCGCGGCGAGACCCACGCGGCGTCGCTGCAGGCCGCGGGCGTCTCGATCTGGGACGAGTGGGCGACGCCCGAGCAGTGCGCGCGGTTCGGTCGGCCGCCGGGCGAGCTCGGCCCGGTGTACGGCCACCAGTGGCGGAGGTTCGGCGCGACGCGCCTGCCCGACGGCACCTACGCGGACGACGGCGTCGACCAGCTCGCGCGCCTCGTCGACGGCCTTCGGCGCGATCCGTACGGGCGCCGTCACCTCGTCACCGGGTGGAACCCCAGGGAGGCGGACGAGGTCGCCCTGCCGCCGTGCCACACGCTGTTCCAGCTGTACGTCGATCGCGGGCGGCTGTCGTGTCAGCTCTACCAGCGGAGCGCGGACGTGTTCCTCGGGGTGCCGTTCAACCTCGCGAGCTACGCGCTGCTCACGATGATGCTCGCGGCCGTGACGGGGCTCGCGCCGGGCGAGTTCGTCCACACGTTCGGCGACGCGCACCTCTACAAGAACCACCTGGAGCAGGCGCGCCTGCAGCTCACGCGCGCGCCCCGCCCGCTGCCGACGATGCGCCTGCGCCCCGGCGTGAGCGATCTGTTCGCGTTCACCTACGACGACTTCGAGCTCGTGGGCTACGATCCGCACCCCGCGATCAAGGCCGAGGTGAGCGTGTGAGGCCGCTCACGCTGGTGCTCGCGCTCGCGCGGCGCGGCGCGCTCGGCAAGGACGGCGGGCTCCCGTGGCGCATCCCGGAGGATCTCCGCCATTTTCGCGAGGTCACGCGCGGCCACGCGGTGATCATGGGGCGCCGCACGTGGGACGAGGTGAAGAAGCCGCTGCCCGAGCGCCGTAACCTCGTCGTGTCGCGAGACGGCGCGCTCCGGCTCCCCGGCGCGGTCGTGTGCGCGTCGCTCGACGAGGCGCTCCGGGTCGCGCGGGAGACCGATCCCGAGCCGTGCGTCATCGGGGGCGCGGAGCTGTACCGCCTCGCGCTGCCCCTGGCGACGCGCGTCGAGCTCACCGAGATCGATCGCGACGTCGACGCCGACACGTTCTTCGAGCTCGATCGCACGGGCTTCGTCGAGACCTCGCGCCGCCCCGGCGAGACCGAGGGTGTGAGCTTCGTGAGCTTGCGGCGCGAGGGCGCGTGACGGGCGACGGCGACGCGCTCTCGGTCGCCGAGGTGTCCCGCCGCCTGCGCCGCGCCGTAGAGGCGGCGGGCGCGAGGCTGTGGGTGCAGGGCGAGGTGACGGGCGCGAAGCTCGCGGCGTCCGGGCACCTCTACTTCTCGCTGAAGGACGAGCGCGAGGACGCGCTGCTCGAGTGCGTGATGTACCGCGTCGCGGCGATGCGCTTCGCGCGGGCGATCACGGACGGCGCGCGGGTCGAGGTGCGCGGCTCGGCGTCGTTCTTCGTCCCCCGCGGCCGGGTGCAGCTCATCGCCGACGCCGCGCGACCCCGCGGCCGCGGCGCGCTCCTCGAGGCCCTCGAGGCGCTGAAGCAGCGGCTAGCCGCGGAGGGGCTGTTCCGCGCCGAGAAGAAGCGCTCTCTCCCGACGAGCCCGCGCATCGTCGGCGTGGTCACGAGCGCGACGGGCGCGGCCGTGCACGACATCGCGCGGGTCGCGGCCCGCCGCGGCGGCGCGCGGCTGCTCGTCGCGCGCGCGAGCGTCCAGGGCGCCGCCGCGCCGGCCGAGATCGTGCGCGCGCTCGATCTGCTGGAGCGCGTGGCCGAGGTCGACGTCATCATCGTAGGCAGGGGAGGCGGCGCGGTCGACGATCTGGCCGCGTTCCAGGACGAGCGGGTCGTGCGGCGCATCGCCCGCGCGGGCGTCCCGATCGTCTCCGCCGTCGGGCACGAGGTCGACGTCACGCTCGCCGATCTCGCGGCCGACGTGCGGGCCGCGACCCCGTCGCAGGCGGCCGAGCTGGTCGTGCCGGAGCGGCGGGGTCAGCGGGACGAGGTCGCGCGCCAGCGGGACGCGCTGGTCCGCGCGATGCGCGGCTACCTCGACGAGTGCCGGCTCCACGCCGACGACAACCGGCGGCGCCTCGGGGATCCCCAGCGGCGCGTCCACGACGCGGGGCAGCTCGTCGACGAGCTGACGGCGCGCCTGTCGACGAGGGCGCGCGAGCTCGTCGCGGCCCACCGGCGGTCGGCGCTCGAGCTGGGCGCGAGGCTCGCGGAGCGGCACCCGCGGGCGGCCCTCGCGATCGAGCGCGGCGCGGTCGACGCGGCGACGCTCCGGCTGTCGGCGGAGCTCGTCGCGCGGATCGCGGCCGACCGGCGTGCGGCCGACGCGCTCGGGGCCAGGATGCTCGCGCTGCCCCGGCGCGCGGTCACCGACCACCGTCGCGCGGTCGCCTCGGTGGTCGCTCGCCTCGACGCGCTCTCGCCGCTCGCGGTCCTGTCCCGCGGGTACGCGGTCGCGATCGGCGCCGACGGCAAGGCCCTCGTGCGCGCCGCGGACGCCGCGCCCGGCGACCGAGTGGAGGTCCGGCTCCACGAGGGGAGACTCCTCGCCACGGTCACGGCCGCTGAAACAGGCTCGAAAATTTCCGGTGGCGCTCGGCGATGAACGCGCCCCCACGCGCGCGCAACCGACCCCGTGGACGCATGAATTCCGCCGCCCGACCCCCCATGGGATGCCGCGTTGACACCCGCGGCGACTGCGAGCTAGATTGCGCCCTCCCCTGGTTCGGGAGGGATCTTTCATGAAGCTTCGCGCTCGCATCGTCGTCGTCTCGTCCGTCGCCCTCGCGTGCGTCGGCGTCCTCACTTTCGGTGTGGCGCGCGCGCAGCAAGGCGCCGCCGCGGCCGTGGGCGGGACGACCGCCGAGCTGAAGAAGCCGGTGAACCTCTCCCCCGAGGAGATGAACAAGGAGGGCGACAAGGCGGTCGGGAGGGTCGAGATGAACGCGACGGCAGTCCGCCGCATGCTCGAGAAGGCGCGCACCGAGCGCGACGTCGTCAAGACGCTCTGTCTCAACGACAAGCTCAACCAGCTCGACGTCACGCTGCGGTCCGCGCGCGAGCGCAAGACGGCGCTCGAGGCGGCCGTCGCCCGCAAGGACGCCGATCTGTCGGGTCACGAGTTCACGATCCTCGGCGTGTTCCGCCAGCGCGGCGATCGCCTCTTCTCGGAGGCGAACCAGTGCGTCGGGACGGACATCGGGATGATCGGCGACACCCGCGTCACGCCCACCGTCGATCCCGGCATCCCTGACGACTACCAGGGCCCTCCTCCCACCCCGCTCCAGCCCGTCATCGTGCCGCCGCCCGTCGCGGTGAGCCCGGCCACCTGACGCACGTTCTCCAGAGCGGCTAACAAGATGATTCGACGAGCGACGCATGTTGCGCTGTTGGGCCTGGGATTGATCTCCCTGGGGGGCTCGGCCGCCGCGCAGGACATGAAGGGCATCGCCAAGCCGGCGCCCGTCGAGCCGTGGCTCCGCGACTCGCGCTACACCGCGGGCCAAGGCTACGACACCGACCGCTACAAGCTCAGCCCGGGCATCGCGGCGTCCGTCGGCTACGACTCGAACCTCTTCTTGCGCTCCGGGTCGACGACGCCGCCCGAGCCGGTGAGCGACGCGTTCGTCCTCAGCCTGACGCCGTTCCTCGCGGTGAACCCGCGCACGCTCCCCACGCCCCCGTCGTACGCGTTCTCGGCGACCCTCGCCGCCACGTACTACGAGTACATGAAGGGCTTCCACACACAGGCGGGCGACGATCCGAGCAAGTTCCGCAACGTCGGCATCAGCGCGACCACCAAGCTCGCCATCAGCCCCGGGCGGCGCTGGAGCGGCGATCTCCACGCCGCGCTCGGCCGCTCGATCCAGCCGTCGTCGCTCGGCGATCCGTCGGCGACCTTCAACCGCACCGTGCCGACGGTCGGCGCCGGGCTGCAGTGGGCGCCGGGCGGCGGGCTGTTCACGTGGAAGTTCGGCTACGACGTCGCCTACTCGTACTTCGAGGCCGAGCGGTTCCGCTCGCTCAACAGCTTCAACCACCAGCTGTCGACGACGAGCTCGTGGCGGTTCCTCCCGCGCACGTCGCTGTTCACGCAGTCGACCTACACGATGATCCGCTACACCGCGGGCACGACGACGCAGGCGGACGGCGACGCGGTCACGTCGGTCGTCGGCGTCAACGGCCTCGTGACGAACGGCTTCGGGTTCCTCGCGGCGGCCGGCTGGGCCTCGACCTTCTTCAACGACAAGGGCGGCCAGCAGGACTTCGACTCGTTCATCGCGCAGGCCGAGGCGAGGTTCTACCTGAGCTCCCCGCCGAAGAACGACACGCCCGGCAACTACCCGTCGTCGTTCGTGCTCGGGTACGTGCGCGACTGGACGCAGAGCTACATCGGCAATTTCTACCAGCGCGATCGCGGCTACGCGAGCCTGTCGTACTTCTTCAACGGCAAGGTGCTCGGCAACGTGACCGCGGGCGCCTCGCGCATCCACTTCCCGCCGACGGTGTTCGACAACGGCGCGGCGCGCGACGCGGCGTACAACAACCTCGCGCTCGATGCGGGGGCCTTCCTCGAGTACCGCGTGACGCCGCACGTCGGGGTGAACGGCTCGGTGCAGTACACGCAGATGGTCAGCGACCAGCGGCTCCGCACCAACCCGAACGACACCAACGAGCTCGACGATCAGAAGTGGACCCGCGTCCAGGCGATGCTCGGCGCGCGCTACCTCTTCTGAGGGGGCCGCGCGTGGCGCGTCCTCGGTTCACGGTCGCGGCGGTCCTCGTCTTCGCGGCGCTCGCGCTCGGCGCGTGCAAGCCGCAGCGCGCGCGCAGCGCCGGCCTTCCGCCGCCCGACAACATCCTGACGCTCGGGCCCGGCGACAAGTTCGAATTGTTGGTATTCGGCGAGGAGAAGCTCCCGAAGGAGTACATCGTCGCCGGCGACGGCACGGTGCAGATCCCGTGGATCGGCAAGGTGGAGGCCGCGGGGCTCGAGCCGCTCGTGCTGCAGCAGACGATCCACGATCTGTTCGTGACGCGCGAGATCCTGAAGGATCCGCTCGTCACGCTGACCGTGAAGGAGTTCAACTCGAAGCGCGTGACGATGTCGGGCGCGTTCGCGAAGGCGGGCGAGATCCCGTTCACGCCGGGGCTCACGCTGCTGCGGGCCGTCTCGGCGATCGGCGGGTTCGCGGCGGGCGCCGACCGCTCGGCCGTGCTCGTGATCCGCACCACGTCGAAGGGCGTGCGGCGGCGCGCGGCGTTCAACTACGAGGACATCGCCGAGGGGCGCGCGTCGGACGTCCCGCTGCAGGCCGGCGACAACATCTACGCCAACGAGCGCGCCTTTTGACGTGAGGGTAGGCTCCGCGGATGCGCCTGCCAGGTCGCACCCAGCGCCGCCTCGTGCTGTCCTTCCTGCTCGTCGCCGCGCTGCCGCTGGTGGCGTCGGTGCTGCTCGCGCGGGTGGCCGTCGGCTACACGGCGGGCATCTTCTACAACCAGAACGTGGGCGCCGCGCTCGAGCGGTCGCTGGGGGTGTACTCGGAGCTCGCCCGCTCGATGAAGGACGCGATGCGCGCGCGCGCGGACGCGATCGCCGATAAGGAGCCGCTGCGCGCGGCGGCCATCCTCGCGCACGGGCCGAGCGTCGCGCAGGAGCTCGCGCCGCTGTTCAAGCAGTACCCCGATCTCGTCAGCGTCGAGGTGCTGACCAGCGGCGGCGAGCGGATCGGGTACCGAGACCGCGGCCGCCCGCTCGACGACGCGAGGGAGCGCAGCCTGCGGGTCGATCGGCCGCTCGCCGAGCGAGAGGATCCGCCGCAGCTCGTCGCGGTGTTCGCGGCGCCGCGGGCCAGGCTCGACGAGATCGACCGCGCCTCGGAGCTCGTGACCGACTACAAGGCCATCGAGGCGAAGCGCGCGCTCGTCGACCGCGTGGTCCTGACGGTGTTCGCCGTGGTCGCGCTGGTGACGGTGGTGCTCGCGTTCCTCCTCGGGAGCCTGGCGGCGCGCCGCGTGACGGGGCGCCTCGACGAGCTCGCGCGTGCGACGCAGCGGGTGGCCGCGGGCGATCTGTCCGTGCGGGTGGCCGAGCGCGGGGACGACGAGCTGACCGAGCTCGCGCGCGCGTTCAACCGCATGCTCGGCGAGGTCGAGGGCAGCCGCGCCCGCATCGATTTCTTGCAGCGGATGGGCGCGTGGCAGGAGATGGCGCGCCGGCTCGCGCACGAGATCAAGAACCCGCTCACGCCGATCGTGCTCGCCGTCGAGGAGTGCCACCGCCGCTGCCCGGACGACGCGCCGCAGTTCCGGCGCCTCCTCGACACCACTGTTGAGATTGTGAAAGAAGAGGTGGGGACGCTCGGGCGGCTCGTGACCGAGTTCTCGAGCTTCGCCCGCCTGCCGCGCGCGGCGCTCTCGCCAGGGGATCTGGCGGCGCACCTGCGCGAGGTCCGCGCGCGGCGCTCGCTCGTCGAGGAGGGCGCGGAGGGCAGCGAGGCGGAGGTCGACGCCTTGCTCTCGGGGGTGTCGGTGACGTGGGACATCGTGCCGCCGGTCGCAGAGGTCGCGTTCGATCCTCACATGCTCGGGCGGGTGCTCGCGAACCTCCTCGGCAACGCAGCGCAGGCGGTGCGGTCGCGGCGGCGCGACGGAGGGCGCGTGCAGGTCTCGCTGCGCGAGGCGCCGGGCGGCTACACGCTCGACGTCGACGACGACGGGCCCGGGATCCCCGTCGCCGATCGCGCGCGGGTGTTCGATCCGTACGTGACGACCAAGGACGACGGCACGGGGCTCGGCCTCGCGATCGTGAAGAAGATCGTCGTCGAGCACGGCGGCGTCGTCGAGGCCACCGAGAGCCCGCTCGGCGGCGCGCGCGTCCGCGTCCGGCTGCCCGCGCTCGGCTCGCCCGCGAGCGCCGCGGCGCTGTCGCTCGACGCCGCGCCCGCGTGAGGCCCGTCAGCGCAGCGAGAGGACGATGGGCGCGTGATCGCTCGGCTGCTGGCCCTTGCGCTCGGCGCGGTCGACGTCGAACGACACGAGCCGCTCGCGCACGTCGACGGTCACGAGGAAGTGGTCGATGCGCACGCCGCGGTTCTTCTGGAACCCGAGCATGCGGTAGTCCCACCACGTGAAGGCGACGCGCTCCGGGTCGAGCGCGCGGAGAGCGTCCGAGAGGCCCGCGTCGCACAGGCGCGCGAGCGCGGCTCGCTCGTCGTCGGAGCAGAGGACCTGACCCCGCCACGCGTCGGGATCGTGCACGTCGCGGTCGGCGGGCGCGACGTTGAAGTCGCCGCCGAGGACGAGCGGGCCCTCCGCGACGCGCGCGCGCGCCCACGCCACCAGGCGCGCATAGAACGCGAGCTTGTACGCGAACTTCTCCGAGCCCACGCGCTCGCCGTTGGGCGCGTAGACGCTGGCGAACCGCACGCCGCCGATGACGCCCGAGATGAGGCGCGCCTGGGGATCGTCGACGCCGTCCTCGAGCCCGCGGCGCACGTCGGTGGCGCCTGCGCGCGCGAGCAGCGCGACGCCGTGGTACGCCTTCTGCCCGTGGGTGTGCAGCTCGTAGCCGCGCGCGCGGACGCCGTCGCCGGGGAAGGTCGCGTCCTCCGACTTCAGCTCCTGGAGCAGCACGACGTCGGGCGCTGAGCGGTCGAGCAGCGCGAGCAGGCGGTCGTGGCGCGCCTTGATGCCGTTGAGGTTCCAGCTGATGAGCTTCACGGCTCGTGCCCGTCGAGCAGCACCTCGGTGGTCGCGGCGTCGATCGCGATCGCCTCGACCACCTCGGCCGCGGAGAAGCGCGCGCCCGTCTTCGGCGGCAGGGTCTGAGGGCCGCGCAGCGCCACGCGGGCGGCGACGGCGCGCTCGGCGCCGATCCTCACGACGAGCGACGGGCGCGGCCGCACCTGCTCGTCGGAGGTGTTCATCACGCACACCGACGGCGCCCCGCGGGCCTCGAGATCGCACGCGAAGACCGGCGCGATCGCGCGACCGAGCGCGTCGAGGGTCGCGCCCTCGTCCTCGCGCGCGTCCTCGCGGAGCTGCTCGATGGCGCGCTCGGCGCGCGGATCACGCGTGCGCGCCAGCATCACCGCGCCGTGCACGCGCACCGAGCGAGTGTGCGCGCCGAGCAGCTTCTCGAAGGCGTCGGCGGGCGCGACGGCGTCGTCCGCGAGCGGAGTGTCAGCGCCGGTGATCGCCGCGCGGTAGGTGGTCCCGCGCGCGCCTACGCGCCACTTGACCGCGGCGCCCGGCGCGAGCGGCCCCGGATAGAACACGCCCCTGTCGCGCGTGACCCGCGGCGGCTCACCCGCGCGCGGCCCCGGCGCGAGGAAGGTGACCGCGCCCGCGACGTCGCGCAGCGGCGCCTGCCCGTTGTTCACGACCGCGACCTCGACGAGCATCGACGGGCGGCGCGCGTCGCCGCTCCGCCTGACGACCGAGCTGAGCGTCGAGATCGCCGGCACCCGCCGCGGGATCGCGGGCGACCAGGGCGTCTGGCAGGTGCAGGTGTCGCGCGCCTCCTCCTCGACGGGCGGCGGCGCGGGCGCGCGAGGCTCGGGCGCGACCGCCGCGGGCAACTGCGCGCTCGTCAGGCCGCGCAGCGACGCGAGGCCGAGCAGCCCGACCGCGGCCGCCGCGCCGACCGCGAGCACCGGCCACGGCACCGCCGGGCGCGCGGAGGGCGCCGCGGGCGCGGGGGCCGCCGGGACGGCGGCGACGGGCGGCGACAGCGACACCTCGGCCGGAACGAGGCCACCGTGGAAGTATCCCTGCGCGCGCACCAGGAACAGCCTGCGCTCGTTCGCCGCGGCGTCGCCGCCGAGGAGCGCCCGCCGCGCGACCCCCTGGCCGACCAGCACCGCCGCCGTCACCGCCGAGAAGGTCGCGAGGCCGGCGAACAGCGCGGTCGTCACCGGTCCGAGCGACGAGCCGGCGAGGGTCAGCGTGGCCACCGCCACCGCCGCGCCCGCCGCGACGCCCGTCTCTTTCAGCCCGCGTCGGCGCGCCACCGACTCGTGCGTCAGTCCCTGATCGCGTGTTAGATGTGTTAGGATGAGCCGGTGGTGCGGGACGACGGGCGAGTCGAGGTGGATGCGCAGCGCCTCGCCGTCGTCCGACAGCTCCTTCACGTGCTCCCACGGCACGACGACGCGGCGGCTGCGCGCGGCGGGCGTCGGCGCGTGCGCGACCGCGTACCCGCTCGCGCGGACGAACGCGAGCGCGAGCCCGTCGGGCCCGCAGCCCAGCTCGACGGTGCCGACGACGTCGCTCGTCTCGGTGGCGATGGCGATGGCGCGCAGCAAGCGGCGCACCCTAGCACGCGGCCCCGCCGCCCGAGACGGCGCGGGTGTTCAGCCCGGCCACGCGGGGTGGAACACCCCTGTCGCGTCGGCGAGGTACGGGAGCCAGCCGAGCCCGACCGCGACGATCTCGACGTGCGCCTTCTTCGGCGTCACGACCGCGCGCTCGAGCGTGACCCGCGACGGATCGTGGGCCGCGGCGATCGCGGCGAGCCTGGCGTGCACCTCGGCCTCCACCTCCGACAGCGCGGCGCGCGCGGCGTCGAGATCGCGCCTCGCGCGCTCGACGTCCTGCTTCTGCGTCCGCGCCCTGCCGACGCCGCGCGCCGCCCCCGCCGCGCGCCGCGCGTTGGCCTGCGAGACCACCCGCGAGCCGAGCAGCGCGCCGAGCACGCCCGCCCCGACGCCGACGACGGCCGACATCGTCGACGCGCTCGCCTCCTCGCCCTCCTTCGCGAGCCGCTCCTCCGCCCTGCGGACCTTCTCGGCCGCGGCGCGCGCGCGGGCAGCGACCTTGTCACGCACCTTCTCGGCCGCGAGATCGCGCGCCACGCGGAGCGCCTCCGCGAGGCGGATGCGGAACGCGCGCTCGTCCTCGCCGGGCGTGGAGACGAGGCCCGCCGCCTCGCACGTGAAGAGCTCCACCGAGTACGCGCGCAGGAGGTGCTCGACGAGCGCGCGTCGCCACGCGGGGTAGCGCGCCGGATCGAGCGCCGCCGGCGGCACGGCCTGCCACACCGCGGGCGACGCGGGCGTCGAGGCGAGCGCCTCGGGGGCCACGCGGGGGAGCGGGTAGGCCTTCTGCCAGTCGACGCCGACCACGCTCGGCTCGACGGTCGCGGCGAGGCACACGCTCGTCGACAGGTCGACCTTCAGCTTCCTGTCGACGTGCCTCACGCGCGCGACGCCGAGCACCGCGGGCAGGTAGCCGACGGTCGAGGCCGCGGGCGTCGCGAGCGGCGCGTACAGCTGCACGATCTCGGGCGACACGACCGGGGGCGAGCGCGACGGCCCCGACGCGAGCTCGTGCGTCCCCGAGCGCGCCTGCGCGACCGGCCGCGGCAGCCGCGCGATCTCGGCGAGCGACAGCGGCCCGCGCAGGTACGACAGGCAGAACCGCGACGTGAACTTGAACGGCGGCCCCCCGCGCGCGCTGCCCAGCAAGAACTCGCGCGACGCGAGCGACGCTATCGCGGCGTCGTACGCGTCCTCGGCGAGCGCGCCGCCCGCGGCCTCGGCCGCCGCGCGCAGCCCCTCCATCACCTTCGCCCGGTCGCGCGCGGTCTGCAGCCGCCCGACGAGCCACGTCCCCGCGTTCGACAGCACCTTGTAGTCGACGTCGACCGGGTTCTGCGTCGCGACGACGACGCCGAGCCCGAACGCGCGCGCCTGCTTGAACAGCGTGAGGAACAGCGGCTTCGTCGGCGGGTTGGCGACCGGCGGCAGGTAGCCCGCGACCTCGTCCATGAACAGGAGCGCGCGCAGGCCGCTCGTCCCGGGCTGCGCGCGCATCCACGCGAGCACGTTGCCGAGCAGCATCGTGACGAACGCGCGGCGGGCCTCGTCGTCGAGGTGCGAGATCGTCAGGACGGCGACGCGCGGCCGCCCGTCCGGCGCGTACAGCAGCGCGCCCACGTCGAGCGGCGCCCCGCGCGTGAGCGCCGCGGCCGACGGCGACGCGAGCAGGTTGTTCAGCGCCATCACGAGCGAGAAGCGCTCGGCCCTCGGGTAGAACGACTCCAGATCGAGCACCCCGATGCTCGCGAACGGCGGGGTCTGGACGCCGCGCACGAGGCCCGCGAGATCGAAGCCGCCGCCCGCCGCCCAGGCCTGCTCGAGCAGCGTCGAGACGAGCACGTGCTCGCGGCTCTGCACCGGATCCGCGTCGACGCCCGCGAGGCCGAGCAGCGCGCTCGCCGTCGTCTGCACGCGCGCCCTCAGCGCCTCCGGCGACGAGCGGATCTCGATCGACGGCGCGCCGAGCGAGCCGAGCACCGACAGCGGGACGCCCGCCTCGCTGCCCGGGGTGTACACGACCACCTCGGCCGCCGCGCGGAGGCGCGAGATGCGGTCCACGGGCTGCCCCGAGGCGAGCAGCCCTCGCTCCACGCGCAGGCGCTCCTGCTCGGCGAACGCGGGCACCGTGAGGCCCTGCCTCCGCGCGGCGTCCGGGTCGACCCAGGTCGCGAAGTGCTCCACGTCGAGGCCCTCCGGCTGGAGCGCGAGGTTCGCGAGATCCCCCTTCGGATCGATCGCGAGGACCGGCACGCCGTCGATCGCGGCCTCCTCGAGCAGCGCGACGCCCAGCCCCGTCTTGCCGCTGCCGGTCATCCCGACGCAGACCGCGTGGGTCGTGAGGTCGGCCGACGGCAGCAGCACCGGCTCGCCGTCGTCTCTCGCGCCCAGGTAGAAAAATCCGAGCTTCTCGTAGTCGCTCATCGCCGGGCGAGGGTAGTCGGGCGCGCCGCGGGGGCCGGGACGATTTTTGTGGTCACTTGGCTGGACCGCGCGGCCGCCGCCGTGCTACCCGCGCGCCCCCGGTGGGGCCCGCCGAATCCTCGGTTTTCGCTGGACGCCGCCGAATTCCTTGCCAGAGTGCCGCTTTCCCGAGACCCGCGCATGCATGCTTCGATAGAACGAACCGCGCTGCTCGTCCTCGGGAGGGATCCGCGCTGACGTAGATGCAGGTTCGCCCGTGCGGCCGCGCGGGCGCAGATCAGACCGGGAGCGAGAGCGACGATGAAGGGTGGTTCGACGAAGAAGCCGGGTGGCGGCAAGAGCAACGGCGCCTCGAGGGAGCCGCAGAGGCCGGCGCAGAAGCCCACGCAGAAGCCCACGACGACCGGCCTGAAGGCGAAGGACACGAAGGACGTCAAGGATCTGCTCGAGGGGGGCAAGTCGAAGGGCTTCCTCACGTTCGACGAGGTCAGCGATCAGCTCCCCGGCGCCGAGTCTGGCAACGATCAGCTCGACGACGTGATGGGCGGCGGCATCGGCGACGAGGACATCGAGATCGTCGACGGCGCGACCGGCGCGAAGATCGCGCCGAAGCGGCTCGCCGAGGAGGAGGCCGAGCACAAGAAGGTCGCCATCCGCCCGGAGTCGAGCGGCGACGACGACGACGCCGGCGTGACGAAGTCGAACGACCCGGTGCGCATGTACCTGCGCAAGATGGGCACCGTCTCCTTGCTCACGCGCGAGGGCGAGGTCGAGATCGCGAAGCGCATCGAGGACGGCGAGAACCGCGTGCTCTCGGCCATCCTCTCGTCGCCGATCGCCGTCCGCGAGATCATCGAGATCGGCGAGAAGCTGAAGAAGCACAAGATCCGGGTGAAGGACATCATCCGCGACGCCGAGGAGGCCGACGAGAACAACCACTTCGACGAGGAGGAGGCCGACCGCCGCATCATCCGCCTCATCGACAAGGTCAAGCTGCGCAACAAGAAGATCGAGGATCTGCGCGCCGATCTCGAGGGCGCGACGGGCCCGAAGCGCCGGAGCATCCAGGACGACGTCGAGGCGACGCACTCCGAGATGGTCTCGTTGCTCGGCGACATGCGGCTCAACAAGCGCACGATCGACCGCATCGTCGGCGTGCTGAAGAAGCTCATCGAGAAGGTCGAGCGCGCCGAGGCCGCCGCGACCGAGTTCGAGCGCCGCATCGGCATGCCGAAGGAGGAGCTGAAGCGCGCGCTCCGCGAGGCGAAGGGCGACGCGCGCAAGGAGCGCAACCTCGCGAAGAAGCTCGGCCTGGAGCGCGACGAGCTCACGGACGCGGACGAGGCCATCAAGGCCGCGCAGAAGGGCCTGAAGCGCCTCGAGGAGGAGCTGCAGCTCGACATCACGGGCCTGCGCGCGACGTACCAGGCGATCCTCGGCGGCGAGCGCGCGGCCGACCGCGCGAAGGCCGAGCTCGTCGAGGCGAACCTCCGCCTCGTCGTGTCGATCGCGAAGAAGTACACGAACCGCGGGCTGCAGTTCCTCGACCTCATCCAGGAGGGGAACATCGGCCTGATGAAGGCGGTCGAGAAGTTCGAGTACAAGCGCGGCTACAAGTTCTCGACGTACGCGACGTGGTGGATCCGCCAGGCGATCACGCGCGCGATCGCCGATCAGGCGCGCACCATCCGCATCCCGGTGCACATGATCGAGACGATCAACAAGCTCGTCCGCACGTCGCGCTACCTCGTGCAGGAGTACGGCCGCGAGCCGACGCCCGAGGAGATCGCCGAGAAGATGGAGCTGCCGCTCGACAAGGTGCGCAAGGT
>JADLFU010000072.1 GCA_020849655.1 Polyangiaceae bacterium | reverse complement strand
GAGAACAAGATCGGCGCCGACGAGCTGCCCGCCGTCACGCAGCTCTTCACCGAGGACTACATGGTCCTCTTCCTCCTGCACAACACGCTTGGCGCGTGGTGGGCGGGCAAGGTGCTCGCGGGCAAGCCCGACCTCGCGCGCTCGGCGACGTCCGAGGATGAGCTTCGCGCCGCCTGCGCCGTGCAGGGCATCGAGTGGAGCTACCTGCGCTTCGCGCGGGACGGCGACGTCTGGCGGCCCGCTGCCGGCACGTTCCCAGGCTGGCCGGCGGCAGCGAAGGCCGTCACGGTGCTCGACCCGTGCATGGGCAGTGGGCACTTCCTCGCCTTCGCCCTGCCGATGCTGGTCGCGCTCCGGCGCGAGGAGGAGAAGCTCTCTGTCGCGGAGGCCGTCGACGCCGTGCTGCGCGACAACCTGTTCGGGCTCGAGCTCGACCCGCGCTGCACGCAGATCGCCGCGTTCAACGTCGGGCTCACGGCGTGGAAGCTTGCAGGCTACCGGCCGCTGCCCGCGCTGAACCTCGCGTGTGCCGGTCTAGGCATCAACGCCCCGGCCGCCGCGTGGACCGCGTTGGCAGCGGGCGACGCGCTTGCCGAGAACGCGATGAAGCAGCTCTACGAGCTGTTCCGCCAAGCGCCGACGCTTGGCTCGCTCATCGACCCGACCCGTGTGGGTGGCGAGCTGTTCGTCGCGAACTTCGACAAGATTCGCGGACTGCTTGCATCCGCCCTGGCGTCCGAACGGTCCGAGGACGCCGAACTCGCGGTTGTCGCGCACGGCATTGCGCGGGCAGCAACGATGCTCGCAGAGCAGTACACGCTCGTTGTGACGAACGTGCCTTACCTCGGTCGCGGGAAGCACGATGCAGTGCTGGCGGACTACTGCGACAAGATGTTCGGCGACGCCAAGAGCGAGTTGGCGACTTGCGTCCTGTCGCGGAGCTTCGGGCTTGCGCAGCGTGGAGCGACAGTGGCGGCGGTGATCAAGCAGGACTGGCTATTCCTCGACGCATACAGGTCGCTTCGCGGGCGCTTGCTTCGCGACGTCGAATGGGACGTTGTTGGGCGGCTTGGTCCTCGCGCTTTCGAATCGATCGGTGGCGAGGTCGTGAACGTCGCTCTGATGATTTTTCAGGCGTCGCGGCCGGATGAACACCATGCCTTCGTCGGGTTCGACATCGCTGAGGCTCGCGGGGCTAGCGAAAAGGCCGCCCAGCTTCTGAGCACTACGCTGCTGCAATTGAGTCAGGCTGAGCAATTGAAGAACCCGGACGCCCGCATCTTGCTCGGTGGGGACCGCTCCATCCCGCTGATGCGTCTCGTGGCGGACTCGTCTCACGGTCAGGGTTCGTTCGACTCCCCTCGATTCTCGGCCTGCTTCTGGGAGATCCCGAGCATCGCGAACGGCTGGGAGCCGCAACAGTCCACGCCGCCCAGCACCACGACGTTCGGCGGCTGCCACTACATTTTTCGATGGGAGGATGGCGCGGGCTCGCTGGCCGCACTGATGCAGGCCAAGAGTGACGACGGCTATTCAAGCGGGAAGTGGAAAGCGGGTGTTGCTGAATGGGGAAAGCCCGGGGTCCTCGTGGGGCAAATGGGAGAGTTCCCTTGCACGCTCTATCTCGGACGAGCCTTCGATGAGAACGCGTCGGTGGTAGCGCCGCACTCCCCAGACGATCTTGCTGCGCTGTGGTGCTTCTTCACGTCGGATGAGTTCCGAAGTTCTCTGCGAGAAGTCGACCAGTCGATCAAGGTGACGTGCAAGACCCTGGTCAAGGTTCCGTTCGACAGGGATCGCTGGCGGCAAGTCGCGCGGGAGAAGTATCCCGCTGGTCTGCCGGAGCCGGCATCCAGCGACCCTACGGATTGGCTGTTTGACGGTTCTCCGGTCCACGAGTCGCATGCACTTCAGATCGGGCTGGCTCGCCTGCTTGGATACAGGTGGCCGCGACAGCAGCGGCTCGGTCTTGCGAACGTTGCGGCCGTTCTGCCCGACGGCCTCGATATCGACGCCGACGAAGACGGCATCGTCTGTTTGCCCCCGCTGAAGGGGGAACAGTCTGCGGGCGATCGCCTACGCAACCTACTGGCGCGGGCCTACGGCGCGCAATGGAGCGGCGAGGTTCTGGGTCGGCTGTTGGACCAAGCCGGCTGTCGGGGGAAGCCGATCGAAGACTGGCTCGCAGACAGAGCGTTCGAATCGCACTGTGAGATCTTTCGACAGCGCCCGTTCATTTGGCACATCTGGGATGGCCTGAAGGGCGGGTTCAGCGCGTTCGTGAACTACCACAAGCTCGCCGCGCCGAACGGCGAAGGGCGACGCACGCTCGAGAAGCTCATCTACACCTATCTCGGCGACTGGCTTGATAGGCAGCGTGCTGACCAGAAATCCGGCGTCGAAGGCGCGGACGGTCGCGTTGCCGCAGCCGAGCACCTGAAGCGCGAACTGGAGAAGATCCTCGAGGGCGAGCCGCCCTACGACATCTTCGTGCGCTGGAAACCGCTTCACCAGCAGCCCGTCGGCTGGGAGCCCGATATCGACGACGGTGTGCGCGTGAACGTTCGCCCGTTCATGACCGCGAAGCCCTTGAGCGCGCGCGGGAAGAACGCCTGCATTCTGCGCGTGGCCCCGAAGATCAAATGGGACAAGGACCGTGGCAAGGAGCCGACGCGCGTGAAGGCCGACTTCCCGTGGTTCTGGGGCTGGGACGAGAGCACGCAAGACTTCGCGGGTGGTAAGGAGTTCGACGGCAATCGCTGGAACGACCTCCACTACACGCGCGCCGCGAAGCTCGCCGCGCGTGAGCGCGCGAAGGGAGGTAAGTCGTGACGACGAGCTCCTCCCGACGTCGAGCCAGCACGCCGCCTCGGGCGCGCGGACTCGTCGATGCACTCGAGCACTCCTTCCTTCACGCG
>JADLFU010000071.1 GCA_020849655.1 Polyangiaceae bacterium | reverse complement strand
GGAGTGTGTCTGGGAGGCACGGGCGCCGTGCTCGGAGGCAAGTGGCCCACGGAGTGACGACAAGGAAGGCACACGTCGCGCTCGTCACCGCGGCGCTTCTTGCCGCGTGCGGCGGGCAGATCGAGCACGACGTCGACACCACCGGGCCCGGCTCGGCCGGGAGCGGGCAGGGCGCGGCTGGCCAGGGGCGAGCGTGCGCGGCGGCGTCGCGGGCCCGCAGGCGCCCGCTCCCGCACCGCGGCCGCACCGCGGAAGCCGCGCACCGCGCGAGAGCCGCCGGGCCCGTGGCCGCGGAGCGAGGCGCCTCACAAACCGCACGAGCGGGACGGCGGCTCTCCGAGGGCCACGCTCTCGCTCCCCTCCGTACAAGGGCACCAGCCGAGTCACCAGACCGAGCAGGCGCCTCCGACCTCCGGGCGACGATCGCGGCCTCTCGGCCGCGATTTCGGGGGGAGTTGGGGAGGGGGTTGGCCGGGGTGTCCAGAGGGGCCGGCCGGGGGGAGGGGCTTTGTTGGGGGCGCGAGCCCGTTTGGGGGCCGGGGAGGCCCCCAACGTCAAGCGCCTCCGCGCGCCCGGTGGCTTCCCCCCAGCGCGACCTCGTGGTACCGCACCCTGCGGCTCCGCGGACGGAGGCAGAGATCGAGTGCGCTCATTCATCATCGGCGGAGCAGGGTTCGTCGGCAGTCACCTCACCGATCTGCTCGTCTCGCGCGGCCCGGTCACGCTCTACGACAACCTGACAGTCGGCAAGCGGGAGTTCGTCGCCCGGCACCTGGAGACGGGCGCGGCCACGCTCGTCCAGGCCGACGCCCTCGATCTCGACGCGCTCGAGGCGGCGATGGCTGGCCACGACGTCGTGTTTCACCTCGCGGCGAACCCGGAGGCGCGCTGGGGCCTCGAGCGCCCGCGCCTCGATCTCGAGCAGGGCACGATCGCGACGTGGAACGCGATGGAGGCCGCGCGACGCAACGGCGTCACGAGGTTCGTGTTCTCGTCGAGCGGCACAGTGTACGGAGACGTGAGCGATCCCCGCGGCGAGGGCGATCTCGGGAGCCTCCCGATCTCGCTCTACGGCGCGAGCAAGCTCGCCGGCGAGGCGCTGCTCAGCGCCTACTCCGAGTGCTTCGGCCTGCGCTGCACCATCTGTCGCTTCGGCAACGTCGTCGGCCCGCGCGGCACGCACGGCGCCATCCTCGATTTCTGCAACAAGCTCCGCGCCCACCCCGACCACCTCGACGTGCTCGGAGACGGCCGCCAGGCGAAGCCGTACTTGCACGTCACCGACTGCGCGGCGGGCCTCCTCTTCGTGCTCGACCACGCGCCGGGCAGCCTCGCCATCTACAACCTGGCCCCGCCCGACACGACCAGCGTACGGCGGATCGCCGAGCTGTGCGTCGCCGCGTCGCCGCACAAGTCGGCGCGGATCGAGTACGGCGGCGGCGCGCAGGGCTGGCCCGGCGACGTACCGCAGTCGCGCCTCCTGCCCGACAAGCTCGCGGCGCTCGGGTTCCGTGTGCGACACTCCTCCGACCGCGCCGTCGAGCTCGCCGTCGCCGAGATCGCGCGCGAGGTGTTCGGCGCATGAGCCGCCAGGCCGTCGTCCTCGCCGGCGGCCTCGCGCTCCGCATGCGACCGCACACCCTGCACACCCCGAAGGTGCTGCTCGACGTCGCTGGGCGCCCGTTCGTCGACTGGCTGCTCGAGCGGCTCGCGGCCTGTGGGACCACCGAGGTGGTGCTCTGCGTCGGGCACCTCGGCGCGCGGGTGCGCGAGCACGTCGGCGGTGGCGCGCAGGCCGGGCTGCGGGTCATCGTCAGCGACGAGGGAGAGGAGCCGCGGGGCACCCTGGGCGCGCTCCGGCTCGCGCTGCCCCACCTCGCGCCGGAGTTCCTCGTCACGTACGGCGACAGCTACCTGCCGTTCGACTACGCGAGCCCGCTCGACGCCCTCTCTCGCCACGATGACTGCGACGGCGTGATGAGCGTGTTCGCGAACGCCCACCGGTGGGACGCCTCCAACGTCCTCACCGACGGCGAGTGGGTGCGAGCGTACGAGAAGGGCACGACGGACCCGGCGTTCGATCACATCGACTACGGCGCGCTCGCGCTCCGGCGCGCCGTAGTCGCCCGGCTGCCCGAGGGCCACCGCGGCGGGCTCGACGTGCTCCAGCGGGAGCTGGCCTCGACGCGCCGCTTGCGAGCCGTGGTGGCCCGTGAGAGGTTCTTCGAGATCGGCTCGCCGGCGGGCCTCTCCTCCTTGGCGCACCACCTCGAAGGCCGCACGTGATCGTCTCTCGCGCCCCGGTGCGGTTCTCCCTCGGCGGCGGCGGCACCGATCTGCCCAGCTACGCCCGCGAGCACGGCGGGTTCGTCGTCGCGGCGGCGATCGATCGGCACGTCTTCGTGGCCGCCAACCCCAGGTTCTACGACTCCATCCGCCTCGCGTACTCGAAGACCGAGACGGTCGACGAGATCAACAAGATCGAGCACCGCATCTTCCGGGAGGCGCTGAGGTTCAGCGGCGTGGTGCGCGGCGTCGAGCTCGTCACCGTCGCCGACGTTCCGTCCAACTCGGGCCTCGGCTCGTCCAGCTCGTTCACTGTCGCGCTGCTCAACGCGCTCCACGCGTACAGGCGCGATCCCGTCTCCTCCGAGCAGCTCGCGCGGGAGGCGTGCCACATCGAGATCGACCTCCTGAAGGAGCCGATAGGCAAGCAGGATCAGTACATCGCCGCGTACGGCGGCGTCACCGCCTTCACCTTCCACAAGGACGGCGGCGTGGAGGTCGAGCGGCTCCCCGTCTCGCACGAGGTGCTCGACGAGCTCGAGCGCAACCTCGTCGTCTTCTACTCCGGGGTCGAGCGCGCCGCGTCGACCGTGCTCGCCGAGCAGGGCGCGCGAATCACACAGAACAAGGACGACGCCAGGGAGCGCATGCACCGCATCAAGGCGCTCGGCCACGAGACGCGCGAGCTGCTGCTGAAGGGCGACGTGGATCGCTACGGCGAGCTGCTGCACGAGCACTGGACCCACAAGCGCACGCTCGCCAGCAACATGACGGACCCCACGCTCGACGAGCACTACGAGGCGGCGCAGCGGGCCGGCGCCCTCGGCGGCAAGCTGATGGGCGCGGGCGGCGGCGGGTTCTTCATGTTCTACACGCGCCCGACGGAGCGGCGCGCGGTCTCGGAGGCGCTGACGAGGCGGGGGCTCCGCCCGCTCCGCTTTCGCTTCGAGCACGGAGGCGCGCGCATCGTCGCCGATCTGCATCGCTCCTGAAGCTCACTAGGCTCACATCATGGACAGCTTCACCAAGACCTACCTCGACGAGAGCGTCCAGCTCCTCCAGCGGCTCGACCACGCGAGCGTCGAGGCGCTCGCCGCCGGGCTCGCGGCCACGCGCGACGGCGGCGGCCGACTGTTCATCCTCGGGGTCGGCGGCTCGGCCGGCCACGCGGGGCACGCGGTCAATGACTTTCGCAAGCTCTGCGGGTTCGAGGCGTACGCGCCCACCGACAACGTCTCGGAGCTCACCGCCCGCACGAACGACGAGGGCTGGGACACCACCTTCTCCGGGTGGCTGAGGGGCTCGCGCCTCTGCGAGGGCGACGCCTTGCTCGTCTTCTCCGTCGGCGGCGGCGACCGCGAGAGAAACATCTCCGCGAACCTCGTCCGCGCCGTCGAGCTGGCGAGGGAGGTCCGCGCCAGCGTGTTTGGGATCGTGGGTCGGGACGGCGGCTTCACGAGGCGGCACGCCGACGCGTGCGTCCTCATCCCCATGGCGCATGCCGGCCGCACGACGCCGCACACCGAGGGGCTCTGCGCGGTGATCTGGCACCTGCTCGTCAGTCACCCGACCCTGCAGCTGCGAGCGACGAAGTGGGAGTCGATGACGTGAGGCGCGGGATCATCCTCGACCGCGACGGCACGCTCATCGACGTCGTCCGCGACGAGGAGACGGGCGCCGTCACGACGGCCTTCCACCCTTCGCACCTGCGTCTGTTGCCGGGCGTCGTCGAGGGCCTCCGCGAGCTCTCGGCGGCGGGCCACGTGCTCGCCGTCGCGACGAACCAGCCCGGCCCCGCCAAGGGTCATTTCTCGCCAGGCGCGGTGCAGCGAACGAACGACGCGCTCGTCGCCCTGCTCCGTGAGCGCGGCGTGGAGATCGCGCGGGTCGCGGTGTGCCTCCACCACCCCGAGGGCGGGCCCGGTGGGGACCCGTCGCTGGTCAGACCGTGCGACTGTCGCAAGCCCGAGCCGGGGATGCTCACGCGCCTCGTCGAGGAGCTCGGGCTGTCACCGGGCGACTCGTGGATGGTGGGCGACTCCCGCGCCGACGTCGAGGCGGGGCAGCGGGCAGGCCTGAAGACGGCGCTCCTCCTCGCGCCCGATCGCTGCGAGCTCTGCCCCCACCGCGGCGGGCCGGCGCTCGACGGCCGGCGGCCGGACCTGTGCGTCTCC
>JADLFU010000070.1 GCA_020849655.1 Polyangiaceae bacterium | reverse complement strand
GGGGCGCCCCCGCCGCGGCCATCGGCAAGATCGAGCGCGCGGAGCGGCGCGCGACGACGCTCGCCGAGGAGCTCGAGCGCGCCGTCACGCTCGCGCGCGACCACGCCGAGGAGGTCGACGCCGCGACGACCCTGGCGTTCACGGAGGTCGGCAAGCTGCGCAAGACGCGCGCGGCCTGGCTGCTCGACCGGATCTCCGCGGCGATCACCTCCCAGGCGCCGCTCATCGACAAGCAGATCCGGGTCGTGGTCTCGGGCGGCGACCAGGAGGTCGACAGGAGCGTGCTCGAGGCGCTGTTCGATCCCGTGCTCCAGATCGCGCAGAACGCGCTCGCGCACGGCGTGGAGCTGCCGGCCGCGCGCGTCGCCGCGGGCAAGCCGCGCGAGGGGCTCCTGTCGCTCGCGGCGACGTTCGATCGCGACAGGCTCCGGCTGACCATCGAGGACGACGGCGCGGGCGTCGACGTCGAGCGGGTGCGCGAGCGAGCGCTGTCGAGCGGCGTGGTGCCGCGCGAGGTCGCGGAGCACGCCGACGTCGACGCGCTGCTCGACCTGCTCTTCCTGCCCGGCTTCACGACGCGGGCCCAGGCGGACGTGCTCGCCGGCCGCGGCCTCGGGCTCGACGTCGCGCACGCGGCGGTGCGGCGGCGAGGCGGCGCCATGCGCCTCACGACGCGACCGGGCCGCGGCGTCACCGTGACGATCGATCTGCCGGCAGGCGCCGGCGCGCTGTCGGTGCTGTGGGTGAGGACGGGCGGGCTCACGCTGGCGTTCCCCGCGCGCGGCGTGCGGCGGGTGATGGCGGGCACGAGCGGGGCGTGGGCGCTCACGCCGCTCGATCCGGGCGCGGCCTCGGCGAGCTCCGGGGACGGCCTCTCGCTCGAGCTCGACGCGCTCGTGCGCGCCGGAGAGCGGCTGGTCGTCGCGGTCGACGAGGTGCGCGAGATCGAGGAGGTCATCGTGCGGCCCCTGCCCCCGCTCGCGTCGAGCTGCGGCCCGTACCGCGGCGCGGTGCTCGGCCCCGACGGCCACCTCGATCTGGTCGTCGATCTCTCGCGCGTGGGAGAGGCGTGCGTGGCCCCTTGATCTCGCGCCTCTCGAGCGGCGATCCCCGCGTCCTCGCGGCCGACGCGCTGCTCGCGACGACGCTGCCCGGCGCGGCGTGGCGGCTGCGCGACGAGCTCACCAAGGCTCACGCTGTCGGGCTCGTCGCGGAGGGCGACCGTGGCGTGGAGGGCGCGCTCGTCGCGTGGCTCGTGGTCTACGAGGTGCACCTCCTCTCCGTGGGGGTCGCGCCCTCGGCGCGTCGACGGGGCGTCGGCGCGGCGCTGCTCGACGCGCTCGGGCGCGCCGGGAGGGAGGCCGGCTGCGGGCGCGTGCTGCTCGAGGTGGACGCCGGCAACGTCGCGGCGCGCGCGCTCTACGCGAGGGCTGGGTTCGTCGAGGTGAACGTCCGGCGGGCCTACTACGCGGACGGCGGCGACGCCGTGGAGCTCAGCCTCGCGCTCACCGACGACCCGTGATCCGCCGGCGACGCGCCGCCGCGAGCCCGAGGCCGGCGAGGACCGCCACCCACGCCGCCCGCGCGCCCTCCGACCGCGGCGCGCGACAGCCGCACGAGCCGCCGTCGTCCGAGGCCGGCGCCGCGGCAGGTGCGCCGGCGCCGCCCCCCGCAGGCGATCCCGACGAGCCCCCGGCGCCGCCCGCGTTCGATCCAAACAAAGCAGACATGCTCGGCCAGATCGGCGCGCAGAGCTGCTCGTACTTGCTGCCGGGCGCGCACGTCGTCAGCGGCCCCTTGATCGACGAGAGCTTCGGCAGCACCGGCGCGAAGGTGGCGCCCGCGTCGCCGCTGCGCCCGACCACGAAGCCGTCCGTGTAGTCGGCGCCGCACGCGTACAGCCCCTCCCCCGCCCAGAACAGGCACACGGAGGTCTGCGGCCCGAGCTTGGGGATCGTCGTCGCCGTGCGGGGCCCGAGGAACAAACCTGACATCGGCCCCCCGAAGGCCACGCGCTCGCCGGTCGGCTCGACGGCGAACCCCGTCATCGCGCCGGTGGTGCGCCCCAGCTCGCGGAACGTCACGCCCGCGTCCTCGGACACGAGCAGGCGGTCGTCGACGCCCCTCGTGCGCAGGTAGACGCGGCGGTCCTCGGTGGGATCGACGCCGGCGACGAACACCGACTCGTCGCCCTCGAGCTTCAGCGTCGTCCGCGACCAGGTCGCGCCCCGGTCGGCCGAGCGCGCGAGCACGCCGACGCGCAGGTCGCCCTCGCCCGAGACGCCGCTCACGTACAGCCGGCTCGGGTTCGACGGCGCGACGTCGATCGTCTCGCTCAGCAGATCGCTCTCGAGCTGCGCGCCGAGCTTCGTCCAGCCGCGGCCCGAGTCGGTCGTCTCGTACGCCTGCACGTAGTACTCGCCCGGAGAGATGCCCGTCGAGGTGACGACGACCCCGCGCTCGGGGCGATCGCGCTCGGCGGCGACGTCGATGACGTACTGGCCGCCGAGGCCGTTCTCGGTGACCTGCTCCCAGGTGCACCCGCCGTCGTGCGAGACGCTCAGCCCCTCGAACGCCGCGACCGCCATCGATCCGTCGGAGAACAGCGCGACGCCAGGATCCTGCGTGCCGCCGTAGCCGATGACGGGCTCGCAGATCCACGAGAACGACTGCCCGGCGTCGGTCGAGAGGAGGACGCCGAACGACGTGCGCACCATCAGCGTCGTCGGGAGCGCCGGGCTCTTCGCGATCTGGTTGGACATCGGGAACCGCCCGTTCGCGTGCGCGGCCGGCGCGAGCAGCGACAGGGCGACGGCGACGGCGGCTGTGGGGCGCATCGCGGCGACCCTGACCCGGACGCGCGTGCGTGACAACGCCGGGAACTTGGCCGAGCGCGTCGCCCCCGCCTATCGCTCCCGACGGGTCGCACACCGCCGCCCGAGGCCCCCGAGGAACCCCGATGCGCGACAGAGGAAGCTTGCGAGACATCGACAACATCCAGGAGAAGGAGGTCGACGCGTCGGGCAAGCTCGGCAGCCTCATCCTCGCGTCGATCGGTACGGCGTGCGTGGTGTTCGCGGCCGTCGCGCTCCTGCGCCGGCCCTCGCCCCCCGCGCCGAAGGCGGTCGACCCGCTCGACGCCCTGCTCGCGCGCCAGCCGGCCGCGAGCGCGCGGCGCGATCTGTCGGCGAGCGACGTCACGTTCCCTCAGCTGCTCTCCGACGACGACAAGCCTACGACCGCGCTCGCGGCGCTGCACGGCCCCGGGGCCACCTCGGCGACGCCGCCCTTCGTGCTGCCTCCGGGCGCGCCGACGACGCCGCCCGCCGCGGGCGATCGCCTGCCCGTCGTGCCGATGCCGGCGCAGCGCGTGCTCGGCGCGTCTCCCGTCGTCACCGAGCCGCGAGACGCGCTCACCGCCGCCGCGCGCGATCAGGCGACCGCGGCCGCGAGCGGCCCGATGGTCGAGCCGGGCCACGCGGGCGCGTTCGTGCTGCAGGTCGCGGCCTTCAAGACCGAGGGCGAGGCGCAGAGCTTCTCGAACGTGCTCCGCCAGCGAGGCCACCGCGCCTACATCGAGAGCGCCTCCATCGCCGGGCGGGGGGTCTGGTACCGCGTGCGCGTCGGGCCGTTCAAGTCGGGCCGCGAGGCGTCGAAGTACCGCGCCGACTTCGAGGCGAAGGAGCACATGGTGCCGTACGTGCTCGAGGCCGAGAAGGAGAAGCGGCTCGCCGAGCAGCGCGAGACCGAGAAGCGCGCGCGCGAGGCGAAGCGCCGGCGACAGTTAGCGAAAGGGCAGGAGCACGCCCGCAGACGCGGGAAACCGGAACGACGCGCCGGCCAGGAACAGGAGCGCCTGCTCGCCGCCCGGCATGCGGTGCGCGCCCGCCTCGACGAAGCCCCCGTAGGAGTACTGCCCGCGCGCGCCGCCGACCGCGAGCAGCTTGTCCTTCGCGCCGCCGACCGCGACCGAGTCGTACGCCTCGATGCCCACGCGTCCGAGCAGCGTGAGGCCCGGTTGCTTCGTCTCGCGATCGGCGAACTGCACCTCGCCGTGCACCCCGGCGAGCACGCGCCACCAGTCGCCGGCGTTCGCGATCGGCGTGACCTCCGCGTACAGCCCGTGGAGCTTGCGATCCCCGAGGCCGACGTCGGTGAACACGTAGCCCGCGCCTGCGTCGATCGGCATGGCGACGTTGGGGAACGCGCTGGCGAGGTGCGCGCCGACCGCCACCTTGCCGACCAGCAGCCCGGCGGTGGCCTGATCGGGCGCCACCGGGCCGGTCGGCAGCGGCTTCTTCGGATCGCTCGGCTTGTCGTCCTTCGGCGCGCGAGCGGCGGGGCGGACGCCAAACCCGACGTCGACGCGCCCCGGCGGCGAGAGCACCGGGATGCACCCCGGCGTGACGACCAGCGCCGTCGAGAGCGAGAGCCACACGGGCAGGCCACGGCGCGGCATCGCTCGCTTGTAGGTTAGGCAGGTGCCTCCACGCAACCGCCCGGCCGGGAGCTAGGTCGCGCTCCGCGGCGTCAGCCCGATGAACGCGACGATGCCCGCTCGAGCGCGCCGGCTTCTCGCGCGTCTCGACCGTGCTCTCGAGCGGGGACGTCGTCTCTGACGCCAGCGCGCCGTCGCCACGCGCGCGCCGTGACGCGATCGCAGCGAAGTCAGGTTTGTGGCTCGCGGTGCCGCCCGCGCCCGCGCGCGGTGGTGCTAGACGCGCGGGCCGATGCTCGCGCACTCGCTGGTCACGGCGCCCGGAGCCACGCCCGCTCGCTGGGCGCTGTTTCTCCACGGCATCCTCGGTCAGGGCAACAACTGGCGGGGGTTCGCGCGGCGCCTCGTCGAGGCGCGCCCGGCGTGGGGAGCGGTGCTGATCGATCTGCGCGCGCACGGTCGCTCGCTCGACGCGCCGCCGCCCGACTCGGGGCGCGAGGCCGCGCGCGATCTCTCGCGGGTCCCGGCCGCCCGGGCCGCCGACGTCGTCGTGGGGCACAGCCTCGGCGGCAAGGTGGCGCTCCACCTCCTCGACGAGCGCGACGGCGCCATCTCCCACGCGGTCATCGTCGACTCGAACCCGGGCGCGCGCCCGGGAGGTCGCGGCTCCGAGGCGACGCGGGACATCGTCGAGCAGCTTCGCGCGTCGCGCGGCCCCTTCCCCGATCGCGCGAGCTTCGTCGCGGCCTTCACGTCGCGCGGGCACGCGCGCCCGGTCGCCGAGTGGCTCGCGATGAACCTCGAGGCGCGCGACGGCGGCTGGTGGCTCCGCGTCGATCCCGAGCGCATCCACGCGCTGCTCGTCGACCACCTCGCGACCGATCTCTGGCACGTGGTCGAGCGGCCGCCGGGGCGCGCGCGCTTGACGATGGTCGTCGGCGGCGCGTCGTCCGTGTTCGACGACGCCGACCGCGAGCGCCTGCGCGACGCGTGCGCGCGCTCCGACGGGCGGTCGCGCGAGGTCACGATCGAGGGCGCGGGCCACTGGGTGCACGTCGACGCGCCCGACGCGCTGACCTCGATCGTGCTCGGCGCCATCGACGACGCGGGGACCTAGCGGACGTGGTAGAGGGCGCGCGCGCCGCACCGCGGCAGCGAGCAAGGAGAGCCCCGTGCCCGTCGATCTCGGCCCCACCGATTCGTTCGTCACCCGTCACCTCGGCCCGCGCGAGGCCGATCTCCCGAAGATGCTGGCGACCGCCGGCGTCTCGTCGCTCGACGAGCTGATCGCGCGGACGGTGCCCGCGGACATCCGCCTCGGCCGCCCGCTCGACCTGCCGCCGCCGCTCACGGAGGCCGAGCTGCTCACCCGCGCGCGCGCGCTCGGCGCGATGAACCGCCCCTGCCGGTCGTTCCTCGGGATGGGCTACTCCGACACGATCACGCCGCCGGTCATCCTGCGCAACGTGCTCGAGAACCCCGGCTACTACACGCAGTACACGCCGTACCAGGCCGAGATCTCGCAGGGGCGCCTCGAGGCGCTGCTGAACTTCCAGACGATGGTGGCCGATCTGACCGCGCTACCGATCGCCAACGCGAGCCTGCTCGACGAGGGCACCGCGGCGGCCGAGGCCATGCACGTGATGGCCGACCGCGCGACGGACGATCGGAACACGCTCTTCGTGAGCGCGGGGTGCCACCCGCAGACGATCGCCGTCGTGCAGACGCGCGCGGCGGCGCTGGGCGTCGACGTCGTCGTGGGCGACGCGTCGACCGGATCGTTCGCCTCCGCGTTCGGCGTCGTGCTCGCGTACCCGGACACCGACGGAGCCGTGGTCGATCTCGCTCCGATCGTCGCGCGGGCTCGCGATGCCGGCGCGATGGTGACGGTCGTCGCCGATCTGCTCGCGCTCACGCTGCTCGTCCCGCCCGGCGAGCTCGGCGCGGACATCGCGGTCGGCTCGGCGCAGCGCTTCGGCGTGCCGCTCGGGTACGGCGGCCCGCACGCGGCCTACTTCGCGACGAAGCAGGAGCACGTCCGCAAGCTCCCCGGCCGCATCATCGGCGTCTCGAAGGACGCGACCGGCAAGCCCGCGCTGCGGATGGCGCTGCAGACGCGCGAGCAGCACATCCGACGCGAGAAGGCGACGAGCAACATCTGCACGGCGCAAGCGCTGCTCGCGATCACCGCGAGCATGTACGCCGTCTACCACGGGCCCGAGGGGCTCCGCCGCATCGCCGCGCGCGTCCACGGCCTCGCGTGCACGCTGGCCGACGGCCTGTCGAGGCTCGGCGTGAGGGTAGGCCACGGCGTGTTCTTCGACACCGTGCGCGCCGACGTCGGCGAGGCCGAGGCCGCGCGCGTCGTCGCCCTCGCGGCCGAGCGCGGGATGAACCTCCGCAGCCTCGGCGCCGCCGTCACCGTCGCGCTCGACGAGGCCACGACGGCCGCCGACGTCGACGCGATCCTCGCGTGCTTCGGCACGGGCGCGCCCGCGGCGCTCCTGCTCGCGAAGGCGGCGACCCCGCGCATCGGCGGGGCGCTCGCGCGCACGAGCCGGTACCTCGGGCACCCGGTGTTCTCGTCGTACCACTCGGAGACCGAGATGCTTCGGTACCTGAAGGCGCTCGAGGCCCGCGATCTCTCGCTGACCTCCGCGATGATCCCGCTCGGCTCGTGCACGATGAAGCTGAACGCGACGGCCGAGATGATGCCCATCACGTGGCCCGAGTTCGGCCGCGTCCACCCGTTCGCGCCGCGCGACCAGGCCGCGGGCTACGCGCAGCTGTTCGCCGAGCTCGAGCGCGATCTCGCCGAGATCACCGGGTTCGCCGGCATCTCCCTGCAGCCGAACGCGGGCTCACAGGGCGAGTACGCGGGGCTCCTGGTCATCCGTGCCTACCACCACGCGCGCGGCGACCAGCGCCGTGACGTGTGCCTCATCCCCGCCTCCGCGCACGGCACCAACCCCGCCTCCGCGGTGATGGCCGGCATGAAGGTCGTCGTCGTCAAGTGCGACGACCGGGGCAACGTCGACCTCGCCGATCTCGAGGCGAAGGCAGCGGCGAACGCGCCCAACCTCGCGGCGCTGATGGTCACGTACCCGTCGACCTACGGCGTCTTCGAGGAGGAGATCCGCAGGATCACCGAGATCGTCCACGCGCACGGCGGGCAGGTGTACCTCGACGGCGCGAACATGAACGCACAGGTCGGCCTGTGCCGCCCCGGAGACTTCGGCGCCGACGTCTGCCACCTGAACCTCCACAAGACGTTCTGCATCCCGCACGGCGGCGGCGGGCCCGGCATGGGGCCCATCGGCGTGGCCGCGCACCTCGTCGAGTTCTTGCCAAGTCATCCGGTCGTGGAGGTCGGCGGCGCGCGCTCGGCGGGCCCCGTGTCCGCGGCGCCGTGGGGCTCGGCGAGCATCCTGCTCATCAGCTGGGCCTACATCCGCATGATGGGCGCGGCGGGTCTCCGGGCGGCGACGGAGCACGCCATCCTCAACGCGAACTACGTGGCGAAGCGGCTCTCGGCCGACTACCCGGTCGCGTACGTCGGCGCCCGCGGGATGGTGGCGCACGAGTGCATCCTCGACACGCGCGGGCTGAAGGCCACCTCGGGCGTCGAGGTCGACGATCTCGCCAAGCGCCTGATGGACTACGGGTTCCACGCGCCGACGATGTCGTTCCCGCTGCCCGGCACGCTGATGGTCGAGCCGACCGAGAGCGAGTCGCTCGCCGAGCTCGACCGGCTGTGCGACGCGATGATCGCCATCCGCGAGGAGGTGCGACAGATCGAGTCGGGCGCGATGCCGCGCGACGACAACCCGCTGAAGCGCGCGCCCCACACCGCCGAGGTGGCGGTCGGCGCGTGGGATCGCCCGTACTCGCGCGAGCAGGCCGTGTTCCCCACCGCGTGGACGCGCGCGCGCAAGTTCTGGCCGTGTGTGTCGCGCGTCGACGGGGCGTTCGGCGACCGCAACCTGGTCTGCACGTGCCCGCCCGTCGACTCCTACGGCTGACGGTCGCGCGCTCGCGCGCCGCGGACCTGGCGCATCCTGTCATGAATTCTCCGACGGACGCCCCGGGCCCATTGTCCCCGCGCGAGGCGAGGTGATGCTTGGAGCTGATGCACAGGTTCAGGCTCGAGCTGGTCGTCGTCCCCGTGGCGCTCCTCGGGTGTCGCCCGGCGGCCGCGCCGTCGCGCCCCGCCGACAAGGGGTACACGCCCGCCGTCGGACAGCCGGGGGTGACGGCCATCGCGTTCCAGCTGCCGCGCGCGGGCGCGGCGCCGTCGCTCGCGACCCTGCCGTTCCCGAGCGAGCTGTGGCGGTCGCCGACGGGCTTCGATCTGCGGGGGTTCCCCTTCGCGACGAGCCCGCTCGCGAGCCGCTATGTCGAGGCGGCCTCGAGGCTCGACGGCGCCTCCCTGTCGCCGACGATGTATGTCAGGTTCGTTGGTCCTGCGCCGACCGCCCTCCCCTCGCCCGAGCGCACGGTGGAGGCCGGGTCTCCCATCGCGCTCGTCGACGTCGACCCGGCGAGCCCGGAGCGCGGACGTCGCGCCCCGCTCGTGTCGCGCGCGTACCCAGCCGCCACGGCGTACGTCCCCGGCGGCACGCTCGCGCTCTCCACCCTCGCGGGTGTGATGCTGCGCCCCGCGACGACGTACGCCCTCGTCGTGCGGCGCTCGCTCGCGAGCCCGCCGCTCGGCACGCCCGACGAGCTCGAGTGGACCAAGTGGACGAGGCCGCGCGCCGATCCCACCGAGGAGGCCGCGCGGCGCCTGCACGCGCCGGCGCTCGACGCGCTCGAGTCGATGGGCGTCCCGCGGGCCGACGTCGCGTCGCTCGCGGTGTTCCGCACGGCGACCCCCGACGCGCTCGGGCGCGCCGCGGCGGCGGCCGGCGCGCGCGCGGCGCCGCGGATCGTGGCGGCGACCTGGGCGCCTGACAGGACCCAGCCGGGGCCGGACGGCTACGACGTCATCCAGGGGCTGTACTGCACGCCGAACTTCCAGCAGGGCGCCGACGACGCGCCGTTCGTCTCCCGCGGCGGCGCCGTGCGGGTCGAGTCCGGCGCGCTCGCGCCCGTCGCGCTCCCCGCCCGCTGGCACACGCCCGAGTGCGGGGCGATGCTGCGCGCGCGCTTCGTGCTCACCGTCCCGCGCAGGCGCCTCGGGGGCGACGTGCCGCTCGTCATCTCCGCGCACGGAACCCAGGGCGACGCGTTCTCGTTCGTCGGCGCGCGCGACTTCGCCGGCTGGGCGGCGGCCGAGGGCGTCGCCGTGGTGTCGACGGATCAGCCGCTGCACGGCACGCCGGGAGACCCGGGCGCGCGACCCGGGCGCAGCGCCGAGGTCTCGATCGCGCTCGGGCCGATCCGCGTCCCGCTCGCGGACTTCCCCGCGCCGCTGATGTTCTACAACCCGCTGCGCCCCCAGGCCGCGCACGGCAACATGGCGCAGGCCGTGGCCGACGCCGCGTCGCTGGTCACGCTGTTCGCGGGGCTCGACGCGGCGCAGCTCGTCGGGCTCGGCGCGCGCCCCGACGTGCCGGGGTTTCGCCTCTCGCGCGCGCGGGTCGGGGTCGCAGGCCACTCGCAAGGCAGCCAGTCGCTCGCCATCCTGGGGGCCCTCGATCCGCGCGTGACGAGCGTCGTCCTCTCCGGCTGCGGCGGCGACGTTCGCCTCGGCGCCCTGCACAACAAGGAGCTCGCGCGCGTCCGCGATCTCCTGATCGGCTACCTCGGCATGGCGCCGGGCGAGCTCGACAGCGCGCACCCGCTGCTCACCCTCATCGGATGGGTTGGCATGCCGTCCGATCCCGAGGCCTACGCGCGCCTCTACCGCGAGGCCGGCGCACCTCCTCGGAGCGTCCTGCACATCGGCGGGCTCGGAGACAGCTACAACCCCGACGCCGCCGCCGACGCCCTCGCCCGCGCGCTCGGCGCGACTCCGCTGTCGCCCGTCGCGCGGCCCATCCCCTGGCTCGGGGCGCCGGCGCCGACGACGGGGGGCGCCGCGCCGGTCGCGTACTTGCAGCTGATGCCAACTCAACGGGAGGATGGACACTTCGTGATGTACCGCGAGCCGCGCGCGTGGGCCGAGGTGCGCCGGGCGTTCGCGGCGCTGGCGGGCGGGCGAGCGGCGCGGTTCGGGGGGTGAGGCGTGGAGCGCCGGGAGAGCGTAGCGCCGCGAACGCCGACCCCTTCACCGCTCGCTGTCCGCCGGCCGACGATCCGCGTGCGCCTCCGGGTCCTCCAGCACGCGCCGGATCACCTCCAGCCCCGCGGCACAGTACAGCCCGTCCTCGACGCGCTCGTCGAGCGTGTACTTCACCGAGCAGACGCGGCGGGCAACGAGGGCGCCGTGCTCGACCGCCGCCACCTCACGGAACCGCCCGAGCGCCGCGAAGATCGGGATCGTCCCGTACTCGTAGAGGTGGTGGTAGGCGGAGTCGAGGCGCACGCTGCCGAGGTTCGCGACGAACATGCTCGCGTAGAGCGGATCGTGCTCGATGTAGCTCGCGGGCAGGAGGTTCCACCGGTCGAGCCACCGGAGCGCGCCGACGCCGAGCCGCAGCGCCGGCCCGGGCAGCCGCAAGAAGAGGCCGAGCTCCTTGTCGACGTGGCTCTCCTCGTCGCTCCTGCCGCGCTCGAGGTCGGAGTAGACCTGCAGGAGCAGATCGTCGAACGAGAGGTCCGGCGCGAACCGGCGCTTGATCACGACGACCGGGGCGCCGTCGACGAGCGATTTCTTCGCCGAGTACGACAGCCAGATCCCGTCGCGCTGCCACACGCGGCCGCCCATCACGAAGCGGTTGAGGCGCGGGCGCTCCGCGAGCGCGCGCACCGACGCCCAGAGGAAGAGGTGAAAGAACGTCGCGCGCCGCCCCGTGCGCGCGCTCGCCTCGTCGAGGAACGCGAGCGCCCGGTCGAGGGCGATCTCCTGCTCGAAGTACACCGCCGACTCGTTCCGCGTGGGCATGATGAACGGCATGATCCGGCGGAACGGCGGCACGTCGCCGGCGCGCACGCCGTCGGGGCGGGTGAAGAGCATCGCGGCCGGCGAGTGTAGCGGACGCGCGAGGCGCGGGGGCTCGACGGCTTTGCGCGCGCGGCGGCCCGTGGCATCCCGCGCGGATGGACGCAAACGACGTGAAGGTCTTCGGGGTGCTCGGCGCCGGGCAGATGGGCGCGGGCATCGCGCAGGTGGCCGCGCAGGCGGGCCTGTCGGTCAAGCTCTGTGACGTCTCGCTCGCGGTCGCCGAGAAGGCGAAGGCGGGCATCCTCGCGCAGCTGGGCAGGCAGGTCGACAAGGGCAAGCTCGACGCGGCGACGCGCGACGCCACGGGCGCGCGCATCGAGCCCATCGGCGACAAGGCGGGCTTCGCGCCGTGCGACGTCGTCGTCGAGGCGGCCACCGAGAACACGACGCTGAAGCTCGAGCTCTTGCGCGGCGTCGACGCCGTGCTCCGCGAGGGCGCGCTGCTCGCGACCAACACCTCGTCTATCTCGATCACGAAGCTCGCGGCGGTGACGAGCCGCCCGACCGCCTTCATCGGGATGCACTTCATGAACCCCGTGCCGGTGATGAAGCTCGTCGAGATCGTGAAGGGCACGGCGACCAGCCCGGAGACGGTCGAGCTGACGCGCGCGCTCGCGGCGCGGTTCGGCAAGACGGTGATCACGTCGAACGACCACCCGGGGTTCCTCGTCAACCGCGTGCTCATCCCCTTCCTCAACGAGGCGTGCCTCGCGTACCAGGACGGCGTCGGCTCGATCGAGGACCTCGATCAGGGCGCGAAGCTCGGCCTGAACCACCCGATGGGCCCGTTCGAGCTCGCCGACCTCATCGGCCTCGACACGGTGCTCGCGATCGCCGAGGTGCTGCAGACCCAGATCGGCGGCGACAAGTACGCGCCCGCCGTCGTGCTGCGCAACCTCGTCGCGGCGGGCTGGCTAGGTAAGAAGACCAAGCGCGGGTTCTACGCCTACGACGACAAGGGCCAGCGCGGCGCGGCGTCGCTGTCGCGGTGAGGAGCGAGCGATGACCACGACCTACGAGACCCTCCTCGTCGAGCGCGACGGCGCCGTCGCCCGGATCACCATCAACCGCCCCGACAAGCTGAACGCGCTCTCGCCGCTCGTCATCCGCGAGCTCACCCTGGCGGTGACGTCGCTGCGGTCCGCCCCCGACGCCGTCCGCGCGCTCATCCTCACGGGCGCCGGCGACAAGGCCTTCGTCGCGGGCGCGGACATCGCGGCGATGCAGCAGATGACGGCGCCCGAGGCGTACGCGTTCTCCGAGGCGGGCCACCGGCTCGGCTACGAGCTCGAGATGTCCCCGTTCCCCGTGCTCGCGGCGGTCAACGGGTTCGCGCTCGGCGGCGGCTGCGAGCTCGTGCTCGCGTGCGATCTCGCGTACGCAGCCGACCACGCGAAGCTCGGGCAGCCCGAGGTCAACCTCGGCGTCATCCCCGGCTTCGGCGGCACGCAGCGGCTCTCGCGGCGCGTCGGCCCCGCAAAGGCGCGCGAGCTCGTGTTCACCGGCGACGTCATCGGCGCGGAGGAGGCGCGGCGCATCGGGCTCGTGAACGACGTCGTGCCGCGCGCGGAGCTGCTCTCGCGGGTCACCGACGTCGCGAAGAAGATCGCGGCGAAGGGCCCGCTCGCGATCGCCGCGGCGAAGCGCGTGATGCACAAGGGCGCCGATCTCGAGCTGTCGGCCGCGCACGAGCTCGAGGCGCAGGCGTTCGGTGTACTCTTCGGCAGCGAGGACCAGAAGGAGGGCATGAGCGCCTTCCTCGCGAAGCGGGCCGCGGCGTTCCGCGGGAAGTGACCACAGAGGGAGAGAGCAGCGCATGATCAACGATCTCGTGAAGGATCTCTTGGGTGAGCTCGGCAAGATCGCGTCGAGCGACAGCGTGACCGGCCACGTCCGCGACGCCGGCCAGGCGAAGGTGATGCCGCTCTGCAAGGTGACGATCGGGTTCGGCACCGCCGGCGCCGATCTCGGCGGCAAGCGCGACGAGAAGACGGCGGGCGTCGAGGGAGGGACCGCGGCAGGGGGCCTCACGGTCGAGCCGCGCGCGTTCGTCGTCGTCGGCCCGGACGGCGTGCCGCACCTCGTCAGCATCAACAAGGGCAAGGCGGCCGTCGTCCGCAAGGGCGTCGACCTCGTGCAGGCGGCCGCGCCCGCCGTCGCCGCCGCGCCGCAGAAGAAGGAGCTTCCCCCGAAGCGCTGATGGAATGGGCGCTCGCCGCGCTGCTCACGCTGACGGTGCTCGCGGCCGTCCTGTCGTACCTGTGGCCCATCACGGTCTCGATCTCGCTCGCCGCCAAGCTGACGCCGGCGGGGCAGTTCGCGATCGTGTCGGGGGCCTCGGTGGGGCCGATGTCGCTCGCGCTCGCGACGGCGCGGGGCGTGCCGCCGCGGCTGGTGGTGCAGGGGCTCGGGAGGGTCTGGGTCAACGACTCGCTGTCGAACCTCGCGCCGAGGCGGGCGGGCCCGAGCGTCCCGCTCTCGACGTGGATCGCGCGGGCGGAGCGGGCGTGGGCGCTCTTGACGAGGTTCTTCGATCCGATCGATCTCGCGTTCGCGCTGTTGCAGGAGCGGCGCGTGGTGCGCGTGGGGTGGATCGACGCGCGCGTGCGGTACGGGCTCGACGATCCGGCGACGATGGGCCTGTGGATGGGCTGGCTCCTCGTGCTCGACAACGTCCTCGGCGGCCGGGTGACGGTGCGCCCTGACCCCATCTGGCACGGCGAGCGAGAGCTCGCGCTCGACGTGGACGGCGTGGTCCGCGTGTATCCTGTGAGGAGCGCGCTCGCGCTCGCGTGGTTCCTGGTGCGCAACGTGCGCGTGTTTCGGCGGGACGACCCCGCCCACTCGAAGGAGGCAACTCATGGCTGAGCGAATTCACGACGTGGTCAAGAACCTGCTCGACGGCATCCACCACATCGCGAAGAGCGAGACGGTCGTCGGCGTAGCGGAGCCCGCGGGCGACGCGATGGTCATCCCCGTGCACCGGGTGCGCATGGCGTTCGGCGTCGGCAGCGCCAAGGCGGGCGCGCGGGGCGAGCGGCACGGCGGCGAGACGGGAGGCATGGCGGCGGGGGGCGGCATCGAGCTCGATCCGATCGCGGCGATCGCCATCGGCCGCGACGGCGTGCCGAAGATCCTCACCGTCGACGGCGACGCGCAGGGCAGCTGGGGCTCGCTCGTGCGCGAGGCGCCCGAGCTGATGGGCAAGGTGATCTCCGCGCTCGGCGACCGCGTCAGCTCCGAGGTGAAGCACCGCCTCGAGGCGGCCTCGCCCCCCGCGGCCGAGGCGGTCACGGCGCCGGCGGACGACAAGCAGCTCGCGCCGAAGGGGTGACATGGTGAGACGCCTGCTCGCCTCCACGCTGTTGCTCGTCGCGGCGTGCGCGAGCGAGGCTCCGAAGCGCCGCGCCGAGCCGCCTCGGCCGGCCGACCCATGGGACGACACGCCGCACTCGAACGAGTGGCTCTACGCGACGCGCGAGGCGTCGGGGGGCCATCCGACCGAGTGCAAGGCCGCGTTCACGTGGATCGAGGGCGAGGCGGAGTGCAGGGGCGCAGGCTGCGTCCACGCGAAGGATCTCGCGAAGGACTGGCTCGCGCGCTGCGAGCCGCACGATCCCGACCACGTCGACGCCGTGAAGAAGGCCCTGCCCGACCTCGCCGCGAAGGCGCGCCAGGACGCGAGCCCGTGCAGCGAGGAGTCCGAGGCGCTGCTGCGCGACGGGTGCCCGAAGACGGGCGACTGCGCGGAGGCGGTGCAGGCCTGGGCCACCCGCTGCAGCAAGCTCGAGGCGTCTCCGCTCACGGTGCGGATGCTCGAGCGCGTCGTCGAGCGCAAGACCGGCCGCAAGGGCAAGCTCGACGGCCGGAGCTGCGAGGATCTGTTCGCCGACATCGGCAAGGGCTCGTCGTGCTCGAACACGTTCGCCTGCGAGGCCGCGCTGAAGGAGGTCGACGCGTACCGGGCGCGCTGCGAGGTCGCCGGAGACAAGCCCGGGATCGCGGCCGCCGTCCTGTCGCTCGGGATCACCCATGGCGCGGGGCGCCCGGCGGCGCCGGTGCTCACGCGGGCGGGAGCGCTGAAGAACCGTGAGGTCGCGACCGCGCTCGACGACGGGATGGGCGCCGCGCTGTCGGTCTGCGGCGAGCGCACGAGCGATCTCGCCCGCTACCTCGCGAAGCGCCGCGAGTGCAAGGACGGCGAGATCGTCTACGCGCGCGCGTGGAAGCGCGACGGCGGCCTCGAGGTGCGCCTCGGCAAGCTCGCGTTCCCGGACGATCGGACGTTCTCCGCGAGGTTCCCGTCGCTCGCGGTGGACGGCGAGGCAGAGCTCCGCGACGCACAGGATCTCGCGGCGTTCGAGGCCGAGCTCGGGAAGATCGCGGGCCTCGCGCAGGGCAGCGCCCGAGACGCGGCGGCGTCGCTCGGCAAGCTGGTCGTGGCCCACGCGCTCGCGCTGCACAGGAGCGGCGCCTTCCGCGAGGCGCTGTCGTCGAAGGACGCCGCGCTCGTGCCCGCGATGCGAGAGCTGGGCGCGCAGAAGGCGAAGGCCGCGAAGGCGAAGCTCACGGTCGCCGAGCTCGCCGGGTTCGTCGCGCGCGCGCGGACGAGGGCGTTCGCCGACGTGGGCCCGGACGGCGCCGTCGCGGTCGGCGCAGCCACCCGCGCGACGGAGCTCGAGACCGAGGGCGTCCTCACGAAGGGCATGGCCGCGTACCAGGAGGCGCTGAAGCCCGGCGAGGCGCAGGCGAAGCTGCGCAAGGTCGACGCGCGCACCGCGAAGCTCGCGCTCGCCTACGGGAAGATCCAGGCCGACACCTGCGGCGCCGCCGAGAAGCGCCTGAGCGACGCCGAGCAGAAGATGCTGGCCTGCGCCTTCGGGGTGCAGCCGTGCGACGAGGCGGGCGCCGCGAAGCTCACGAAGGAGATCGACGACGCCCGGCAGCAGGCCGACGCCGCGCGCCATCAGCTCGACGCCGTGCTCACCGGCGCGGCCTCCTCGTACAAGGGCGAGCTCGTGGAGCGCTCGTCGAGCGCGGGCTGCCTCGAGCCATGGTGGTGAGGCGCGCCCTCGCCGCGGCGATGCTGCTCGCCGCCGCGTGCGGCGCCGGTCCGCGCACGGAGGCCGAGCTGAAGGCCGACCTCGACGCGTTCGTGGCCACGCGGCGGGCCTGCGCCGCCGACACGGACTGCGTGCTCGCGTCGACGAGCTGCCCGCTCGGCTGCGGCGTCGCCGTCTCCCGCGCCGAGCAACGAGCCGTGGAGGAGAAGGCGCGCGAGCTGGTCGCCGAGTACGAATCGAGGGGCCGCAGCTGCGCGTACGAGTGCGTGCCCGTCGAGGCGCGCTGCCAGTCCGGCCTCTGCGCCGCGGTCTCGAAGTAGGGCGCCCGACGCGGGCCCACGGCGGGCCCTCGCGGGCGTGGCCCGGGCTGGCCCGCGTCCGCTTGACAAGCGCGGGGTCGAAACTAAATAGTTGTTTAGTGAGCAACTCCTCCCGCGCAGCCTCGCCCGCCCCGCCCCCCGACACGGACGCCCGCGCGCGCATCCTCGCCGCGGCGCGCGCGGAGTTCGCCGCGCACGGCCGGGAGGCCGCGTCGGTGCACGAGATCGCCGCGCGCGCGGGCGTCACGGCGGCGATGATCAACTACCACTTCGGCGGCAAGGCGGCCCTCTACGCCGCCGCGCTCGACGAGGCGCAGCGGGCGCTGCTCACGCGCCTCGGGGCGGCGCTCCCTGGCGGGCCTCGCGACGGCGCGGCGGCGCTCGCTCGGCGGCTCGCCGGCGCGTACTTCGATTGTCTCGCGGAGGACGGCGAGCTGCAGCGGCTGCTCGCGCGCGAGATGCTCGATCCACGGCCCGACGCGCCCGAGCTGGCTCGCTTCGTCGCGCCGCTCCGCGCGATCCTCACCGAGCACTTCGGCGACGGCGGCGAGGCCGCGCAGCGGGCCATCAGCCTGTTCGGCGCGATCTCTGGCTACTTCTTGTACGCGCCGCTCCTGCCGCCCGTGATCGGCGCGGCGCCACACTCTGCCGACGCGCTCCGGCGGCGTCGGCGCCACGTCCTCGCGCTCGCGACGTCGCTCGCGCGGGGCCTCGACCGCAGGAGGCAACGATGAAGACCCTCGAGCTCGCCGCGCGCGTCGTCCACGCCCGCGTCGCCCACCGCCACCCGCTCTACCTCGTCCACGCGCTCACGGCCCGCTGCAACGCGCGCTGCGGGTTCTGCGCGTGGAACCCCGACTTCTACGATCCGCGCGACCAGCTGACGACCGAGGAGATCCTGGCGCTCCACGCCGACGCGGCGCGCGCGGGGTTCGTGGGGCTGTCCATGTGGGGCGGCGAGCCGCTGCTCGTCCGCGACTTCGACCGGATCGTCGCGCACGCGCACGGGCTCGGCATGGAGACGCACCTCGTGACGAACGGCTTCTTGCTCGAGCGGCACCTCCACGCGGTGGCGGCGCACGTCGACCGGCTGTGCATCAGCGTCGACCACGCGTCGCCGCTGCACGACGAGCTCCGGCGCATCCCCCGGCTCTTCGACACCATCGTGCGCGCGACGCACGCCGTCCGCGCGCGCGCCCCCGAGAAGCCGATCGTCTACATCTGCACGCTGCAGCGCGCGAACGTCGACCGCGCGTCGATCGAGGCGATGGCCGAGCTCTGCGCGTCGATGAGGGTGCTCGGCGTGTTCAACGCGCTCCGCGAGGAGGCCGCCACCGTGGGCGACGCCGGGCTCTCCAGCTACGCGGCGCCCGACGACGAGCTGCGCGCCGCCTTCTCGCAGATCCTGGAGCTGAAGCGGCGTGGGTACCCGGTGCTCAACTCGCGCACGCACCTGGAGATGATGTCGAAGGGCCCGCCCGAGTACCGGTGCCACTGGCCGAAGCTGATGCTCCCGATCGAGGCGAACGGCGACGTCGTCGACTGCATGCGCTGGGGCACGCGGCCCATCGGCAACGTGCGACGCACCTCGTTCGCGGAGCTGCTCGAGAGCCCGCGGCTCGCCGCCCTCGCCGGGCCGGAGGGCGAGGCGTGCCACCGGTGCGTGTCGCTGCACCGGGTCGAGGTGTCCGAGGTCTGGCGGGGAAACCTCGAGCCCCTCTGGTCGTGGCGTCAGCTCGCGCGCCCACCCGGCCCCGCCCTCGCGTGACCGAGCGTCAGGGCCCGCGGCGACCGGCGCGGATGACGCGCGCGAGGTCGACGGCGCGGACGCGGCCCTCGCGCGAGTCACGGCCCGGCGCCTCGTCGCCGGGCAGCTCGTCGCGGTCGAGGTAGTCGAGGGGGCGGCAGGTGAGCACCACGAGCTGCAAGGTCGCGCACTTGTCGAGCAGGAGCGCCCGCAGCCACGCCATGCGCGGGGCGTCGCTCTGCACGAGCTGATCGTCGAGCAGGAGCGGCGCGGCGAGGCGCTCGGCGAGCGACAGCCGCAGCAGCGTCGCCAGCTGCTCCCGCGTGCCGACGGACAGCGAGGCGGGATCGCGCGTCGCGCCGCCGGTGACGACGCCCTCGGTCTGCAGATCGGCCGCGAGCGAGACGCCTCCGTAGCGCCGCTCGGTGAGGCGATCGAACGCGGCGCCGAGGGTCGGCGCGAGCGCGGTCCCGAGGTGGCTCGCCTGCTCGTCGCCGACCTCCTTCAGCGTGTCGTACAGCAGCTTCCAAGCCTCGTAGTCGACGTCGAGCGCGCGGTGGTGGCGGTCGGCCTCGCCTCGCGCCTCGACCGCCTCGGCGAGCCGCTCGCGCGCCACGTGGCCGCCCAGCTGCTCGAGCGCGCCGCGCCGGCGATCGAGCTCGATCTCCTGCTCACGCGCGCGCCCATCATCGCGCTCCAGCGTCGAGGCCAGCAGCGCGCGGTCCGGGTCGGAGAGCGCGGCGACCTCCGGCAGCTCCGCGGCGCGCGCGGCCGTCTCCGCCGCCAGCCGCTGGGCCGCGTCCAGATCGAACCTCGCGCGCTCCGCGGCGCGCACGGCGCGCTGCGCGTCGAGCGTCGCCGCGTCGCGCTCGGACACGGCGAGCGCGGCCTCTGCCTCCGCCCTGGCAGCGCGCGCCGCCTCCTGCGCCGTCGCCTGCCGCTCACGCCGTGCGCGCTCCTCGCTCGCCAGACGCGCGAGCGCCTCTCCCGTGGCCGCGACGCGCGCGCGCGCTTCGGAGACGCCCGCGCGCACGGCCGCCACCTGCGCGCGCGCCTCGCCCTCGCGCTCCTCGAGCGCCCCGCCGAGCGTCGCCTCGCCCTCGCGCGCGGCCGCGTCCTCGTCGGACCAGCGCCGCTCGGCCTGGGCCAGGCGCTCGGTGAGCGTCGCCAAGGCGACGCCAGACGTCAGCTCCCTCGCGCGCGCCTCCTCCTCTGCAGCGGTGGACATCAGCGCCGAGAGGCCGCCGGGCCCCAGCGTGGCGAGCTCGCGCTCCGCCGCCGCCGCGTCTGCGCCGAGCGAAGCCGCGCGCTCGGCCAGGTGCTCGCGCGCCTGCGAGAGCGCCCCGGACACGTCAGGCAGCGCGGCGAGCGCCGACTCGGCCCGCGACCTCTCGATCTCCAGACGGGCGCGCTCCTCGTCGAGCGCAGACGCTCGAGACGCGACCGCCTCGAGATCGTCCAGATCGCGGGCGCGCGCGGCCTCCAGCGCCGGCGCGGCTTCCTCGCTCCAGCGTCGCTCGAGGGCCGCCACGGCGGCGCGCGCCTCGGCGGCCCCACCCCGCACGTGCACGCGCCCGAGCCCGCCCACGGACAGCGTCACCTCGGAGCTCGCGGAGGTCGTCCAGCGCGCGTCGATCCGCGCTCGCGTGACGTCGCCGCGATCGAGCTGGACCTCCACGTCGAGCGGGCGCTCCGGATCGAGCTCGATCGTCACGCCGACCTCCAGCGTCGCCCGCGCGGTCGCGAGCCTCCGCTCGAGCGCGCGGAGCGCCCGGAGCGCGTCGGCCGCCGGGACGATGAGCTCGCGGCGCGCCGCGGTGATCGTCGCGACGCGCTCGCTGTCTCGCGTGAGCTCATCCACGAGGTCTGCGCGGCGCCGCGCGTCCGCCTCGAGGCGCTCGACGTCACGCCGCGCGAGCCCGACCTCTCTCGCCCGCGACAACAGCTCCGCGCGCGCGCGGGCCCGGAGCGCGTCGGCGAGCTCCTCGGCCGCGCGCGCCACGCGCGTCTGCTCGGCCTCCACCGCGACGCGAGCCCGCGCCACCTCGGCCGCGAGCGCGGCGACCTGGTCGCGCCGCGCGCGCGCCGCGGCGATCTCTGCCAGCCGCCCCTCCGCGAGAGAGAGCTCGGCCTCTCGGTCGGCGCGCGCCCCCGAGGCCGCGGCGAGCGCCGCCTCCAGCTCGGCGCGCGCGAGGTCGGCATCGTGAGGATTGTTCTCGCGCTCGATCGCGGCCTCGGCGGCGCGGGCGCGGGCTGCGGCGTCCACGCGCGCGCGCGTCGTCTGCTCGGCCTCGGCGAGCGCGGCGGCGAGGCGCTCGAGCTCGGCGTCGCGCGCTGCGATCTCGGCCACCGACCGCGAGGCCTCGCGCGCGGCGGCCTCGGCCTCGACGCGAGCCGCCGCCTGCGCGCGCGCGGCGTCGACGCGGTCGAGCTCGCGCCGACGCTCTGCGACCTCCGAGCGCGCCGCCGCCACGGCGCGGGTGAGCCGCTCGACCTCCTCCTCGACGCCGCGCGCCTCCTCGACGCGACGCTCGCACTCGGCCTGCTCCTTGGCGCGCTCACCGACCAGATCAGCCGCGCGGCGCAGCGGCCCGTCCTGCGCGCGGCGCTTCGCCCCCGAGGGCGTGAAGGCCTCGTCGCGGCGCGCGTGCGCGCGCTCCAGCACCTCGGTGATCACGGGATCGGCCGAGGCCGCCGCGAGCGACGCCGCGAGGCGCACACGCCCCTCGTCGGTCGAGTCCTCGGCGAGACCCGCGCCGAGCACTTCGGCGACGCCCGCCTGCGTGGAGAGCAGCGCGGTCGAGAGGAAGGACGTCGCCATCCCGCGCGGCGCGCCAGGTCCCGGCTCGGGCAGCCCCCACGCGAGCAGCGCGCGCAGGCGGCGGTCGACGTCCCTGCCCTGCGCCTTCTCGTCGAAGTCGCGCCCGTCCTTGGACCACGACAGGGTCGCCGTGCCGCGCGGCCCGAAGCGCTTCGTCACCGACCAGATCTCGCGGGGCCCGACCTCGAACTCGAGCTCGACCGTCGGATCGCCCGCGCCCTGCCACGGCACGAACGCGTGCGTGACCGTGCTCTTCGCCGGGAGCAGGAGCGCGACGCGGAGGGCGTGCCCGAGCGTCGACTTGCCCAGATCGTTGGGCCCGTAGAGCACGTTGAGCCCCGGGCCGAGCGCGACCTCCGCCTCGTCGATGACGCCGAACCTCGCCACCTTCAGCCGACGCAGGCGCATCACGACGTCCCGAGCTCCGACCACAGGCGCATGAGGTGGACGAGCGCCCGCCCGGCTCGCTCACGGGCGGCGTCGTCGGTCGCCTCGTCGGCGAGCGCCGAGAGCCGGCGCGCTGCCTCTGCGAGCGCGGGCGGGAGGTCCTCGAGCGTCAGCGCCGCGCCTCGTGACAGCTGGAGCCCCTCGCGCTCGACGACGAGCACGCCCGCGCGCCCGTGCGTCGCGTCGTTGCCGCGGAGCTCCCCGAGCATGCGCTCCACCTCCGCGTGCTCGGCCAGCGTCACCTGCATCTCGAGCTTCACCCGGACGACGGCGCGCTCGAGCTCGGGCAGGGACATCACCCCGCGCAGCTCCTCGACGTCGCGGCACGTGAGATCGAGCCAGCGCCAGTAGCCCACACGCTCCTTGCGCACCTCGGCGCGCAGGCCGTGCCGGAGCAGCGACACGACCGCGACGTGGCCCGCGCCGCGCTCGTCGAAGGTCATCGGCTCCGGCGCGCCCGGATACACCGTCGGCGCCGGCTGGTCGGGCGTCACGTCGCGGAAGGCGTGGGTGTCACCGATCGCGAGGTAGTCGAGCCCCCGACGCGCGGCGGCGTCTCGCGCGAGAGGAAAATTAGTCTGATAGCCGGGCAGATCGAAGGTGCTCCCGTGCACGAGCCCGACGCGGAGCCGGGTGTCGCCGGGCTCGCGCGCGGGCAGCTGGAGCGCGAGATCGCTGTCGCCCGCGGTCGATCGGCACGGGCGCGCGAGCAGCACGGCGTCGTGGGGCAGCGCGTGCTCGAAGTCGTCCCGGTCGACGACGTGCACCCACCCGGGCAGCCCGCGGCGGAACGGGTGATCGGGCCACCACACCGAGCCGCGCGTCAGCGGATCGTGGTTGCCCGGCAGGAGGAAGATCGGCACCTCGCGCCGCGTGCGCGCGAGCACGCCGAGCAGGCCCCTCCAGTGCTCCTCGCCAGGATCGGGCGCGTCGAAGAGATCCCCCGCGCAGAGCGCCGCGTCGACGCGGAACCTCTCGCCGACGTCGAACGCGCGGGCGACGGCCTCCAGCCGGGCGCGCGACAGCTTGAGGCGATCGCCGTCGTCGAAGCTCGAGAAGCGTCGCCCGAGGTGCCAGTCGGCGGTGTGCAGCAGGCTCAGCATGGATTTCGGGAGCCCAAGGAGCGGGTGTCGGAGACCGAAGCGGAATTCGAGCCGAATTGGGCTGAAACCGCGCGCAGGCATGGCCGTGCCACGTCGAGCACGGTTTCACCCAAGGCGGCCGAAGGACGCAAGGAATCCGGCGCTCGCGACGAAGGGCCCCCGACATCCATGCTCAGCACGGCGCCTCCACGACGAACGCGACGTCGAGCAGCCGCGCGACCGTGGGCGGCTCGAAGCGGAGGGCGCGGTAGTGGTCGCGCCACCGCGCGTGCTCGGGATCCCGGCGCGAGACGAGCTCGTCGATCCTCGCCACGAGCGCGTCACGCGTCGCGCCTAGCTCGCTCACCTCGCGATCGACCCTCGCGCGATCGCTGACGCCCACCTGCACCGCGAGGCGCGCGGTCGCGGAGCGCAGCCTCGCCTCGACGCGCGCGAGCTGGCGACGGGCCACGATCGCGCGGTCGTCCGCGTAGCGCTCGAGGCGCACGAGCGCCGCGTCGAGGCGCCGAGACTCCTGCTCCTCGACCGACGACTGATCGAGGAACACCGCCTGCTCGAGCGCCTGCGACAGGAGCGCTCGGTCGAGCTCCACGGTCTCTGCGGCGTCGGAGATCTCTCCGTCGAGCAGCGCGCGCGCCCTCTCGGCCGACAGCGGCGCGCCGTCGACGATCGCGGCGACGACCAGCCGCTCGTGGGGCTCGAACCCGCGGTACGTGACGCGCGCGACCGCGAGGCCACCTCGCGCGCCAGGAGACAGCCCCACGGAGCCACGGAGGCGCACCACGCCCCCCTGGTAGCGCCGCGCGCCCTCGATCGCCGCGCGGACCACGGGGTGCTCGAGGTGCAACGGCTCGGCGTCGTCGGCCGGGTCGGCCGCGCCGGCGACGCGCCGAGGGCCGCGCGGGGTCGACAGCACGATGCGCCCGTCGCGCGACTCTCGAGCCACCTCCGTCGAGTCGCCGAGGTGCGCCTCGACGAGATCTGCGACGTCCCTGTCGAAGCGCGCGAGCCGCGCCGGCAGCTCGTCGCGCAGGCCGCGAAACACCCGCTGCACGTCGGTCGAGAGGCGCGACTCGATGAGCGCCGCGGTGCGCGCCTGCTCGCGGAGGAACGCGTCGCGACGCGCCTGCAGCCGGTCGGCGGCCGCGGCGAGCGCGGCGACCAGCTCGGCCTTGCTGGAGGCGCGGTCGTACGCGTCCGCGAGCTCGCGCTCGACGTCCAGCGAAAGCGCGCTGCCGGCGCCGGTCGGGGCCTCCTCGCTCGCCTTGACGAGCACCTCGTCGCTCGCGCCGAGCACGTCCCCGAAGAGCTCGAGCTTGCGCGAGAGGATGTCCCACGTCAGCCGCTCGGCGTCGTTGCCCTTCGCGAGGAAGCTGACGACGGTGACGGGGCGTCGTTGCCCGTAGCGATGGCAGCGCCCGATGCGCTGCTCGATGCGCTGTGGGTTCCACGGCAGATCGTAGTTGATCACCGTCTCGCAGAACTGGAGGTTCAGCCCCTTGGCGCCGGCCTCGGTCGAGATCAGCACGGCGGATCTCGTCGCGTGCTCGTGGACCAGCGCGAGCCGGAGCGCCGCCTCGCGCGTGGGGCGAGGGCCGCCGCGGCGCGGGTGCTCGGCCTCGTACCGCGCGAGCGCGGCGTGCGCGCGCGGGTGCTCGTTGTCGCCGCGGAACAGCGTGATCTCGTCGTCCCGGAGGCCCTCCGACAGCAGGAGCTCCCGAAGGAACCGCTGCGTCGTCAGCGACTCGGTGAACACCACCGCCTTGCCGCTCCCCTGCCCGTCCCGACCTCGCGCGCGCACCTCTGCGATGACGTCGAGGAACGCGCGCGCCTTCGCGTCCCGCGGCAGCGCGCGCGCCCTCGCCGCGAACGCGCGCACCTCCGCGAGCTCGGCCTCCGCCGCTCTCAGCGGGGACGCGGGCTCCTCGCGCGACTCGAGCGGATCGTCGTCGTCGAGATCGTGAGGATCGGACGGAGGCGCCGCGCCGGAGGTGAGCGCGACGAGGCGCGCCTCCACGGCGTCGAGGCTCGCGGCGAGGGCGGCCAGCGACGACGCCATCCGGCGGTGGAACCCGAGCAGCAACAGGCGCCGCTGCCTCCCCGAGAACGCGGCGAGCGACGGCTGGAGCAAGAACTCGGTGACGTCGTCGTAGAGCGCGCGCTCCTCGGCGCTCATCTCGAGCTCGACCAGCCGCCCGCGGCGCGCGACGAACGGTCGATCGAGGAACTCCGCGGCCTGGCGCCGGAGCGTGCGCCGACACACCGTCGCGACCCGCCGCTGCAGCTCGTGCGCCTGCCCGGGCGTGAGCCGGCGATCGTCGTCGCCCGTGAACACGTCGCGAAACGTCGCGAGATCCCCGAGCAACGTCCCGGTCGGCTCGACGTACTGCACGAGGCCCCAGAGCTCCGCGAGCGAGTTCTGGATGGGCGTGGCCGTCAGCAGCAGCACCGGCGCGCCCGCGAGCACCCCTCGCACCCGATGCGCCGTCAGCGCCTCCGTCGACGCCTCGTCGTGCGCGCCGTCGCGGCCGTAGCGGCGGTGGATCCCCGAGAACAGCTCGTGCGCCTCGTCGATCACGACGAGATCGAACGGCGGCGCCGACCCCAGCACCGCCGCGCCGCGCGCCCCGCCCGCCTGCTCGCGCCCGACGAGGTAGACGCCGGGCGCCTCCGCGCTGTCGCCGAGCTCGCGCGCCTGCACGCCGAAGTGGTCGAACAGCTCGGCCTGCCACTGCCCGACGAGAGATTTAGGTAGCACGACCAACACGCGCCTCGCCCCCTCCGAGAGCCGCTGCGCGATCACGAGGCCCGCCTCGATCGTCTTGCCGAGCCCCACCTCGTCCGCGAGGATGCACCCGCCCTCCGAGAGGCGCGCGAGGGCGAACATCACGGCGTCGATCTGGTGCGGGTTGGGATCGATGCGGGCGCGGCGCTGGACGGCGGCGTAGCGCGCGTGATCGTCGGCCGGCCGCAGCCGCACCAGCTCCTCGGCGAGCAGGCGACGTCGCAGCGGGTGCATCCGGCGCGCTACCTGCCCTTGAAGACCGGCCTGCGCTTCTCGATGAACGCCCGCGGCCCCTCCTTGAAGTCCTCGGTCTCGGACAGCCGCGCGAACGCGTCGAACGACGCCTGCCAGAGGGCGGCGTCGTCGCGTGACGTGGCCGCGAGCACGATCTTGCGCGACTCCTGGACGGCGAGCGGGCCGTTCTCGGCGATGCGCCCGCCGAGCGCGAGCGCCGCGGGGAGCGCCCCGCCCGGCTCCGCGAGCGCGTTGACGAGCCCGAGCGCGTGCGCGCGCTCCGCGCCGAGGGGATCGCCCGTGAGCGCGAGCTCCATCGCGACGTTCAGCGGAAGACGGCGCGGCAGGCGGAACAGCCCGCCCGCCGCCGCGAGCAGCGAGCGCTTCACCTCCGGCAGCCCGAAGCTCGCCGCCCGCGACGCGACGATGAGATCGCACGCGAGCGCGAGCTCGCACCCGCCCGCGAGCGCGGGCCCCTCCACCGCGGCGATGAGCGGCTTGGTCCGCTCGCGCTGCACGAGCCCGCCGAACCCGCCCCGCGCTGTCCGCAGCTCGTGCCCTCGCCCCGCAGAGATCGCCTTGAGATCGGCGCCCGCGCAGAAGAACCCGCCCGCGCCGGTGAGCACGCCGAGCCACGCCGAGCCGTCGGCCTCGAGCTGATCGATCGCGGCCTCCATGCCCGTCGCGACCGAGCCGTCGATGGCGTTGCGCGCGGCGGGCCTGTCGATCGTGAGCACGGCGACGGCGCCGTGGGCTTCGTAGCGGACCATGGCCGCGCACTCTACAGCACCGCCGCGCGTCGCCGCTCGCCGCCCGCACAAAAGCGCGACGCCCGGTCTCCCGGGCGTCGTGGTCGAAGAGGCGCGTAAGCCGAGTTCTGTGTCGCGGATCGGTCGCCCTCGCCGCGGCGGCGCATCATTCCTCTAGGGCGCCCGTCGCCGGGCACCTCCAGCAGCCTACCCGGGAGCTCGGGCGGGCCGCCCTCTCGCGCTCACGCGCGTCGCTCCCCTACGTGGCCTTGCTCCAGGTGGGGTTTGCCGTGCCGCGTCCGTCACCGGCCGCGCGGTGGGCTCTTACCCCACCGTTTCACCCTTGCCGCCGTCCGCGCCTCGCGACGCGACCGGAGGCGGTCTGTTCTCTGTGGCACTCTCCTCGAGATCGCTCTCACCAGGCGTTACCTGGCACCTCGCCCTGCGGAGCTCGGACTTTCCTCCCGCCCCGGCCTTGTCTGCGCCGCTCGGGGCCGCAGAAGCGCCGGAGCCGGCGATCGCCTGCTCCTCTTCGACGCGGCACGGCTACCCGAGCGCCGGGCGCGCGTCGAGATCGGCGGCGCTCGGCGACCGCGTCGTCGTCTCGCAGCCGTCGCGCGTGACGATGACCGTGTGCTCCCACTGGGCCGACAGGCTCCCGTCCGCGGTCACGATCGTCCAGCCGTCCGGGAGGCGCCGGATCGCCGCGCGCCCGAGGTTCACCATCGGCTCGATCGTGATCGCCATCCCGGCCTTCAGGCGCGGCCCCGCGCCGCGTCGCCCCGTGTGCGCGACGTGCGGGTCCGCGTGCATCCTCCGACCGATGCCGTGACCGCCCACCTCCTTCACGACGGAGACGCCCTCCTGCCTCGCGAGCTCCTCGATCGCCGCGCCGATGTCCCCGAGCCGCGCCCCGTCGCGGACCACCGCCACGCCCGCGTCGCGGCACCGGCGCGCGATCTCGACGAGGCGGCGCGCGTCGGCGCTCGCCTCGCCGATGACGAACGTCGCGCTCGTGTCGCCGTGCCACCCGCCGAGCTCGGTGGTGACGTCGACGTTGATGATGTCGCCGTCCACGAGGCGCTCGGTCGCGCTCGGGATCCCGTGGCACACGACGTCGTTCCGGCTCGTGCACACCGCCGCAGGGAACCCCAGGTACCCGAGCTGGCTCGGGCGCCCGCCCCGCCTCGCCGTGTCGTGGCGAACGAGCCGGTCGATCTCCGCGGTCGTCATGCCCACCCGCAGCCTCGCGCCCACCGCGGCGAGCGTCTCCGCCGCCGCGCGCCCCGCGCGCCTCATCGCCTCGATCTGCCGTTGCCCGAGGAGCTCGATCGTCATGAGCAGCCCGTGCGTCGTGCTCGGCGGCGGGTCCAATACCGCTTCGATCTCGCGCGCCCGGCCCTTGCGTCTTCGCGCGCGGCCCTTGCGTCTTCGCGCGCGGCTCGGCACGCTCGGGCGCGTGAGCCTCTCGCAGCTCCGATACTTCGTCGCGGTCGCCGAGGAGGCCAGCGTCGGGCGCGCGGCCCTGCGGGTGCGCGTCGCGCAGCCCGCGCTCAGCCGCCAGATCCACGCGCTCGAGGGCGAGCTGGGCGGGCGGCTCTTCTCGCGGACGTCGAGGGGCATGACGCTGCTGCCGCGGGGGCGCGTGCTGCTCGCGCACGCGCGGGCGATCCTGTCGGCGGTCGACCTCGCGATCGCCGCCGCGCGCCGCGACCCGGACGCACCGACGTGCGAGGGCGTCGGCGACGTGGTAAGAGCGGCGCCCCCCGGGGAGTAGCACAGCCTGGTAGTGCACAAGCTTTGGGTGCTTGATGTCGCCGGTTCGAATCCGGCCTCCCCGACGAAGGAAGTCCCGTCCCCGCCTCTCCACCGCGCGTGGACGCCCGGAGGGCGCAGCCCTCACGTCAGTGGTACACGATCGTCGCCAGCAGCGACGGCGAGAAGATCGTGTGCTCCTCCTGCAGGATGTTGCTCTCGTGGGACCACGTCGACGCGTGGAGCACGGTCACCCGCGCGAGCACCCCTGC
>JADLFU010000069.1 GCA_020849655.1 Polyangiaceae bacterium | reverse complement strand
TACGGACAGCAGAAGCTGAACGTGTACGACAAGGTGGAGACGTGGACGGCCGACCTCGACGCGGACGGCAACCCGGTGAACCCGAGGATGGTCGAGGTCGCCACGGTCCCCTACAACGCGACACGAGAAGTGGCCGCAGGCCGCGGACGGTAAGCCCACGTGCCGCTGCCTGCCGCGTCCGCGGCCCGCGTGTGCGAGCTCGCCACCTCGAGCTGTTACGACCTACCGCTCCCGTCGGAGTTCGGGTCGTTCGGCCGGACGGTCGGCATCACAGACACTCACCTGTGGCTCGAATTTCAGCAGCGTAGACGCATGTTTCGCTTCAAGCTGCGAGACGTGCCGTGACGTGGGGTGCCGCTGCCGCGATCCGCGAGGCCGCCGCCGCCGCTCGCGGAGCCACGCTCCTCGAGAGCCCAGGGGCCGTCGCCCACGCGCCGCGACGAGGGCTAGGATGCCGCCCCCGGGAGACCCATGGTCGAGATCGGCTCGCAGCACGCTGAACCTCGCGCTCGCGCACGCGGGCGTTCCGCTCGTCCATGCAGTCCGGGTGACGAACCGGGGGAGCGAGCGCGTGGAGGGCGCGAAGCTCACGCCGCACCCGAGCCCGATCTCGGCTTGCCGGTCACGAGCGCGTTGACCACCTTGTTTTTCGGGGGAGGCGATCGAGGTCGAAGCCCTGCCGCTCGTCGTGCCCACGGAGCGCCTGCGCTCCATCACCGAGGCGGAGCGCGCCCGGCTGACGTGCGGGATCGAGGCTGACCCACGACCAGATCGATCTGTCTCGCACGCGGGCCACCGGGGCGCGCCACCTCGAGGCGTTCCTTCGCTACGCCGAGGAGCAGGGTGGCAGCCACACCCATCGCCAGGGGGGATCGGGTGACTTCGACAGCGAGGTCGAGCGCCAGGTGCACGACGCGCTGGTGGCCGCCGGGCACCGGGTCGACACGCAGATCGGTTGCAGCGGCTACCGGATCGATCTCGCCGTCCTTCACCCGGACCCACCCGGGGAGCACCTGCTCGGCGTGGAGTGTGACGGCGCGCCCTACCACTCCGCGGCGACCGCGCGCGACCGCGATCGGCTCCGCGAGCAGGTCCTTCGCGGGCTCGGGTGGCGGACGCTGGTCGCGACCGGCGAGGCGAGACCGCCCGCGGCGGCGCTGGCTCACCGCGCCGCCACCGACCGCCCGAGCCCGCGCACCAGCCCCACCATCGCCGCGGACCACGCCCCGACCGCCACCCACGCGACGCCGTGCGCCAGCGCCGCGAGGGCGGGCCACCCGGCCGCCAGTGACAGTCGGTGCGAGGCGACGCTGTACATGCCCAGGGGGAAGACCAGGCTCCAGTACATCGGGTGGTAGACGATCGGCACCCTGTGCACCACGTGCTTCCACACGCCGATGAGCAAGAGGAGCGGGATCCACCACGTCCCCCAGCCCCAGAGGATGAGCGTCGCGCCCAGGAGGAAGGGGCGCAGCTCCACGAGGGCCGCCGAGGACGGCGCGCACGTGAGCAGCCCTGCGCCGGCGTTGGCGCTGATCGCCGCCGCGCCCATGATGACCCAGAAGAGGGGCATCGCCTCCGACGGCAGCACGCGAGAGAAGAAGATGCGGTGACAGAACAGCGTGACGAAGACGCCGTACAGCACGACGCCGACCCCCCAGAGCGTGTGCACGAGGACGAAGACAGGCGTCTCCCACCTCCCCAGCCCCGGCGCCAGCAACAACCCGAGGAGCACCAGCGACTCCGTCCCCACGATGGCGATGAGCCACCCGCCGTGGACGACGCCCGCGCCTCGACGCTCGTTCGTGAAGATGAGCAGCGCGAAGCTGAAGTACGACAGCGCCGTCCAGATCGCGAGCGACGACACCCACAGCGCCGCGGCCACCGCCCGGTAGCCGTGCCCCGCGAGCTGCACCCCGAGGACGTCGCTCGCCGCGACGACCGTGAAGAAGGAGAAGATGACCCGCGGATCGTGGAGATCCCGCGAGAGCTCCGCCCGAAACCACCACGCGCGCGCCGCCGTCGCGGCGCACAGCCCGGCGTGCGCGACGCAAGCGAACGCGAGCAGCGCCCCCGAGAGCGTGGCGTGCCCGAAGCGCGCGCACGCGTCCGAGATGATGCCCGTCGCCATCACCAGCGCGAAGTAGCCTGGGTACAGCGTCGCCACGCCCCGCGCGACCACCTCACGCGTCCGCCCGTCGCGCCCGCGCGCGCCCGGGCCGTCGCGGGCTCGGCGCCCCCTCTGCGGCCTCTGCGGGCCCGCCTCCCCCCCGGCCCAGCTCACGACGTCGGGCGTCGCGGCGGGAAGGCGTCGAGCTCCGCCGGTGACAGCAGCCGATGCGCCGACGCGAACACGATGTGGTCCTCGCGGAAGATGTGCAGGCGCAACAGCTCGACGAGGTTCTCGACCGCGTGCAACCCCGCGTTGACCACGATCTGCGCCGAGCGTGCGTCGGGCAGCGTCGGCCCCAGCCGGATGAGGTTCAGCGCGACGGTCGCCAGCTGCACCGCGCGCTGGTGCTCCTGCCGCATGACGTCGACCGGCGTCGTCGGGGTCGGGCCGCTGCTGTGCTCACCGTCGGCGAGCAGCCGCTGTCGCAGCAGCGGGAACAGCGTGACCTCCTCCTCGAGGCTGTGGGGGATGAAATCGCGATCGAACACCTCGAGGAACCGCATCAGCCCCCTGTCCGCGTCCTCGTCGAACCCCCTCGACTTGGCCGCCTGCAGCACCCCCTCGAGCGCGTCGAGCGCGCCCGCGAGGTCGTGGTGCTCGGCGGTCAGCCGCCGGAGGTAGGGGTGAAACTCCGCCGGATCGACCGCCTGGGCCGCGGGCGGCGCGTACGCCTCGGGCGGGTCCATCGGTGACATGCCCGCGTGCTCCACGTCGCGCTCGGCGTGGCGATGGATGGGATCGTCGTGGACGACTGTCAGCTTGTGCATGGCGTTGTCTCTCCGTGCAAGGGGCAGGCGCGCCGCGCGAGGCGCGCCCTGTTCAGTTGTTCTTCGGTCGGGTCGGCGCCCAGGGGCTCTCGGGATCGCGGACGGCGCGGCGGTCCCAGTTCCAGATCACCTGCTGGTACGGCCGCGTGAGGTAGTGCAGCGGCGCGACGAGCACGTGGACGAGCCGCGTGAAGGGGAAGACCGCGAAGATGAGGAAGGCGTTGACGATGTGCAGCTTGATGGGAAGCGGCAGATCGCTGACGGCGACGATGTTCGGCTCGAGCTTGAACAGCGACCAGAGGTAGGGCGAGAGATCGGCCGCGAACCACGACGATCCCCAGCGGTAGGCGTAGGCCGTCCACAGCCCGAGCACGACCTGCGCGAGGAGCATCAGCTCGATGAGCAGGTCCATCTTCGTCGTCACCATCTTCACCCGCGCGTTGGTGAAGCGCCGGGCGAGGAGCCCCACCAGGCCGACCAGGATGGTGAGGCCGAAGCTGAAGGCCGTCACCTGCAGGATCAACAGCCGGAGCGGATCGCCGTTCCACAAGAGGACGCCGCGCGGGACGAGGAAGGCCGTCAGGTGCCCGAAGAACACCATCAGGATGCCGATGTGAAACGGCACCACCCCCCAGAACAGCGCCCGCCCCTCGAGGAACTGCGAGGACAGCGACGACACCTTGAAGCCCTTGCCGCGGTACCGCTGGATCGTCCCGACGAGGAAGATCACCATCGCGATGTACGGCAGGCCGATGAACAGAAATACGTTCGGGAGGTTCATGCTTCAATCCCCAGCTCGGCGCCCACCGCCGAAGTGAACTTGGACTCGGTGACGACCGGCAGCGGCGCGCGCAGCGAGAAGTCTCGCTGCAGCACGATCTTCACGGCGAGCAGGGCGTGGCGGTACGCGAGCCGCTGCTCTCCGGGCGCCGTCGCGAGGACGGTCTTCAGGTGCTTCCTGTAGAGCTCCTCCTTCTTCACGAGGTTCGGCGGCTCGAACTCGCGCACCATCTCGCGCACGGCGGGCTCGACGAGGACCGCGACGAGCTCCTGCCGGATCGCGGCGTCGGCCATCCTCGGCAGGAGCCGCAGCACGTTCGTCAGGTGGTCGGCGAGCTCGAGCCCGCAGTCGTTGCCCGCGTCGGCGTGCTCGCGGCTCAGGTTCGCGAGGAGCGCGCCCCGCTTGTAGTCCTCGCCGAACAGCGTGTACCCGACGTCCAGCGACGTCACCGGCTGGACGTCGAAGGTGCGGGTGTGGAGCTCAGCGAGCGCCAAGGGGTCGCCCTCGGGCAACAGCCGAGAGAACTCCCGGAGCGCGGCCGCCGCCTCCGGGTAGCCGTCCTCGCACAGCGCGATCGCGCGGGCGATGTCATCACTGTAGCCCGGCCCCGGGTGCCCGAGCACCGCGCCGAGCGCGTCGTAGAGCGCCGCGCGCATCACAGCCCCCGCTCCGGGTGCTCGCGGAACCCGAAGCCCGTCGAGCCCTTCACGTCCCCCGTGAACTCCAGCATCTCCATGGCCTGCTCGCGGTGCGCGGGCGGGATGACGAAGCGATCGTTGAACTTGGCGAGGGCCGTCAGGTAGTAGATGGCCTCGGCCGAGTCCTCCGTGAGGCCGGTGTCGTTGAGCGCCTGCCGCATCTTCGCCTCCGGCACGTCGTGGGCGGTCTTCCACCGGCGGTAGATGCGCACGGCCATCAGCTTCTTCAGGCGGTCGGCCACGGCGCCCGTGTCGCCGGCGCTGAAGAGGCTGGCGAGGTACTTGAGCGGGAACCTCGCCTGCTCGACCGTGCCCCACAGCTCCTCGGTGCTGGTGTCGTAGAGCCAGTCGTCCGCCCAGGTCTTGGCCATCGGGTTGAGCTTGTCCTTCTGGCGCGCGTCGCCCTCCTTGACGGAGGCCATGACCGGGAGCAGCGGGGGCACGTACCAGAGCATCGGCAGCGTGCGGAACTCCGGGTGGAGCGGCAGGGCCATCTTCCACACCTTGATGAACTTGTACGCCGGCGACTGCTGCGCGGCCTTGATGGTCGAGTCGGGCACGCCGTTCTTCCTGGCGGACGCGATGACCTCCTCGTCGAACGGATCCATCAGGATGTCGGTCTGCGCGCGGACGAGATCCTTCTGATCGGCGGACGCCGCGGCCTCGATGCGGTCGGCGTCGTAGAGGATGACGCCGATGTACCGGATGCGCCCGACGCACGAGTGCATGCACGCGGGCGCGTAGCCGGCCTCCATGCGCGGGTAGCACAGGATGCACTTCTCGGACTTGCCCGTGTGCCAGTTGTAATACGACTTCTTGTAGGGGCAGGCCGTCACGCACATGCGCCACGCGCGGCAGACGTTCTGGTTGATGAGGACGACGCCGTCCTCCCCCCGCTTGTAGATGGCGCCCGAGGGGCACGAGGCGACGCAGGCGGGGTTCAGACAGTGGTTGCAGATGCGGGGCAGGTAGAAGAACGCCATCCGCTCGAGCTGGAACATCGCGTCCCGCTCGGCGGGCGTCATCCCCTCGAGGTTGGGATCGTTGCGCGCGTAGTCGGGCGAGCCGCCGAGATCGTCGTCCCAGTTGGGCCCCATCTTGATGTCCATCGGCTCGCCGGTGATCAGCGAGACGGGCCGCGCCGTCGGCTGGTCGTCGCCCGCCGGCGCCTCGATGAGGTTCAGGTACCGGTAGGTGAACGGCTCGTAGTAGTCGTCGATGCTGGGCAGCGCGGGGTTGTGAAAGATGTTCATCAGCCCGCGCTTCTTCCCCGCGCCGCGCAGGTGGATGCGCCCCACCTCGTCGCGCTCCCAGCCGCCCTTGTAGATGCTCTGGTTCTCCCACTTCTGGGGGTAGCCGGTGCCGGGCTTCGTCTCGACGTTGTTCCACCACATGTACTCGGCGCCCTTGCGGTCCGTCCAGATGTTCTTGCAGGCGACCGAGCAAGTGTGGCAGCCGATACACTTGTCGAGGTGAAAAATCATCGAGATCTGCGCTCTGATGTCCATGTCCCTCACCTTCCTCAGAAGACCACTCGGGTCATCTTCTTGACGACGACGTGCGTGTCGCGCTGGGGCGCGATGGGGCCCCAGTAGTTGAAGTGGTAGCTGAACTGCCCGTAGCCCCCGCTGAGGAAGTTCGGCTTCAGGTGGATGCGCGTGAAGCTGTTGTGCCCGCCGCCGCGCTTGCCGCCGCGCACCTCCGACTTGGGGATGCCCACCGTGCGCTCGGGGACGTGGTAGACGATGCACACCCCCCGCGGGATGCGCGAGCTGACGCAGGCGCGCGTGCAGTAGACGCCGTGATCGTTGTACACCTCGACCCAGTCGTTGTCCTGGATGCCGAGCGCCGCCGCGTCGACCTCGCTCATCCAGCACGGCTCGCACCCCCGCGAGAGCGTGAGCATGCGGTGGTTGTCCATGTACGTGGAGTGGATGTGCCACTTGCCGTGCGGCGTCAGGCAGTTCAGCGCCAGCGCCTCGCCGCTCTTCAGCGTCTCCTTCAGGTCCCCGTAGGCCTCGGGGCGCGGCGACGGCTTGTAGGTGGGGAGGTGCTCGCCGTACGCGAGGTACAGCTCGTGGTCGAGGTAGAAGTGCTGGCGCCCCGTCAGCGTGCGCCACGGCACCAGCCTGTCATGGTTGTAGGTGTAGGCGGCGTACGCGCGGCCGTTGTTCATGAGGCCCGACCACACCGGCGAGGTGTTGTAGCGGCGCGGCTGGGCCTGCAGATCCTCGTAGGTGATGCGCACGTCCTCGTTGCCCGCGCCGAGGTCGGCGAGCTGGAGGCCCGTCTTCTGCTCCATGTACCGGTACGCCTTCATGTTGAGGGCGCCGTTCGTGAGCGTCGACAGGTGGAGCAGGACGTTCGCCGCGACGTGGTCCTCGCGCAGCGACGGGTACGTCTTGCCGTCGAGCGTCTCCTTCGGGAAGTGGTTCGAGGTGACCATGAGATCGTACTGCTCCTCGCACCGGTAGTGGTTCCCGTGGGCGCCGAGGCCGTTCTTCCTCACGCCCTCGCCGAGGCAGATGAACTTGTCGTAGAGCCGCGTGTAGTCGCGCTCGACGATCCCGAGCTTGTGCATCGTCTTGCCGGGGACGGCCTCGCACTCGCCCCGGTACCAGTCCTTCACCTCGGGCTGCGAGATCTCGTCGGCCGAGTCGTGGGACAGGGGCGTCGCGACGACGTCCTTGTGGACGCCCGCGAAGTGCGTCTTCGCGCAGTCGCTGGTCGCCTTCGCCAGGAGCTTGAAGATGTCCCAGTCCGTCTTCGACTCCCACACCGGCGCCACCGCCTGCGAGAGCGGGTGGATGAACGAGTGCATGTCAGTCGTGTTCATGTCGGCCTTCTCGTACCAGGAGGCCGCGGGCAGCACGATGTCGGAGTACAGCGCCGACGAGTCCATGCGGAAGTTCAGGTCGACGACGAGGTCCATCTTCCCCACCGGGGCGACGTCGTGCCACTCGACCTCCTTCGTGTGGTCCTCGGCGTCCTTGGCGATCGCGTTCGAGTGGGTGCCGAGGTAGTGCTTCAGCGCGTACTCGTGGCCCTTCATGCTGGCGAGCAGCGCGTTGCCCCGCCAGATGTACCAGACGCGCGGGTGGTTCGCCGGGTTCTCCGGGTCGGCGACCGAGTAGCGGAGCTCCTTCTTCTTCAGCTTCTCCAGCACGTACCCCGTCAGCTCGGCGTCGGTCTGCTTGCCCTGCTTCGCCGCGTCGCGCGTGAGCTGCAGGGGGTTCTGCTCGAACTGCGGGTAGTACGGCATCCAGCCCATGCGCACCGACTGGTAGATGGTGTCGGCCGTGTGCTGCGCGGTGTGGGCGTTCTTCGGCACCGCGTTGTAGCGCGAGAACTGGCCGTCGTAGCGGTACTGACACGTGTTGATGTAGTGCCAGATCGGGGCCTGCTGCAGGCGGCTCGGCCCCTGCCAGTCCTTCGCGAAGGTGATCGCCGACCACGAGTCGACCGGCGCCAGCTTCTCCTGCCCGACGTAGTGGTTCAGGCCGCCGCCGTTCTTGCCGACGCAGCCGGTCAGCATGAGCGCCATCGCCCCGGCGCGGTACATCAGGTTGCTGTGGTACCAGTGGTTGATGCCGGCGCCGACGATGATCATGCACTTGCCCTCGGTGGTCTCGGCGGTGCGAGCCCACTCGCGGGCAAACTGGAGCAGCGTCTTCTTGTCGATGCCGGTCAGGATCTCCTGCCAGGCCGGCGTGTAGGCCTGCTGCTTGTCGTCGTAGTCGGCCGGGTACTCGCCCGCGAGGCCGCGGCCCACGCCGTACTGCGCCATCACCAGATCGTAGACGGTGGTGACGGGGATCCTCCCCGACTCGGTCTCGAGGTAGCGCACCGGCACGTGGCGCACGGCGACCTTGTCGAGGCCGAACTCCGTGAACTCCGTCGGCAGGGTGTCGTCGCGGTTGCCGATGAACGTCAGGAGCGGGTCGTACGGCCTGTCGTCCTCGGTGTTCTCGAGGCGCATGTTCCACTTGCCCGTCTGGGCCTTGTCCCAGCGGTGGCCCACGCTGCCCTTCGGCACGACGAGGTCGCCCGACTGCTGGTCGACGTTGAGGAACTTCCAGTCGCCGTTCTCGATGTCCTTGTAGGCCGCGATCTCCTTCGCGCGGAGGAGCCGCCCCGGGCGGTAGGCGTCGCCCGAGCGCTCGAGCTTCACGAGGAACGGGCTGTCGGTGTACTTCTTCGTGTAGTCGAGGAAGTACGGCGTCGGCCTGTCGTGGTGAAACTCCTTCAGGAGGACGTGCGTGACGGCCATCCAGAAGGCGCCGTCGCTGCCCGCGTGCAGCGGCACCCACTGGTCGGCGTACTTGCAGACCTGGCTGAAGTCGGGGGAGAAGACCACCGCCTTCGCGCCGTTGTGGCGGGCCTCGGCGAAGAAGTGGCAGTCGGGGGTGCGCGTCATGTTGAGGCACGCGCCCATGTCGGCGATGAGCTTCGAGTTGTACCAGTCGGCGCTCTCGCACACGTCCGTCTGCTCGCCCCAGATCTCGGGGAACGCGGTCGGGAGATCGCAGTACCAGTCGTAGAAGCTGAGGTTCACGCCGCCGAACAGCTGGAGGAACCTCGCGCCCGCGGCGTAGCTCAGCATCGACATCGCCGGGATGGGGGAGAAGCCGAACACCCTGTCGGGGCCGTATTTCTTCGCGGTGGAGATGTTCGCCGCCGCCATCAGCTCGAGCACGGTCTCCCAGCTCGCGCGGCGGAAGCCCCCCTTGCCGCGGGCCCTCTGGTACTCGGCGCGCGCCTTCGAGTCCTTCTGCAGGTTCTCCCAGGCGAGGACGGCGTCGCCGTTGGCCTTCTTCTTCTCGCGCAGGAAGGCGTCGATGAGCGCCCCGCGGATGAGCGGGTACTTGATGCGCAGCGGGCTGTACAGGTACCAGGAGTACGAGATGCCGCGCTGGCAGCCGCGGGGCTCGTACGGCGGCAGCGAGTCCTCGAGCAGCGGGTAGTCGAGCTGCTGCGTCTCCCAGACGACGATGCCGTCCTTCACGTGGATCTGCCACGAGCAGCCGCCCGTGCAGTTCACCCCGTGCGTGCTCCGCACGATGCGATCGTGCTGGAACCGGTTGCGGTAGAACTCCTCCCACTGGCGCGTCTTCGGTGAAACGATGTCCTGGATCCAGCTCATGTTCGTGCTCCTGGCGCGTCGCCGCCTCTGTTTCGTCCCTGACCGCTCACGGCCCTTCGCCGCGCACCTGGCGCGCGAAGACGCCCTCGTTCACTGGGCCTCGCCTCCGGCCTCGCCAGATGATGGCGTACAGCCCGAGCAGCAGCGCCGCGCCGCCCGTGCCGCCGAGCAGCAGCTTCAGGCTGTCCTCGCGCGGCTGGTCATAGGCCGCGTGGCCGCTCACGCTCTTCAGGTAGCCGGTGAGCTGCCTGATCTCCGCCTCCGTCAGCGCCTTGCCAGTGAAGGCCTGCGCCATCACAGGGAACGGCGGCGCGCTCATGATGGCGTGCAGGCCGGCGTCGCCCATGCGCGCGTGCGCCGTCGTCAGCTCCTTCGCGAGGACGCCGCCGCCGATCACGGCGTCGTGCGCGACGTGGTGGCACGAGCTGCACGCGGGGCCGCCGCCGGAGAGCGGGACGCTGCCCTCGAACAGCCGCCGCCCCCGCTGGATCTCGTCGTAGGTCGCGGGGCCCGAGGGCGCGGCCGGCGCCGCGGGCTTGCCGCTGCTCGCGCGGCGGATGTACGCGAGGACGTCCTTCACCTCGGCGGGCGAGAGCGCGACGTCGGGCATCGCGATGTTGTTGAACTGCTTCGCCACCGCGACCGCGTCCGGATCGCCGGCCTTCACCATCGCCTGCGACGACGGGATCCATTTCAGGAGCCACGCCTCCTTGCGGCGCTGCTCGATGTCCTTGAGATCGGGGCCGACCCGCGTCCCGCCGCCGACCGTGTGGCAGGCGCTGCAGAGCTTCGTGAAGTTGGCCTCGCCCGCCGCCTCGTCGGCCGCGGCGCCGCTCGGCAGCGCCGTCACCACGCCCGCGACGGCCACCGCCCACCCGAGCCTCGTCGTCGCCTTCTTCAGCTGACCTCTCATCGTCCTCACCTCCGCTCGCAGGAGCGAGCTCGCCGAACCGTCGTTCGGAGGTGAGGGTGGGGCCGGCCTCTTACAGCGCGCTTACACGCCGCGCGGGCCCCCTCTCGGCGCGCGCGGCGTGCGCACCGAGCTCAGCCCGCGGCGTCAGCGGACGCCGAGTAGAACTGCTTCACCCAGCGGCGGTACACCGCGAGCGGCCCGTCGCCCTCGACGATGAGCGGCGCGGCGACGTAGCGCTTGTTCTCCCAGATGGGGATGTCCTGCTCCAGCTGCCGCGTGACCTCGCGGATGAACGCTGCGCCCACCGTCGACGTCACGCCCTCGTTCACCTGCTTCTTCACGACGAAGGCGAAGCGCACGTCCACGAACTCGTCGTCGATCGGCGTCACCGAGTTGACGAGCAGCGTCTCGACGATCCCGCGGAACCGCGTCGTCGTGAACCCGAAGCCGTGCGCGTCGACCTCGATCGAGCCGGGCGTCTTGCCCATCGGCGTCTTCATCATCGTCTCGGAGAAGACGTGCAGCACGTGGTCGCGCACCTCGGCGCGCGACGTCGGCATGCCCTGCGTGCCGTGCACGTAGAGAAAATGCGCCGAGTCGACCGCGTTCTCGGCCATCTCCTGGTTGTGCGTCTTGATCTTCCAGCGGCGCGTCTCGTAGCTCGTCCAGTCGTCGGCGCCGTACTCGGGCAGCACCGGCAGCTCCCACGACGGCGGCGCGCCGTCCTGGTGGTGCCACACCATGATGAGGCCGTTCACCTCGCGCACGTGCCAGGGCGCGACCTTCGCGCGGGCGGGCGGCTTCGCGGGCGAGTAGGGGATGTCGACGCAGGCGCCGGTCGCGTCGAACTTCCACGAGTGGAACGGGCAGCGCACGCAGTCGCCCTCGACCTTGCCGCCGTGGCCGAGGTGCGCGCCGAGGTGCGGACAGTACGCGTCGAGCACCACGGGCGCGCCCCCCTCGCCGCGGAACAGCACGAGCTGCTTGCCGAAGTACGCGAGCGGCAGCACGCCGCCCTTCTCGAGCTCGGTCGAGTACGCGACCTGGAACCAACCGTTCGGGTAACGCTGCATGGGATACCGGGACATCGCTCTCTCTCCTTGGCTCGCGACCGCACGCGCGACGCCGCGGCGCCGCTCGGTCGTGGGCGACTGAAACATGTTTCACTTTTGATCGTCAAGGGCGTACGCTCGGCGATCATGGCCACCTTGGACCCGCCGGGCGCGCGCTTTCGGTACGAGCCGCGGAGCCACGACGCGCCGTCGGGCAGGGTCGCCTACTTCGACGAGGGCGAGGGCGAGGCGCTCGTGTTCGTGCACGGCCTCGTCGGCAGCTTCACGCATTTTCAGTACATCCTGCCGGCGCTCGCGGGGCGGTACCGCCTGATCGGCGTCGACATGCCGGGGTGCGGAGAGTCCGGCCACGCCGACGCGCACCAGACGATCGACACGTACGCGAGCGCGGTGCTCTCGCTGCTCGACGCGCGCGGCGTGCGGCGGGCGACGCTCATCGGGCACTCCGCGGGCGGGCTCGTGGTGTCGCGCGTCGCCGAGCTGTCGCGCGATCGCGTCGCGCGCCTCGTGATGATGAACCCCGCGGGGCTGCGCGGGTACGTCCGGCCGCTGCGGGTCGCCGCGCGCGTGGTGCTGCAGCCGCCGGTCGTCGCGGTGCTGCTCGGCGTGTTCGTCGAGCGCATCCTCGACCACGTCTTCTGCGCGCGGAACGACTACACGAGGCACTTCGCCGCCGAGCAGACGGGGCGTTACCCGAAGCACAAGCTCCTGTATGGGATGGGGCGCGTGTTCCACGACATCGTCCCCGATCTGATGCGCCCCGGCGTGCTCGACGCGCGCCACGCGCTCGAGATGCCGGTGCTCGTCATCTGGGGCGACACCGATCGGCTGGTGCCGCTGAAGAAGGTGAAGGCCGCGGTCGGTCGGCTCCCGCGCGCGGAGCTGCAGGTGATCCACGCGTGCGGCCACATGCCGATGATCGAGGCGCCCGAGGAGACGCTGAGGCTGCTCGGCGACTTCCTCGGGGCGAGCGCGTGACGCCGTCGGTCGACGAGGCGCTAGCGTGGCTCGACGATCCAGGGCTCCTCGAGCGCGCGCGTCGGGTGCGCGACGACGCGTGGGGCGCGACGCTCACGTACTCGCCGAAGGTGTTCCTCCCGGTCACCAACCTCTGCCGCAACCGCTGCGACTACTGCTCGTACAGGCGCTCGCCGGGCGACGCGGGCGAGCGCACGATGACCCGCGACGACGTCGAGCGTGAGCTCGCGCGCGCCGAGACGGCCGGGTGCAAGGAGGCGCTCCTGTGCCTCGGAGACAAGCCAGAGAAGGCGTTCTCGGCGTACCGCGAGACGCTCGCGGGGTTCGGGCACGCGAGCACCGTCTCGTACCTCGTCGAGCTCGGCGAGCGGGCGCTCGCGCGGGGCCTGTTGCCTCACACGAACGCGGGGCTGCTCACGCGCGACGACATGATCGCGCTCCGCCGCGTCAACGCGAGCCTCGGGCTGATGCTCGAGAGCGCGAGCGAGCGGCTGTGCGCGCCGGGGATGCCGCACCACAGGGCGCCCGACAAGCGCCCGAGGGCGCGGCTCGCGATGATCGCGGAGGCGGGGCGCCTGAAGATCCCGTTCACGACCGGGATCCTGATCGGGATCGGCGAGACGACGCGCGAGCGGGCGGAGGCGCTGCTCGCGATCCGCGCGCTGCACGAGGAGCACGGGCACGTCCAGGAGGTGATCGTGCAGCCGTTCCGCGCGCGCCCCGGCGTCGTGATGGACCGCGCGCCCGAGCCCTCGGACCACGAGCTCGCGGCCACCGTCGCGCTCGCGCGGCTGGTGCTGCCGCCCGACGTCAGCGTGCAGGCGCCGCCGAACCTGAGCCCCGACGGCGCCTCGCTGCTGATCTCGGCGGGGCTGAACGACTGGGGCGGCATCTCGCCGGTGACGCCGGACTTCATCAACCACCTGCACCCGTGGCCCGAGGTGTCGCGCCTGCGCGCGGCGTGCGAGGCGGCGGGCTTTGCGCTCGCGCCGAGGCTGTGCGTGTATCCGGGCCACATGGGGCACGACTTCCTCGACCCGTCGCTGCGAGCGCCGGTCGACCGCGCCGCGCGGGAGCTGTCGGCGTGACCGCGGTGGATCTCTCGCTGGCCTCGCCGCGGACGGCGGACCTGCTCGCGCGCGCGCTCGACGGCGACACGCTCGACGCGGAGGAGGGCGCGACGCTCGACGCGACCACCGGCGCGGATCTGGACGCGGTCATCGCGGCGGCGGACGCCCTGCGCGCGCGGCACGTCGGCGACGTCGCCACGTACGTCACCAACCGCAACATCAACTTCACCAACGCGTGCGTGAAGGCGTGCCGGTTCTGCGCGTTCTCGCGCGTGCAGCGCTCGGACGAGGCGTACTTCCTCGACGAGGACGAGATCGTGCGCCGCGTGGAGGAGGCGGTGTCGCTCGGCGCGACCGAGGTGTGCGTCCAGGCTGGCCTCTCGCCGCGCGTCGACGGCGGCACGTACGAGCGGCTCACGCGCGCGATCAAGCGGGCGGCCCCGCGCGTCCACCTGCACGCGTTCTCGCCCGAGGAGATCAAGTTCGGCGCGGCGCTCGCCGGAGAACCCGTGCGCGACTTCCTCGCGCGGCTGCGCGACGCCGGGCTCGGCTCGCTGCCCGGCACGTCCGCCGAGATCCTCGACGACGCCGTCCGCGACAGGCTCGCGCCGGGGCGCGTGACCACGGACGAGTGGCTCGAGATCATCCGCGCCGCGCACGCGCTCGGCGTCCCGACGACCTCGACGATCATGTTCGGGCACCTCGAGTCGCCGCTCGCCCGCGCGCGGCACCTCGCGCTCCTGCGCCGCGTGCAGCGCGAGACGGGCGGGTTCACCGAGATCGTGCCGCTCTCCTTCGTGCACGAGGAGGCGCCGCTGTTCGCGCGCGGGCTGCTCGGCGACGGCTACCGCCCGCCGTCGACCGACGAGATTGTTAGGTTTCACGCGGTCGTCCGGCTGATGCTCTCGCGCGACATCCCGCACGTGCAGGCGTCGTGGGTGAAGGTCGGCCTGTCGCTCGCGACGCGGCTGCTCTCGGCGGGCTGCGACGATCTCGGCGGCACCTTGATCAACGAGAGCATCTCGACGTCCGCGGGCGCGGGGCACGGCCAGCTCGCGACGCCGCGGGAGCTGCGCGAGGCGGCGCGGGCCGCCGGGCGCCTGCCGCGCGAGCGCGACACGCTGTACCGCCCGGTGCGCGACTTCGGTCCGACCGAGCGCGACGAGGACGCGTCCCCGCTCGACGCGGTGGGCGCCGACGCCGCGCGCTTCGGCAGCTTCCACGCGCTGATCCACGAGGAGGCGCACCGCCACGGCCGCGTCGCGCTCCCGCAGGCCGCCAGGCGCAACGCGTGACGCGCGTCACCCCTCGAGCCACGCGAGCGCCTCGGTGAGCCACGCGTTCATGTCCGGCGCGAACCGATGCCCGACCGGACCGAGCGATCGATACGTCGCGACGATCCCCGCCGCCTCGAGCTGCTTGGCGACGCGGGCCATGTGGTCGCGCGCGAGATCGTGCCGCCCCGACGCGAGCAGCACGCGCTCGACGCCCGCCGCCTTCAGCTTCTTCGCGTCCGGGTGCACGCGCGCGCCGATGAGGACGAGGTGCTTCCACCCGCCCTTCTGGCGCTCGGCGGCGTCGAGCGCGACGAACGCGCCGAGCGAGAACCCGACGAGCGTGCGGCGTGACGCGTCGATCTCGAGCGACGCCTTCGCCCCAGCGGCGAGGTCGTCGACGAGGCGCGCGCGCGCGTCGGGCCGCGCGCTCCAGGTCGCGCCGCCGCCCGTGCACGCGAGGTCCGCGCGAGGACACACGACGAAGCGGCCCGCGGTCGCGCTGCCGCCGAACGCCGGGCACTCGTTCTCCGGCGTGTCGCACATGCCGTGGAGCATCAGCACCATCGGCGCCGGGCCCGCCTGCGGCACGAGAGGGGGCACGACCACCGCAGGCACGCCCCGCTCGCCGAGCTGCAGCGTGAACGGCGCGCGCGTGGGCGCTGGCGAGTCGGGCGGGGCGGAGGGTTGGTCGGCGCGCGCCGAGAGCGCGAGCAGGGTCGAGGCGACGACGGGCGCGACGAGGCGCAGGATGGACCTGTTCATGGGGGCTCCTCCGGCGGCCGCGAGGACGTCTCGCTCACCCGCCGTTCGAGGAGACGTCGCGCGACCGCCCAGGAGTGTGACGTGCCCGCGCGACGATCGTGGTCGACGCCTGCGGCGCGCGCCCGAGGCACGTCGGCTCGACGGCGATCGGCCGCGCCGCCGCCGTCGGAGCGAGCGGGTCAGAACACCAGCGTGTCCTTAGCCTCTCCGTTCGGCGCGCTGCCCTTGCCCAGTCCGGGGTTGCCCGGCGTGAGCGTCACGCCGGTCGTCGACACCTTCGACGCCGCGTCCCTCGCGATGACGATCGACGGGCCGCCTGCCCCTCCGCCGCCCTTGGCGCCCTTGCCGCCGTTGCCCCCCTTCCCGCCGGGCGGGTTCGGGAAGACCTTCTCGGGATCGTCAGGATTGTCAGGCTTCGTGTCCTGGTAGTAGCACCCGCAGTTGGCGCCGGAGCCGGTCATGTAGCAGTCACCCCGGTGGCAGACGGCGGAGCCGTCGCTCCCGAGCGGCTGGTACGACGTCACGGCGCCCGGGAGGCCCGGCGCGCCGTCCGCGCCGTGGCCCCCGTCGCCGCCCTCTCCGCCGTCGCCGCCTCGCCCCGCGGTGAAGGTCGACGCCGACGCCGTCACCCTCGCGCCGCCGGCGACGAACAGCGCGACGGACGCCCCGCCCCCGACGCCCGCCTCACCGGGCTTGCCCCCTGGTCCTCCGCAGCCGCAGACGCTCGGCGCGACGGTGATCTTCGCGGACTTGTTGGCGGAGCAACCGCCGTTCGCGGGGCAGCCCGAGCAGCCTGTGGTGCAGCCCTCGACGACCTTCGCGGGCGAGCCGGCGGTGCCGTCCGCGCCCGCCTTGCCCGCCAGCCCCACGCCGCCCGCCTTGGGCGTGAAGCCGTCGACGGAGAAGGTCCCCAGGGCGCCCGGCTGCCCCGGCCCCGCGCTTTCTCCAGCCTTGCCGTCCTTGCAGAGCGCGGTGCACGCCGAGAGCAACGGAGTGCCGCCGGGCTCGCCGTTCCGGCCCTCCTCGCCGTCGCCCGCGGTGAGCTCGACCCCCTCGAGCGACACCTCGAGCGGCCCGGTGATCTTCAGCGCGACGCTGCTGCTCGGGGTCTTCGATCCCGGGCTGGACGGCGTCGCCGACGAGACGCGCAGCTCGCGCAGCGACAGCGACGCCGCCGCGGCGCCGCCGACCATCGCCCCGACGTCATCCGGAGACGCGACGCTCGCGCGTGCGCCGCAGGTGCGGACCCAACCTCCCCCCGACGCAGGCGCGTAGCCGCCGTGCACCAGGAGGCCGTCGACGCCGGACGGGAGCACGAGCCGCTCGGCGTACACCCCGTCCGACGCGAGGTAGAGCGCTCGGCGCGTCGGTGACAGCAGCGCCACCGCGGCCGCCAGGGTGCTGACGGGCGCGGCCTGGCTCCCGTCGCCGCTGTCGTTGGCGGCGGCGGAGACATACACGCCAGTGTCGTCCGTCAGTTGTTGTGCGCAGGGATCGCCACCGCCCGCGCCAGCGCCGCCGCTCATCCCGGCCGCGCCGCCCGCGCCTGCGCCGCTCGCTCCGCCCGCGCCAGCGCCGCTCGCTCCGCCCGCGCCAGCGCCGCTCGCCCCGCCCGCGCCAGCGCCGCCCTTGCCACTCGCGCCCGCACCGCCCTTGCCACTCGCGCCCGCACCGCCCTTGCCACTCGCGCCGCTCCCGCCGCTCGCGCCAGCGCCGCCCCCGCCGCTGGTGCCCGCGGCCCCGCCGGTGCCCGCGCTCGCGCCGCCGTTGCCAGCGTCTCCGCCAGCGCCCGCGCTCGCGCCGCCGTTGCCAGCGTCTCCGCCAGCGCCCGCGCTCGCGCCGCCGGCGGCCGCCCCGCCTGATTTCCCCGCGCCGCCCGTCGTGGCGCCCGCCGCGCCGGCGCCGCCCGTCGCGGCGTCGGAGAACTCGCTCCCTCCGCACGCAACAGAAGCCAACCCCAGCGACCAGATCGCAAGCCATGTCGTTCTCATGCAGCGAGGATCGCTTCCGTCGGCCGGCGTGTCCAGCGAAGAGCGCCGGATGACTGACGGAGCGCAGCGCACCGCGGCCACGCCAGGCCGCCGGATTGTTGGCCCGACGGGCCCTCGCCCGCTACCGCGCGGATCGAGATGACCCGATCACCCATGCGCGAGGTCGAGCCGGCGCGCGAGCCGCGAGCCGCCGGATGAGGAGGTGGATCGGGCTCGCCGTCGCGGGGTGCGTGCTCGTCGTCGCGCCGCTCGTCGCGCGCACGCTCGGCGTCGGGCGCGGCGGAGACGAGCAGGGCGAGGAGCTCGCGAAGGTCTCGCAGAAGGGCTTCACGAAGGACGTCGACCCCCCGGCGCTCAGCGGCGTCGACCCCACGCGGCCTCGCTACGAAGAGGACGGCGTCTACGCGCCCGCCCACGGCGAGCGCACGGCGAAGCTGACGCTCGACAAGGGCCTGCAGCAGCTGGCCGAGCGCGTCGTCAAGCAGGCCGAGATCCCGGAGGTCGCGGTCGTGCTGCAGGACACGCGCACGGGGCGCATCCTCGTCTACGAGAGCCAGACGAGGCCCGGCAAGGCCCGCGATCTCGTCGTCGAGGCGGAGGCCCCCGCCGCGAGCATCTTCAAGATCGTCACGGGCTCCGCTCTCGTCGAGCACGCACGCCTGACCCCGGAGACCAAGCAGTGCTACTGGGGCGGTGAGCACAGGCTCGAGGCCGCGAACCTCGAGGACAACCCGAAGAAGGACAAGTGGTGCGCGACCATCTCGGAGGCGATGGGGCGCAGCTTGAACACGGTCTTCGCGCGGCTCGCGCTGAAGCACCTCGACCAGGCGAAGCTCGGCCAGACCGCGGCGCGGCTGGGGTTCGGCGACCCCGTCCCGTTCGACGTCACCGTCGCGCCGAGCACCATCCAGTTGCCACAGGACAGGGTGGGCTTCGCGCGGACGAGCGCCGGGTTCTGGAACACGACCCTCTCGCCGCTCGGCGCGGTGACGCTCGCGACGACGATGGCGAACCGCGGCCAGACGCTGCGCCCCGTCGTCGTGGACTGGGTGAAGGAGGGGCGCGAGACGCTGCACAAGGGGCCGAGCCGGCAGGTGCTGGGCCGCGCGGTCGCCCCCGAGGTCGCCGCCGCGGTGACGCGCATGATGGAGGCGACCGTGCGCGACGGCACGAGCTTCAAGGCCTTCCACGACGGCGCGGGGCGCGAGTACCTCCCCGGGATCACGGTGGCCGGCAAGACCGGCACGCTCACGAAGCAACAGACCGATCAGTTCTTCACCTGGTTCGTCGGGTTCGCGCCGAGCCAGAAGCCCGAGGTGGCGATCGCCGTGCTGGCGATCAACAAGGCGACCTGGAAGACCAAGGCCAACACCGTCGCCCGGCAGATGCTGCAGGGCTACTTCGCCGAGAAGGGCGCGGCGGGCGTCAAGCCGCCCATCTGATCCCCAGGCCGCGGTGGTAGAGCAGGCGCGATGCTGTGCTTGACCTCGCCGACCCAGGCCGCGTGGATCGAGGCGGCGCTCGACGACCTCGACGCGGTGCTCGTCGATCACGCGCACTGCGAGATCAAGGCCGCGACCAACGCGCTGTCGCTCGCGTCGCGCGTGCCCGCCGCGATGGCGCCCAGGCTGGCCGCGCTCGCCGAGGAGGAGGTGCGGCACTTCCGCGAGGTGCTCGACGTGCTCGGGGCGCGCGGGCTGGCGCTCGGCATGCCCGCGGAGGACAGGTACGCGCGGGAGCTCCGCGCGATCGCGCACCGCACCGCGCCCGCCGGCCGCAGCCCCCAGGAGACGCTGGTCGACAGGTTGCTCGTCGCGGCCATCGTCGAGGCGCGCTCGTGCGAGCGCTTCAAGCTGCTCTCGGCCGCGCTCGCGGCGCGCGGCGACGCCGAGCTCGCCGCGTTCTACGACGAGCTGTTCGCGTCGGAGGCGCGCCACTACCGCACGCTGGTCGAGCTCGCCACCGAGTCGTGGGGCGGCGACGAGGCGAGGACGAAGGCGCGGCTCGAGCGGCTCGCCCGGGAGGAGGGCGAGCTCGTCCTCTCCCTCTCGGGCGCGGCGTCGATCCATGGCTGAGACGATCGATCCCGCGAGGTTGCTCCGCGCCGTCGCCGGCGCGATCACCGATGAGCAGGCGCCGATCGCGCGGCTCGCGTCGTGTCGTGAGACGCTCGACGAGCTCCGCGCGCGTGAGGGAGATCCGGTCGCGCCGCGGCTCGCCGCGTGGGTGCTCTGGCTGCTGCTCCGCCGCGCCAACCACGACGCCGAGCGCGCCGCCGCCCTCGCGCGCGACGCGAAGTCGCTGCTCGTGCAGCGAGACGCGCGGCGGGTCTCTGCGACGGACGTCGTGACGGCGCTCGTCTCGGCCGCGCCCGACGCCCGCGAGCTGCTCGACGCGCTCGTCCTCGGCGCGCACCGCGTCGCGGACCCGGCGCGCCTCGCGCTCGCGCGTCGCGGACGGATGCTCGAGCTGCTCGGCGCGCCGCGCGATCCCGGCGCCGTCGTCGCGGATCCGACCACCATGGCGGCGCGCGTCCTACGGGCGACCGACGAGCTCGCCCGGGAGGTCCGCGCGCCCGACCTCGCCGCCGCCGTCGCGCGCGCCGCCGGGCACGGGATCGACGTCGGGTGGCCGCGCGCCCTCGATCTGCCGACCTTGCTCGCGCCGCTCCGGGGCGAAGCCGGGTGGCTCGACGTGCCGCCGATGGCGGCGCCCGCGCTCCCGCGGCGGCTCGCGCCCGCGTCGTTCGTGCGGGGGTGCTCGCGGCTGGGGGAGCGGTGGGCCGACGCGTGCGCCCCGCGCGACCGACCGCTCGCGCTCGCGGTCGTGCCGTCGCGCCTCGACCGCCACACGCTGGGCGCGCTCTTCGCCTCGCTCGCGCGATCGCGTCCGCTGCTCGAGCGGCTGGGCATGTCCGCGGCCGAGCGCGCGCGCGCGAGGAGGCAGGTGGCGCTCGGGCTGCTCGCCCACACCCGCAAGCTCGCGCTCTCGGTGCTGCTCTCGGCGCAGGCGCAGGCGGACGGCCCGCTCGCGCCGCTCTTCGAGGAGCACGCCGCCGCCGCCCTCGGCGCCGCGCGCGCGCCGGCCGCCCTCGCGCTCGCGCTGCCCCGCGTCGATCCGCTCGACGGCAGCCGCCTCGCCGCGACGCTCGTCGCCGCGTCGCTCGCCGACGGGCTCCGCGAGCGGCACGACGAAGACTGGCTTCGCAACCCGCGCGCGGTGATCGAGCTCCGCCACCTGCTCGGGCGCGAGCCGCGCTCCGCGGTGGACGACGACGCGTGCGAGGCCGGCCTGGCGGCCTGGATCTCGCAGACCGCGCGCGCCCTCGGGTAGCGCCGGGAGCGCACGAAACACACATACATCACGTCCCCGCGCGCTTTGCCGGGGGTGGCCTCCTCGGGTATGAGGGGCCCGCTGGTCGTGGCGCCCGACCACCCACCTCCGTGACACTCCCGCACCTCCTCCGTCGCCTGTACATGGCGGCGTTCTTCTTCGTGATCCCGCTCATCGGCGCGATCGCGCTCGTGATGGCGCTCGCCCCCGACGACTCCTACGTGGCGACGTCGGTCCTCGGGACGGTGCGGGTGTGGTTCCGCGATCAGCGCGTGCCGACGGGCATCGGCCTGTTCACGCTGATCGAGGTGTCGCTCTGGCAGCTGCGCGAGCGGCTCCCGTGGTCGCACCTGCTGACGACGCCGGGCCGCGCCGACGTGCCGCGCGAGCTGCAGGCCGACTTCGAGCGGGCCGCGGGCCTCCTCGAGGAGGCGGACAAGATCAAGAAGGCGCGCGCGGCGGACCTGTCGGCCGATCTCTCGGGCGACGAGCGCAAGGATCTCGACGCGAAGCTCGACGAGCTGCGCGCCGCGATGCGCGCCGAGCCGTTCGAGACCGAGCGCTTCACGCGCGCGTTCGACCAGGCGGACGCCGCCGTCGATCTTCGCCTCGACGCGTACAGGAAGGGCGAGCTGCGCGAGTACGCGGAGTCGATCGGCATCGCGGTCGCCGTCGCGCTCCTGCTCCGCGGGTTCTTCGTCGAGGCGTTCAAGATCCCGAGCGGCTCGATGATCCCGACGCTGCAGATCGGCGATCACATCTTCGTGAACAAGCTCTCGTACGGGCCGCTCATCCCGTGGACGAAGACGCGCCTGTTCAACGCGCTGCCGCCCCGCCGCGGCGACGTCATCGTGTTCATCTACCCCGAGAACCCCGAGCAGGACTTCATCAAGCGCGTCATCGCGGTGCCGGGCGACAAGCTCGAGGTGCGCGACGGCCACCCGATCATCAACGGGCTGCGGGTCCCCTACTGCTCGGCCGGCACGTACCACTACCGCGAGACCGACGGCTCGATGCAGCGGCGCGCGGAGCTGACGGTCGAGTACCTCGAGGACAAGGCCTTCCTCGCGCTCCACGAGCGCCACACGTACTCGTACAGCGAGATGCAGGGCCCGTATCACGCGAAGCCCGGTGAGGTCTGGGTGATGGGCGACAACCGCAACAACAGCCACGACTCGCGCGGGTGGTTCGAGGGGCGCGGCGGCGGCGTGCCGTTCGCGAACATCAAGGGCAAGGCGCTCTTCGTGTGGCTGAGCTTCAACGGCTCGAAGCTCGCCTTCGACCGCCTGGCGGTCAACGTGATGGGCAAGCCGAAGCTGCCGGCCGAGCTGCAGGCCAGCCTCGGGCCCGGCGTCGAGAGGTGCCTGCGCGAGCGCCCGCCGCTCAGCGAGACGACCCCGCCGCCCCCATCGCCCTGAGCCGCGCCTGGGCGCCCCGCACGCCGTAGACGGTCAGCTCGTCGTCCGGCATCACCGGCCCGAGCAGCGCGAGCGCGAGCGCCGCCTGCGCGACCAGCTCGTCGCGGGGCACGCCGCCCTCGCGCGTGACGCGGTGGACCCGCGCGCACCTCCGCGCGAGGAGATCGAGGCCGGCCGCGCCGCACGCCGCCGCGCGCGCCGTCGCCTCGTCGTGGTCCGCCGCCGTCGCCGCGCGGGCCACCATCGACAGGCGAGCGTCGCCCACGCGGAGCGACGTCGGAGCGGCCGACGACGCCGCGACCTGCTCGCCGAGCTGCGACGCGGCGCGCTCGATCGCCGCCGCCAGATCCCGCGGCGCCTCGCGCTCGAAGACGAGGAACCCCACGCGCGCTCACAGGTGCCGCGCGAGGCGGCGATCGAGCTCGGCGATCTCGTCGAAGAGCGCGCGCCCGACGCGCGTGGGGCGCGCGTTCGGGAGCAGCACGTCGCACCCCTCCCGGCACGTGCGCGCGATCTGCGTGAGGCGACGATCGAGCTCGCCGCGCCCCTCGCCGGCGCGGTCGCGGAGCTGCTCGTACAGCAGCGCGATCGGCTGGAACGCGTGCACCGCGAGCAGCACCCCGCGCAGGGGGCGCGGATCGGGCCGCACGGGCGACGCGTAGAGCGGCGTCTCGCCGTTCTCGAGCACGGGATCGAGGCCGAGCAGGACGTTGAGCTTGTTATGCTGGAATTCGTGGATGAGCGCCTCCACCATCGTCATCCGCTGCGGGTGCAAGGTGAGGTACACGACGCCCACCGCCTCGAGGTAGGACGCGGAGAGGTGCCGCTCCTCGTCGTAGCCGACGGGCACCACGTGCCGGAGCATCAGCGACAGCTCACCGGAGAGCGCGGGGAGGTGCTCGTCGATGAGCCGGAGCGCGTCGACGACCGCGCGCCGCCATTCGTCGACGGACTTGCCGCCGAGATCGAGCGCGTTGCCGAGCTTGTCGGGGTGGGCCTCGAGGCCCGAGATCGGGTTCGTGTCGACGAGCGCGAGCCGGATGGGCCCGACGAGCTCCGCCGCGGCGGCTCGCCCCGTCAGCCTCGCGCCGGCGACGACGGGCCCGGCAGGCGTGAGGATGAGGTCGCCCGCGGGCACGTCGAACGCGAGCCCGGCGCGCTCGTCCACCAGCGTGCGCGGGGCCGCCAGCGTGATGGGCACGTCGAGCTCGAGCGCGGTCGCGACGTCGAGCGCGAGCGACGCCGCGAGCGCTTCTTCCCACGCCGCGCGCGCTGCCGCGGGCGCGCGCGGGGCGAACGCGAGCAGCCGCGCGAGCGTGTGGCGAGAGGGGGCGAGCAGGCTCGCCGACAGCAGCCCCGGCTCGGCGAGCAGCCGGGGTCGCACGCGCTCGCGGTACCAGCCGAGCGCCGGGCCCGCGCCCCCCAGCTCCCTCGCGACGCCGAGCGAGACGGAGAGCGCCGCCGACAGGAGCGAGCGCAGGGTGGTCGACGAAGGGCGCGGCGCTGTGAGGTCGCACACCTCGGGGAGTCGCACGACGTGACGGTAGCGCAGAGGCGCACGGCTGCGCCATACTCCGCCGCGATGCCGCCGCTGTCGTCCCGTGAGGCGCACCTCGCCCCTGGCGTCCGCCTCGATCGCTACGAGCTGCTCTGTCCGTACGCGCAGGGCGGGATGGCCACGGTGTGGCTCGCGCGCCTGCAGGGCAAGCACGGCTTCGAGAAGCTCGTCGCGATCAAGACGATGAACCGCGAGATCGCCGGCGACCCGGCGTTCCGCATGATGATGCTCGACGAGGCGCGCATCGCCGCGAAGATCCGCCACCCGAACGTCGCCGAGATCGACGATCTCGGCGAGGAGGGCGCGACGCTGTACCTCGTGATGGAGTGGATCGACGGCGACTCGCTCGCGCGGCTCCACCAGTCGGTCGTCGAGAGCGGGCAGCCGTTTCCGCTCGCCTTCTTGCTGCGCGTGGCGTCGGACACCTGCGCGGGGCTGCACGCGGCGCACGGGCTGCGCGACGAGGTCGGCCACCTCTTGAACGTCGTGCACCGCGACGTCTCGCCGCAGAACGTGCTCATCAGCACCGCGGGCGTGACGAAGGTGATCGACTTCGGCATCGCGAAGGCGCGCGACCGCCTCGGCGAGCGCACGAAGACCGGCATGCTGAAGGGCAAGATCGAGTACGCGGCGCCCGAGCAGGTGCACTCGCGGGCGCTCGACGCGCGCACCGATCTCTGGGCCGTCGGCGCGATGATGTACCAGCTGCTGTCGGGCCGGCTTCCGTACCAGGGGCGCAACGAGCTCGACACCTTGAAGCTCATCGCGAGCGGGCGCCCGCCCGCGCCGCTGCCGCCGACGGTGCCGCGCGAGGTCGCCGACATCGTCGCGCGCGCGATGCGCCCCGCGCCCGAGGAGCGGTTCCAGACGGCGCTCGACATGCAGCGCGCCATCGAGGCCGTGATGACCCAGCCTTTCGGCGCGGGCGACGTCGCGGCGTTCATGGGCGCGTACCTCGCGCCGCGCATCGAGGAGCGGCGGCAGCTCGTGCTGCGCGCGAAGCAAGAGGCGGCCCAGCGCGCAGGGCAGCCGCGCGCCGCGCTCCCGTCGACCCCGAACGCGGCCCCGCCCATCGGCGACTGGGTCGCGCAGGCGGCCGCCGCTCCCGCGCCCGCCTTGGCGCCGCCCTCGGCGACCTCCCTGCCGACGACGCCGCCGGGCGCCGGGCCCTCGCCGCTCTCGACCGGCTACAAGACCGCGATGGCGGCGACGACGGTGCTCGCGGCCTTCGTGTGGGGGCTCGTCGCGATGGTCGTCGTGGTGCACCCCGCGAGGCCCGCGAACGCGCAGCCCCAGCTGGCCGCGCCGCCGCCTCCCGCGGCGACCTCCGAGGCCGCGACCGCCGAGCCCGTGAAGCCGGAGCCGGCGAAGCCAGAGCCTGCCGCGAAGCCGGAGCCTGCGAAGCCAGAGCCTGTCGCGAAGCCGGAGCCCGTCGCGAAGCCAGAGCCTGCCGCGAAGCCGGAGCCGCCTCCGGCAGCGCCGCCCGCCCCGAAGCCGCCAGCCGCGACCCCACCCGCCGTCGCGCCGCCGTCCCCGCCCCCCGTGGCGAAGCCGCCCGCGCCGAAGCCCGCTGGCAAGAAGCCCAAGGTCGACGACGGGTTCTGAGCACGAGACGAGACATGTCCTCCGAAGACTACGACGACGACGACGTCGCCACCGTGATCGCCCCGGCGCGCAAGGTGCTCGGCGACGGCGTGTTCAACCCGCTGCCCGCCGCGGGAGCCCCCGCGCCGCCCTCCCGCCGCGGGGCGACCCAGCCGCTCGCGGCCTTCCCGCCGCCCGCGCCGTTCCCGCCGCCTGCGCCGTTCCCTGCGCCCGCGCCGCTCCCCGCGCTGCGCGAGCCCGGCGCCGCGACGCACATCACGAACCTGAAGCAGGGCGCGCCCGCGTGGGCGAAGCTCTACCTCGTCGTGACGTCGCTGCTCATCGCCGGCGGCGTGGGCGCCCTCGCCTACCTGAAGACCCAGGGCGCGTGGTGAGCCTCTCCGGGAAGGTCGCGCTCGTCACGGGCGCCAACGTCGGCATCGGCAAGGAGACCGCCGTCGCGCTCGCGCGAGCGGGGGCGCGCACGCTCATCGCGTGCCGAGACGCGACGAAGGGCGCCGCCGCGGTCGACGAGATCAAGCGCCGCTCGGGCAACGAGCAGGTGGAGCTGGTCTCGGCCGATTTCGCCTCGTTCGCGAGGACCCGCGCGTTCGGTGACGAGGTGCGCGCGCGCGTCGACCGCCTCCACGTCCTCGTGAACAACGCCGGCCTGATGCTGACGTCGCGCGCCCTGACCGAGGACGGCCACGAGACGATGTTCCAGACGAACCACCTCGGGTACTTCCTCACGACGCACCTGTTGCTCCCGCTCCTGCGCGCGGCGGGCAGCGCGCGCGTCGTGAACGTCGCGTCGGCCGCGCACCGAGGGCAGCGCCTGGAGCTCGACGATCTCGACAGCGAGCGGAGCTTCTCGCCGCTCGGGACGTACGGGCGCTCGAAGCTCTGCAACGTCTATTTCACGTACGAGCTCGCGGAGCGGTTGCGCGGCGAGCCCGTCACTGTCAACTGCCTGCACCCGGGCGTCGTCGGCACGGACTTCGGGCAGAAGGAGCGCGGCATCTTCCGCGCGCTCGTGCGCCTCGCCCACCCCTTCATGATGACACCCGAGGCCGGCGCCGCGACGCAGATCCACCTCGCGACGTCGCCCGAGGTCGAGGGCGTGACGGGCCAGTACTTCGACAAGAAGCGCGCCGTGAAGAGCTCCCGCGCGTCGTACGACGTCGAGGTGCGGCGCGCGCTGTGGCGCGAGAGCGAGCGCCTGACCCGCATCGCTCGGTACGGCGAGCCGTAGCCGCGACGCCGATGGCAGAGGCAGGCGTCGCGTCCAGCTCGCTCGCCCTCGGATCGATCACCGCGCCGTCGGACGCCGTGGCCGCGCGGGCGCTCACGTGGTGGCGAGGCCTCGACGCGCTCGGTGTGTCGCTGCCGCTCGTGGTGGTGCACGACCTCGGGCTCTGCCTGGCGCTCCCGGATCGCGAGATCCTCGCGGGGCGGCGCGCGGAGCTCACGGGGGACGACGAGCGGCGAGCTCGCGGGCTCGCGGCGTTGATCGACGGCGTGCGGGAGACGCTCACCCGCGAGCGGCTCGTCGCGCTCGCGCCGCGGGACGAGCTGCTCATCGCCGCGATGGCGGCGCTCTTGCACCGCCACGACACGGGGCACGCTCTCCCGCCGTGCTCACCGAGCGAGCTGCTCGCGGGGTCGGACGAGCTCGCGGTGATGTGGAGCGGCGCGCCTCGCGCGCTCGTGCGGCGGACCATCGACGCGCTCCTCGAGGACGCGCCGGCGCTCCTCACGCGGCTCGACGCGCTCGACGTCGACACGCTGCGGCTGTCGGCGAGGATGGGGCGCGACGCGGTGGCGACGCTCGTCGCCGCGCTCGAGCAGCCGCAGGCGGAGCTCATCTCGCGGATGACGCTGGACGTCGTCCCCGCCGCGCTCGGGCGACGCCGACCCCGCGGCGCGCGGGCGGAAGAGCACGGCGGCGTCCTCGGGATCGGCCTGCGGGGAGAGCTCGGCGCCTTGCTGGCGAGCGAGCTCGCGTGGGACGACGACGAGCTGACGCGACGCCTGCTGCTGGACGAGGCGCTCTACTCGACACGCGAGGCGCCGGCGCGGCCCGAGCCGGTTCGCCACGTGATCGCGGTGGACGCGTCGGCCGCGATGCGCGGCGACCGGGCGGTGCTCGCGCGAGCGCTGTGCCTCTCGCTCGCGGCGCGGCTGCGCGAGGGCGGCGACGAGGTCGTCATCCGGTTCTTCGACGCGCGCCTGTACGAGCCGATCCTGGTCGGGGCGGCGCTGCCCGTCGCCGAGGTGGCGTCGTTCTCGGGTGAGCAGGGGCGCGACGTCGGCCGCGCGCTCGACGCGCTCGCCTGCGAGCTCGGCGCGCGCCGCGGGCGAGCGGGCGCAGGCGTGGAGGCTCACCTCGTCACGCACGGCGCGACGGTCGTCCCGCGGGCGGTCGTGTCCCGGTTGCTCGCGGTCGCGGCGCTCCACGTCACGCGCGTCGGCGCGGCGGACGACGCCCCGCCCACCTGGGTCGAGCAGGCGACGTCGGCGTCCGTCGTCTCGCTCTCCGACGCCGGCGATCCGGCGCGCGCGGCGGCGCGGATCGTCGAGCTCGTCTCGACGCCTCGCCCGCGAGCGACGAGGAGCGCCCCGCCGTGAACGGGCACAAGCTGCTGCCAGGGACGCCGGGCGCGACGCCGGTGGATCAGCTCGTCTCGCGCGGGCAGCGGCGCGTGGCGAGCGGCGATCCGCGCGAGCGCGCCCGCGGGATCACGGATCTGCTCGACGCCCGGGCGCGCCCGGGCGCGCGTGACGTCGACCACGAGCGCGCGCTCTCGGCGCTCGTGCCCGCGCTCCTCGCGGCGGATCTGCCCCGGCCAGCGATGGCGTGCGCGATCGCGCTCGGCGACGAGCGGCTGGTCGCGGGCCTCGGCGCGCGCGTCCCGCCGAGGGATCGCGCGACGGCCGCCGCGCTGGGCGTCGGCTCGGGCGGCGCTCCGCGGCTCCGGGAGGCGGCCGCGCTCTGGCAAGAGGACGACAGGGTGGTCTCGGCGGCGCGCGCGCTCGAGCGCGCGGAGGCGTGGGGCGAGGCGCGCGCGCTCTGGTCGCGCCTCGCGTCTCGCCTCGACGACGGCGCGCTCTCGTACGAGTCGGCGCTCGCGTGGCTGAACGTGGTCCGCGCGTCGATCCGGCTCGGCGACGCCGACGCGCAGCGACGCGCGGCCGAGCTCGTCGTCGAGCGCGCGGAGATCGCCGCGGACGCCGCCCGCCGGGCCGACGAGCGCGAGCGGGCCGTGGACGCGCTCGAGATCCTCGTGCTGCTCGGGCGCCACACGAGGCGCTTCGAGCACGCGCTCCCTGGATACGTGGGCCGAGCCCGCACGCTGCGGCGCGACCGCCTCGTCCGGTTCGCGACCGCCACGTTCGCCGAGGCCATCGCGCACGCGCGGCAGGCGGGCGACAACGCCGCGGCCGCCGAGCTCGCGCGGGAGCTCGCGAGCCTCGCGCAGGCCGACGGGGACGACGCGCTCGCCCGGCGCGCCCGCCGAGAAGAGGCGGACTCCGCGCGCATGGCGGCGGCGGAGACTGGACGCCCCGACGCGCTCGTCGAGCCGATGCTGCTCGCCGCGGCGCGCGCGTACGCGGAGCTCGGCGCGTTCTCGCGGGTCGACGTCGTCTACGCGGAGCTCGCCGCGCGCGCGCCCACGCAGGCGCGCCGCGACTACTACGCCCGAGCGCGGGCGCGATATGAGGGGCTGACGGACCGCCCGTGGCCCGCCCCGCTCGGGGTCGAGGCGCGCCCGCCGCCCCTCGATCTGTTCCACGTCGATCTCGCCGAGTGGGAGGCAGGCGGCAGCGCGGCGGAGGCGGCGGTCGATCTGCTGCTCGATCCGGCATGCACAATCCTCACACGGCGGCGCGCGTTGACCGTCCAGCTCGCGGGGCTGCTCTGCGAGCCTGGGCTCGACCGCGTCCCCGAGGCCGGCGTGGCGCTCGTGTCGCAGGTCGCCTGCCTCGAGGTCTACGCGATGCTCTCGCCGCTCGAGCGCCTCTCCCGCTCGCCGCACGCCGACGTGCGCGCCGCGGTCGCCGACGCGCTCGGGAGGTTTCGCTTCAAGCGGGCCCTCCGCGTCGCGCGAGCGCTCGCCGTCGACCCCGCGCTCGCGCCGCGCCTCGCGCCGTCGATCGAGCGCCTGGCGTTCGCGCACGGCATCGACGTCCTGCTGGAGCTCGCCCGCTCACCCGACCCCCACGTCGCGCCCGCGGCCCTCCGCGCGCTCGCGCAGATCTCTCATCCCGACGCCGGCGAGGCGCTGCTCGAGTTGCTGGTAGAGGCGGGCGCGCGCGCGCGCGAGGTGGCGCTGTCGGTGCTCGACGCCCACCCGTCGGCGCCGCTCCGGAGCGCCGCCAGGAGAGCGCTCGACTCGGACGACCCGACGAGGCGCGCGCTGGCCGCTCGCCTCGTCGGCCCTTGAACCGTCAGCCCTTGTGCGCCTCGAGGGACGAGAGCAGCGCCGCGTCGAACGTGCCCTCCTTCAGCTTCGCGCGGGCGCGGTCGAACACCTTCTCCCAGGCGGCCTTCTCGTCGTCCGTGAGGTCGACCGCGGTCTTCTCCTTCTTCATCTTCGCGAAGGCGGACGCGTCGGCCTTGCGGACGCGCGCCGAGAGATCCGCGCCCGCGACGCCGCCGGTCGAGAGCACCAGCTTCTTCTCGTCCTCGGTCAGCTTGTCGAGCGTCGACTGCTTGACGACGAGCGCCCCGATGCCGATGCCCGACGGCTGCACGACGATGTGGGTGATCTCCTTCGCCCACTGCAGCTGCTGCGCGGCCAGCGCCGGGACGTTGATCACGTCGATGTCACCGGTGCGCAGGCCGTGGAGCACCTCGGGCACCTGCTTGCCCTTCTGCGTGACGGAGAAATCGCTCTTCTTCTCGGACGCGTAGCCCTTCAGCGCCGTGTAGAAATGCGGCGCGACCGGGTCGTCGGCCCAGTAGTAGGGGCTGTGCCCGTGGAGCGACTCGGGGCCCCGCACCTCGAAGCCCTTCGACATCAGGTGCGCGACGCCGACGTCGCCGCCGCCGAGCTGGACGACGCCCTTCGCGGCGAAGCCGGCGACGATCTGCGACTTCATCCCGTCGCGCGCGGCGTCGAGCTTCGACCAGGTGCGGAAGAGGCCCGGCGACTGCAACGCGAGGATCGGCTGCCAGATCTGCGACAGGCCGACCGCGGTGCACGCGACGCCGTCGAGCTGGCTGCCGCCGAGCATCTTGTCCTTGACCATCGTCTTCTCGTCGCCCTGGCTGGCGCTCCAGTAGAACGTGACCTTGACGGCGCCCTGCGACTGCTCGGCGACGGCGTCCTGCCAGATCTGGAACACCTTGCCCCAGATGCTGGACTTCGGCGCGAGCGTGCCGAAGCGGATCTCCTTCTCGTCGGCCTGGGACGGCGAGACGGCGAGGAAGGCCGCGGTCGCGGCGAGGGCGAGGGAGGTGATCTTGCGGGTCATGCTCATGTCTTGTCGTACCTCGGTGGGGTTGGACGGCGGACCGTCGGATTCGAAGCAACCGCGGCGCACGACCGCGGCAGAGACGCTCCAATCAATCGGGGAAGGCGCAGTTCTCGCGGGCGTCGTCGAGCCGCGCCTTGCCGAGATAGCGCCGCGCGCGACGCTTGCCGATGGCGTTCGTCAGGCGGGCCTCGGGCAGGACGTCGCCGGCGTCGAGGACCTCCTGGAGCGCCTTCATGTAGCCGGCCTTGTCGGACTTCGCGCACAAGTAACGCGTGGCGTAGTTGACCTTCTGGATGAGCGAGCGGTTGCCGGTCTGGGCCATCGCCTCGTCGAAGAGCGCCTTCGCCTCGTCGAGCTCGGCCATCGGCGTGCGCGCGTGGTACGCGGCGAGCGCCGTCAGGCCGGACGCGAAGTTGTACGTGCGGTCGAGCGCGACGCTGCGCTCGAGGATCGCGATGGCGACCCACAGATCGGCGACGGTGTCCGGGTCCTCCTTGTTCACGTTCGTCTTCCCGAGCCACGCGTAGCCGACCCAGAAGAGCGGCGCCGCGTCGTCCTTGTCGTCGAAGCTGTCCTTCAGCCACTTCGTCATGGCCTGGGGGCTCTTGCGCGCGTCGGCCCAGCCGTCCTTGCCCATCGCGGCGAACATCTCGATGCCGTAGGCGATCGCGCGCTCGTAGCCGGCGATGGCGCGCAGGCGGTGGTACTCGGCGACCTCGCGCTGCTTGAGGTCCTCGGCGACCTCCCACTCGTCCTCGGTGAACGCGAAGGTCGCGCCTGTCCAGCCCTTCGTGAGCATGAAGAGCGCGTCGACGTTCGTCGGGGCGAGCTTGTGCATGCCCTCGAACTGCGCGAGGCCCGCGTACGCCGCGGCGCGGGCGACCTCGTAGTCGTGCAGGGTGTCGACGGCGCTCGAGGCCTGGCGGGTGCTCTTGATCTGGCCCTTCAGCAGCATGCTCTTGATGCAGCCGGTGGAGCCGAGGCCGAGGGCGGCGATGAGCGCGAGCTTGGCGAGTCGCATGGGGCACCACGATTACCTGCGCACAGCGACGAGGTAAAGCGCCGATACGGCGCGGACGATCGCCTTTGGCCTGGCGGGCGAAGTGTCGTAAGGCCCGCGACCTCTCATGATCGAGCTCGGCCTGGTCGTCGGCATCTCGTTGTTGGGCCTGGGGTTCGCGGCGTTCTTCTCGCGCAGCGCGCTCGGGGCGCACGGCGGGACACGCGAGATGCAGGCCGTGTCCGACGCCATCCGGTCGGGCTCGGAGGCGTTCCTGCGCCGGCAGAACCGCACGATCCTGCTGCTCGCGGCGGCGGTCGCGGCGGCGCTCTTCGCCGTGGTCGGGTTCGTCCGCAAGCCGCAGGCGTTCGACCCGGCGACGAAGCTCGAGCTCGCGGGGTGGACGGCGGGCGCGTTCACCGTGGGCGCGCTCTTCTCGGTGCTCGCGGGGTACGTGGGGATGTGGATCAGCATCCGCGCGAACCTCCGCGTCGCCGGCGGCGCGCGGCGCTCGCTCGATCACGCGCTCCGGGCGGCCCTGCGGAGCGGCGCGGTCGCGGGGCTGTTCGTCGTCATCCTCTCGATGCTCGGGCTCGCGGGGCTGTTCGTCGCGGCGTACGCGCTCAAGGGGGGCTTCTCGCCGAGCAGGGCGGCCGAGGCGGCGCGCGTGCTGCCGAAGATCCCGCTGATGATCGCCGGGTACGCGTTCGGCGCGAGCTTCGTCGCGCTGTTCGCGCAGGTCGGCGGCGGCATCTACACGAAGGCGGCCGACGTCGGCGCGGACCTGGTCGGCAAGGTCGAGGCGGGCATCCCCGAGGACGATCCGCGCAACCCCGCCGTCATCGCGGACCTCGTCGGCGACAACGTCGGCGACTGCGCGGGCCGCGGCGCGGATCTGTTCGAGAGCATCAGCGCCGAGAACATCGGCGCGATGATCCTCGCCGCGAGCCTCTACCAGGCCAACCCCAACAAGCTAGGGACGAGCGCGCTCGGCGTGCTGATGTTCCCGCTCGTGATGAGCGCGTTCGGCGTGCTCGCGAGCGTCTTCGGGGTGCTCAGCGTGAAGACCGACGGCGACGAGGCGCCGACCGACGCGCTGAAGCGCGGGTTCTACGTGACGGTGACGCTCTCGCTCACGGCGTTCGCGGGCGCGACGATCTGGATGTTCGGGCCCTACTGGTTCATGTTCTTCGCGTGCGGCGCGATCGGGCTCGGCGCGAGCCTCGCGTTCGTGTGGATCACGCTGCACTACACCGAGGCCGACCGGCGCCCGGTGCAGCGCATCGCGGAGGCGAGCGAGGGCGGCCCGGCGACCAACGTCATCGGCGGGATCGCGGTCGGCCTCGAGTCGACGGTGCTGCCCATCCTGGTCGTCGCGGCCTCCATCCTCGGCGCGTACAAGCTCGGCGACATGAGCGGCCTCACGCACGGAGGCCTGTTCGGCACGGCGGTCGCGGTGATGGGGATGCTGGGCACGTCCGGCTACGTGCTCGCGATGGACACGTTCGGCCCGATCACCGACAACGCCGGCGGCATCGTCGAGATGTCGCTGGGGCACCTCGAGCCGTCCGTGCGCGAGCGGACCGACAAGCTCGACGCCGCCGGCAACACGACGAAGGCGCTGACGAAGGGCTACGCCGTCGGCTCGGCGGCGCTCGCGGCGTTCCTCCTCTTCTCGGCGGTGATCGACGAGGTGAACAACTACGCGCGGCCGACCGGGCGCATCCTGTCATCCATCAACCTCAACAAGCCCGCGGTGTTCGTCGGCGCGATGCTGGGGGCGATGCTGGTGTTCTGGTTCTCGTCGATGTGCATCCGCGCGGTGGGCAAGAGCGCGCAGGCCGTGATCGCGGAGGTGCGCCGGCAGTTCGCCGATCTGCCGCGCGAGGGCGGGCGCATCGTGTTCCCCGACGGGTACCAGCCCGACTACGGCAGGTGCGTCGACATCGTGACGGCCGACGCGCAGAAGCAGATGGTGCTCCCCGGCCTGCTCGCGGTCGCGGCGCCCGTCGCGGTCGGGCTCTTCTTCAAGTACCTGCGCCCCGCGAACGATCCGCTGCTCGCCGCGGAGGCGACGATGTCGTTCCTGATGGTCGGCACCGTGACGGGGGTGCTGATGGCGCTGTTCCTCAACAACGCGGGCGGCGCGTGGGACAACGCGAAGAAGTACATCGAGAGCGGGGCGCACGGCGGCAAGCTGCTCCTCCTGCCCGACGGGCGCCGCGTGAAGAACCCGGTGCACCAGGCCGCCGTCGTCGGGGACACCGTGGGCGATCCGTTCAAGGACACCGCGGGGCCCTCGCTGCACGTGCTCGTCAAGCTGCTCGCGACGGTCACGCTGGTCGTCGCGCCGCTGTTTCTCTGAGCCTCGGGCTCCCGGAATCCATGCTGAGCGCGCGCGCCCCGATCGCGTAAGCTCGCGCGATGACGCAACCGCTCGCGCACGCGCTCGATCTGCTCGCCACGGAGGTCGCGTTCGCGACGCTCGCCTCGGAGAAGGCCGACCCGGAGGTCTGGGGCGAGCTGGCCAGCCGACGAGAGGAGGCGCACAGGGCCGCGGTCGCGGGCGCGCCGGCGCTCGTGGGGCAGGAGGCGATCGCGGTGGCGCTCTCTCGGGCGCTCGCGCCGACCCACGCGCCGCGCTTCCTGCCGATGCACGAGCTCGCCGACGCCGTCGGGCTGGCGGGCGGGGCGCGCGGGCTGAAGTCCCTCTTCACGTCGAAGCCGAGCGACAAGGATCTCGCGCGCGTCCGCGCGATCGCCTCGGGCGCGATGTCGGTCGCGGCGTCGTCGATGGCGGCGAACGGCGCGCTCACGGTCGACGAGCGCTCGACGCTCCGCGCGGCGGCCGCGTGCTTCGGGCTCTCGGCCGAGGACGAGGCGCTGATCGCGGGCGTGCCGGCCCTGCCCGCGGACACCGCGCCCGTGCCCGCCGAGATCGACGCGAAGTCGGCGCGCGCGATCGTGCGCGGCGCGTGGCTGGCCGCGATCCAGGACGGCCTCGACGTCCCCGACGAGGGCGCCGTCGCGCTGCTCGCCAACCGCATGGGCATCGCGATGGAAGAGACCGGCGCGATCGGCGCCGACGTGAAGAAGCTCGGCGACGCGCGCCACGCGCTCGCGAAGGCGGCCGTCCAGGCGACGACGCTCGTCGCGCGCGACGATCTGCCGAGGGTCGCCGAGGTGTGCGAGCTCGTCGCGTGGCTCGGCGTGCCCTCCCCGTACCGCGCCGCGGTGCTCGCGCCGCTCGCGACGGGTGCGACGCCAGAGGTGTCCGAGAAGGCGGCCGACAAGCACGCGCGAGGCGCGGCGCTCGCGATCGCGTGGGCCGCGGCGCTCCGCGGCGACCCGCCGTTCACGCGGCGCGCGGTGCTCGCCGCGAGGCACGACCACGCCGCGAAGTCCCTCGGCGCGGAGGACGACGGCGCGCGCGTGCGGGAGCTGGTCGATCGCCACGTCGAGCGCGCGCTCGCGCGCCTCGCCGGGGCCTGACCATGGCCGAGCGCGTCGACCTCGCCGGCAAGGTCGCGCTCGTCACCGGGGCGACCGTGGGCGTGGGCCTCGAGGTCGCGCGGGGCCTCGCGATGCGCCGCGCCCGCGTGGTCCTCGTGAGCCGCACCCGCGAGCGAGGCGCTGCCGTCGTCGAGGAGCTCCAGGCCGACACGTGCAACGATCGCGTGGAGCTCGAGCTCGTCGATCTCGCCCGCGGGGCTGACATCCAGGAGCTCGCGGCGCGCGTGGGGGCTCGCCACGGGCGCCTCGACGTGCTCGTCCACGGCGCGACCGCGTGGCGCGCGCGGCGCGAGCTGACGGACGCGGGCGTCGAGCGCACGTTCGCGACGACCGCGCTCGGCATGTTCACGCTCACCCGCGCGCTCACGCCGATGCTCCGGCAGACCCCGCACGCGCGCGTGGTCACGGTCGCCTCGCGGCTCGCGCGCCGGCCCGACCCCGACGACCTCGCAGAGGAGGCGCGGGCGTACACGGCGAGGGACGCGCAGGCGAGGAGCGCGGGCGCGCTGCGCCTGCTGACGTGGGAGCTCGACCGGCGCCTCGAGGGAGAGCGCGTCTACGCGAACGTCGTCCACCAGGGGATGCGCGAGGCCGAGTGCGCCCGCGTGGACCCCGAGACGGGCCTCTTGCGGCGCGTGTCGGGCCCGTTCTTCCGCCTGTTCGGCCGGTCCTCGCGGGACGGCGCCGACACCGCGCTCTGGGTCGCGACGAGCCCCGACTGCGAGATGTCCCGCGGGAACCTCTACGAGCGCCGGAAGATCGCCCGGTGCGAGCTGCGCGACGAGCGGCTGGAGGGCCGCCTGTGGGAGGCGTGCGAGGCGCTGTCGCACGCGTGACGATCACCTCCTGTCGCGTGCGTCGACCGCGTGCGACACGACGCCGAACCGGTAGCCCAGCGACACGACGCCGACCCACGCGCCCTCGCCCGCGCCGGCGAGCGCGGGCTGCCGCGCCCACCACATCGCCTCGACGCCGACGTACGCCCCGGTGAACGTCGCCTGCACCGGCACCTCGAGACCGCCGCCGATCTCGAACGACGGGCGCGCGCGCGCCTCCAGCACCGCGCCCATCGACAGGTGCAGGGAGTCGATCACGAGCTCGAGGAAGGATCGCTCCCCCTCCTGGTTCTTCAGCCACCGCGGCAGGAACAGCGGGCGCGCGTCGACCCCGACGGCGGCGCGCGCGGGGGACGACGGGAACGCGCGCGCGTACGCGCCCACCGTGGCGAGGTAGTGCCCCCGCGCGCCGACCCCGGCGCGGGCACCCCCGCCCGACGCCGCGCCGACCAGCTCGGGGGCGAGCGCGAGATCCGACGCGACGCGATCGTCCGCGCGGGCCGGCGCCGAGAGCGCGAGCGCAGCGACGACGAGCGCGGCCGCGCGCCTCACGCCGCGAGCGCCCTCCGCACCGGGTCGCGCAGCTCCGGCGCGAGCACGAGGCGCGTCTTCGACAGGGTCTCTCCCGCGAGCCGACCGAGCAGGAACGACGCCTCGGAGAGGCGGCGCGGCGGGCCGTGGGCCGAGACGACCACCGGCGCGGCGTCGTCCTCCTCGAACGGCGTGTCCTCCGCGACGTCGAGCTGCACGTACACCTCGGGATCGAGCCCGGCGTGCCTCGCGACGTCACGGGCGATCGACAGCGCGCGCTCCGGGTGCGCGGCGTCCTCGTCGAGCAGCTCGACGGTCTTCCACAGCGAGCGGGCGCGCACGCGCCTGCAGAGATCGGCGAGGACGGGGTGCGGCGCGCGCTCCCACGCGTGCAGCGCCTGCCACACGACGGCGTCGTCGAGATCGAGGTACTCGCCGAGCGACGGCCGCTCGCCCCGCGCGGCCACGACGAGCGCGCGCGGCGCGTCGGGGAGCGCGACGCCGTCGGCGAGGCACGACACCCCGAGCGCGAGCGCGCTCCTGATCATGCGCTCGGCCGCGCGCGTCGACTTGTGGAAGTACACCTGCTGGAACATGAAGAACCGGGCGAGCAGGAACTCCTCGATCGCCACGAGGCCCTTCGACCCGTCGACCGCGAGGGGCGGCGCGGTCGAGGCGTCGCCCTCGCCGAACCGCAGGCTCTGCAGCAGCCAGTCGAGATCGTACATGCCGTAGCGCACGCCGGTCGCGTGCGCGTCGCGCAGGAGATAGTCGCACCGATCGACGTCGAGCACGCCGCTCACCGCGCGCGCGAGGTACGGCAGCTCGCCGCGGCCGTTGACGAGCTCCGCGACGCGCATCGGGCGCCCCGCGTCCGCGCGCGAGAGCGCCTGGAACACCTGCCCCGACGGATCGAGCAGGATCTCGGTCGACCAGCGCTCGTGGTGCGGCAGGCCCGGCAGCGCGGACTCGAACAGGTGCGACAGCGGCCCGTGCCCGACGTCGTGCAGGAGCGCGGCGGAGATCGCGTCCTCGGCGCGCTCGCTGGTCACGCGCTGCCAGTAGGGCAAGGCCTCGTGGAGCGCCCGCAGCCGCCCGAGCAGGCGCTGCATCACGTGCGCGGCGCCGAGCGCGTGCGAGAAGCGCGTGTGCTCCGCCCCAGGGAACGCCAGCGACGTGACGCCGAGCTGCTTGATGCGCCGCAGCCGCTGCAGGGGCTCCGTCTGCAGGAGGCGCGGCACGCACCGTGACTCCTCCGACTCGAAGGCCAGGAGGCCGTGCACGGGATCACGGAGGATCACGCGAGGTGCCATACCAGCCGACCCACGGGCTTCGAGAAAATTCCACGAACACGCGGGCGGTTGGCGACGATCGAAGTGTTTTCACCACATTGGCGCCTCGAAAATTCATGGGCGCGGGCGCGTGACCTAGGTTAGAGGCCCAAATGTGTCGTCGCAGAGGACTCGAGTCGAACCGGTGCGATTGATCGAGGTGTTGCGCGCGCTGCCGGAGCGAGAGCTCGGGCTCTTGACGACGCGCCTCTCGATGAAGCTCGACCCGCAGAAGCGCCTCGACCCGGCCGGGCAGGTCGCGCGGGCGCTCGTCGCGCGGCCCGAGCTGCGGGACGGATCGCTCCTGCCGAGCGCGAGCCGGGAGCTGTTGCATCGGCTCGCGGAGGCGCGCGGCCGGCTCGTCGTGCCGACGCTCCCCCCGGCCGTCGGGCCGCTCGTCGCGCGCGGCCTCGTCTTCGCGCGGATGGCCGAGCGGCGCGGCGTGGAGCTCCTGCTGCCGGCGGCGTTCATCGTGCAGCTGCGGACGTGGGAGAGCGAGGACCCGCGGTGCTTCCGCGCGCTCCTGTCGCAGGCGTCGTTCGAGAGCTGCTCCGCGATCGCGTCGCACTACCTCGGCCGCCCCGCGACCCCGCCGCTGCCGCTCGCGCTCGAGGCGGCGTACGAGGCGATCAGCGATCACGCGACGCTGAAGCAGGAGCTCGATGCCTTGCCGCCGGCCGAGCGGCGGCTGCTCGACGCGGTGCTCGACGACGGCGGCGAGGTCGTGACGGAGGAGCTGCTCGATCTCGAGCGCGAGCCGATGCGCCTGCGCACCGCGATGGGGCCGACGCCGTCGCGGCGCGGCGCGGGGTTCTCGCTCGAGCGCCGGGGCTTCCTCGTGCCGGTGCACCCCAACCGCCACCTCGTCCCGTCCGAGGTCGCCGAGGTGCTGGGCGGCGCGGCGACGCGGGAGCGAGAGGCGCGGCGCGCGGCGGTGCGGGCGGCGGTGCGCGACGGCGACTACCACCCGCGGCGCGCGCGCTTCGCGGACGATCCGGCGCCGCTCGCGATCGCGATGGCGCTGTCGGTGCGCGAGGGCGCGGCTGAGCTCCGGCCCTCGATCGGCACGCCGCGCTCGCTCTCCTCCAAGCTGTCGCAGCGCTTCGGCAGCGAGCTCGATCGCGTGATGATGCTCGCGGCGCTGTCGCGCGCCGTCGGCCTGTGGGAGGCGTCGGCCTCGTCTCCCGCGGCGCCGCCGGGCAGCCTGAGCGGCCTCGCGCTCACGCGCGAGCTGTTCGAGGTGTGGCGGCGCGGGGGCGCGTGGGACGAGGCGAGGGAGAGCGCCGAGCTGTTCCGTCTGCCGCCCGAGGCGCGCGAGGCGAGCCCGAGCGGGCGCCTCCGCGAGCTGTTGCTCGCCGCTCTCCGCGAGCTCGGCGAGGACCGCTGGGTGCCCTGGTCGGCCGTCGCGCGCTACGTGCTCGACGACGAGCGGCTGCCCGGCATCTCGCGGCTGATGCGCCGGTGGGCCGAGCGCGCGCAGGTGCCGGCGCCCGAGATGATGCCGCTCTTGCGACGCCTCGCCTTCGAGAGCTTGCCGCTGCTCGGCGTGCTCGATCTCGGCGACGTCGACGGCGACGAGGAGGCGATGTCGGTGCGGCTCACGCCGCGTGGACGCGCGCTGCTCGGCGGCGCGACGAAGCCGCAGGAGCTCGGCAAGAGCGCGTTCACGTCGCCGGAGACGCTCGAGATCGGCTCGGGCGCGACCGTCGCCGCCGTGCTCACCCTCTCGACGTTCGTCGAGGTGGGCCGGGTCGACGGAGGCCTCTCGCTGCTCGTCACGCCGCAGAGCGTCGCGCGCGGGCTCGCGCACGGCGTGGAGGCCGAGGCGCTCCGATCGAGGCTCGCGCAGCTCGCGGATCTCCCGCCCGAGCTCTCGAAGCAGCTCGAGCAGGCGGGCGTCGTGCTCGCGCGCGCGCCCTTCGTCCCGTGCTCGGGCTACCTCGCGATCGACGATCCGACGACGCGTGAGCTGCTGCGCACGCGGCGCCAGACGGCGGATCTCTTCGTCGAAGACTCGCCCCCGTCGGGCCTGCTGCTCGCGCCGGGCGTCGATCTCGACAAGGTCGTCGCGCGGTGCCGCGCGCTCGGCATCGAGATCGTCCAGGCGGGCCAGGTGCTCCGCACGAGGAGCAGCTTCCCTCCTGTCGCGGAGCCCGCCGAGCGCCGCCGGACGGGCCCGCGGCGCCAGACGTCGTGAGGCTCGCCTCCGCGCTCGCGCTCGCCCTGCTCTCGGGCTGTCGCGGGCAGATCGACCCGCCCGGGGAGCGCGCGGCGGCCCCTGCGACGAGCGCGTCTGCGGCGCCGCCCGCCAGCGCCGCGCCGGCCGCCTCGAGCGCGCCCGCGACCGCCGGCGCCCCGCCGCCGACGCCGATCACGCCGACCTGCTGCATGCGCGATCGCGCGGAGGGGAGCTTCGGACCGGAGAAGGGCGTCAACACGCGCTACGTCGGCGAGTACCTGCGGCGCCACGACGGCGAGCGGGTGTTGTTCCCCCACGATCTCGTCAGCGACACGAAGGAGCTTTATCAACACGCGCGATCGGCCGGGCGCAGCGTCCTCCAGGAGCGGCGCCTCGCGGTGCTCGGCGAGGGCGATCGCTACGTCTCGGTCGAGATCACCGACAAGGGCGAGACGGGCGCGCTGATGCCGTTCGCCCACTCGAAGTGCCTGACGGTCGACCTGAAGCACGGGCGCGCGCTGCGGCTCGAGGACGTGCTCGGCAAGCCCTCCGCGGAGGCCACGCTCGCGGCCGCCCGCGCGCGCTTCGACGCCGCCGCGGGGCACGAGCAGTACCGCCTCTTGCCGGGGTCGTTCGCGCTCATCGGGAAGGGCGAGCGGCGCGTGAGGTTCTGCGGCCCCGCGCGCCGCGACGAGGACGGCGCGAAGCGCCTGGACGTCGAGCTCGACGTGGTCGCGCCCTGACGCCGCGGTCCCGCGTCCCGGCCCTTGGCGCGAGCGGCAGACTGATCCACATCCCTGCGCATGAAGGACGTCGTCATCGTCGAAGCCGTGCGGTCTGCCGTTGGTCGTGCCCACAAGGGGTCCCTCGCGCACAGGCGCCCGGACGAGCTCGCGGGGGAGGTCATCCGCGCGCTGCTCGCGCGGGTGCCCGCGGTCAAGCCGGGCGACGTCGACGATCTCGTGCTCGGCTGCGCGATGCCCGAGGGCGAGCAGGGGCTGAACATCGCGCGCGTCGCGGGGTTCCTCGGCGGGCTGCCCGAGGAGACGGCCGCGATGACGATCAACCGCTTCTGCTCGAGCGGGCTGCAGGCGATCGCGCTCGCCGCCTCCGCGGTCGCCGCGGGCTGGAACGACGTCGTCGTCGCGGGCGGCGTCGAGTCGATGAGCATGGTGCCGATGACGGGCAACAAGCTGTCGGCGTCGCCGGAGGCGATGGAGCGGTTCCCCGCGGTGTACACGCCGATGGGCATCACCTCGGAGAACGTCGCCAAGCGGTTCGAGATCTCGCGCGAGGCGCAGGACGCCTTCGCGCTCCGCAGCCACCAGAAGGCCGCCGCGGCGCAGGCGGCGGGCCGGTTCGACGCCGAGATCGTGCCGGTGTCGGGCGTGCGATACCCGGACGGCGCGCGCGAGACGTTCGAGTTCCGCCGCGACGAGCTCGTGCGCGCAGAGACGACGGCCGAGGCGCTCGGGCAGCTGAAGCCCTCGTTCGCGGTCAACGGCTCGGTCACGCCCGGCAACAGCTCGCCGCTGTCGGACGGCGCCGCGGCGGCGCTCGTGATGGCCAAGGAGAAGGCCGACGCGCTCGGGCTGAAGCCGCTCGGGTATTTCCGCACGTTCGTCACCGCGGGCGTCGATCCCTCGATCATGGGCATCGGCCCCGTGCCCGCGATCCGCCGCCTGCTCGCGAAGACGGGCCTGTCGATCGCGGACATCGATCTGTTCGAGGTGAACGAGGCGTTCGCGAGCCAGTCGGTCTACTGCCAGCGCGAGCTCGGCGTCCCGGACGACAAGCTCAACGTCAACGGCGGCGCCATCGCGCTCGGCCACCCGCTCGGGTGCACCGGCGCGAAGCTCACGGCGACCGTCCTGCACGAGCTCGCGCGCCGCGGCGGACGCTACGGCGTCGTCAGCATGTGCATCGGCGGCGGCATGGGCGCAGCCGGCCTGCTCGAGCGCGTCGCGCGCTGACGGGCCGGCGCTCGCGGCGCGCGCGTGCTCAGCTCGCCGCGAGCTCAGCCGCCAGGCGGATCGCCTCGGGCTGCATCGCGCCGATGATCATCGTGCCGACGGGCGACGCCTTCCACGCCTGGAACCTGTCGCGGATGCGCTCCTTGGGCCCCACGAGGTGCAGCGCATCGACGAGCGCGTCCGGCACGGCGGCCATCGCCTCGCCCTTCTTGCCGGCGAGGTACAGCTCCTGGATCTTGTTGGCGTCCGCCTCGAAGCCGATCTTGCGGATGTAGTCGGCGTAGAAGTTCTTGTCCTTCGCGCCCATGCCGCCGATGTAGAGCGACAGGCTCGCCTTCAGCGGGCCGCGGCACGCGTCGAGATCGTCGCCTACGATGACGGCCACGGTCGGCGCGACGTCGAAGTTCGCGAGGCTCTTCGCGCCGCCGCTCGCCTTGAACCCCTCCTCGAGGTTGGGCCTGAGGACATCGAAGCGCTCCGGGTGCATGCACGTGAGCAACAGGCCGTCGACGTGCTCGGCGGCGAACGCCTGGCTCTTCGGCGCCATCGAGCCCGTGTAGATGGGGATGTTCTTCGTCCCGTGCAGGATGCTCTTCAGGGGCTTCCCGAGGCCCGTCGCGCCCGGCCCGCGGTAGGGGATCTGGTAGCGCTCGCCCTCGAACGTGAGCGGCTGCTCGCGCGCGAGGATCTGCTTCACGATCGCGACGTACTCCTTCAGCCAGGTGAGCGGCTTGCCGAAGGGCACGCCGTGCCAGCCCTCGACGACCTGCGGGCCCGAGGTGCCGAGGCCGAGGATGAACCTGCCCTTCGAGAGCGCGTCCATCGTCATCGCCGTCATCGCGGTGTTCGCGGGGGAGCGCCCGGGCAGCTGCATGATCCCGGTGCCGAGGCGGATCTTCGTCGTCTGCGCGGCGACCCACGCGAGCGGCGAGACGGCGTCCGAGCCCCACGCCTCCGCGGTCCACACGGAGTCGTAGCCGAGGCGCTCGGCCTCCTTGATCATGTCGATGTCGATGGAGAGCTGGGCACCGGAGTACCCCATCATCAGCCCGAGCTTCATTTGTTCCTCTCCTTCTTCTTCTCCGCGACCCCGCGCAGCAGGATGTCGACCGCGCCGCCGACGCGCGCGCCCACGCCCTGCTCGTCCGTCAGCCCCGCGGACCAGCCCACGAGCGACGAGAACCATATCTGCAACAGGAGCGACGCGACCGTGAGCTCCGCGTCGGACGGCGCGTCGTCGTCGTCACCGAGCACCGCCTTGCCGCGGAGCGCAGCCACGACGAGGCCGCTCATGCGCCCGTAGTACGACGCGATGTTGCCGGCGACCTCGGGCTCGCCCGACGCCATCGCGCGGATGACGGCGCGAGCGAAGTGGGGGCGCGCGAGCATCGTCGAGGTCAGATCCGCGAACAAGGCCGCCACGCGCGCGGCGGGCGTGCGGCCGCGGGGCGGGTGCGCGACGAGGCGGTCCTCCGTCTCCTGGGCGCCGCGCGCGAGCGCCGCGACGAGGATGTCCTCCTTGCTGCGGAAGCTCTTGTACAGCGTGCCGAGCGCGATCCCCGCGCGCTCCGCGACCTCGCGCTGGCGCACGTTGTCGTAGCCGCCGGCCTCCGCGAGCTCGATGCCGACGTCCATGATCGCGTCGCGCCGGCTGACCTTGCCCTTCGGCGGGCCGCGCCTGCTCTGTCGCTGCGGTCGCATGGCGCCCTTCTATCAGAGGCGCTCGATGATGGTCACGTTCGCCTGGCCGCCGCCCTCGCACATCGTCTGCAGGCCGTAGCGCCCGCCGGTGCGCTCGAGCTCGCAGAGCAGGGTCGACATCAGCCGCAGCCCCGTCGCGCCGAGCGGGTGGCCGAGCGAGATGGCGCCGCCGTTGACGTTGACCTTGTCGTGCGACATGCCCGTCTCCTTCTCCCAGGCCATCACGACCGACGCGAACGCCTCGTTGATCTCGACGAGATCGATGTCGTCGATCTTCAGGCCCGCCTTCGAGAGCGCGTACGCCGTCGCCGGGATGGGCGCCGTCAGCATCCAGATCGGATCGGCGCCGCGCACCGAGAGGTGGTGGATGCGCGCGCGAGGCCGCAGGCCGTGGGTCTTCACGGCCGCCTCGGAGGCGAGCAGGACGGCCGACGCGCCGTCCGAGATCTGGCTCGAGACCGCCGCCGTCAGGCGCCCGCCGGGCTCGATCGTCTTCAGCGTCGCCATCTTCTCGAGCGTCGTCTCGCGCCGCGGGCCCTCGTCCGCGGCGAGGCCCGCGATCGGCACGATCTCCCGCGCGAAGCGCCCCTCGTCGCCCGCGCGCACCGCCCGCTGGTGGCTGTCATACGCGAAGCGCTCCATGTCCTCGCGCGAGAGGCCCCACTTCTCGGCGATCATCTCGGCCGAGCGAAACTGCGACACCGGCCCGTCGCCGTAGCGCTTCACCCACCCGGCAGAGCCCGCGAGGCGCTCCGGCAGGTTGAACTCCTTGCCGGTGATCATCGCCGCGCCGATGGGCACCATGCTCATGTTCTGCACGCCCGCGGCGACGACGAGGTCCTGCGTGCCGCTGAGCACGCCCTGCGCCGCGAAGTGGAGCGCCTGCTGCGACGAGCCGCACTGGCGGTCGACCGTGACGCCGGGCACCTCGTCGGGGAGGCCGGCCGCGAGCCAGCAGTTGCGCGCGATGTCGCCGGCCTGCGGGCCGATGGTGTCGACGCAGCCCATCACCACGTCCTCGACGGCCGCGGGATCGATCTTCGTGCGCTCCATCAGCGCGGAGAGCACGTGCGCGCCGAGATCGATCGGGTGCACCTTCGCGAGGGATCCGTTGCGCTTGCCGACGGGCGTGCGGACTGCGTCGATGAGGTAGGCCTGGGCCATGTCAGGGTGTCTCCGGGGTGAGGTCGAACAGGTGAGAGGCGACGCGCTCGCGGTGCTCGAGCGGGCCGCCGAACGCGGCGGAGAGCGCCCACGCGCGCTTCATGAAGAGGTGCAGATCATGCTCGAACGAGTAGCCGATCGCGCCGTGCGCCTGCAGCGCCACGCGCGCCGACAGCAGGGCCGACTCGGCCGCGAAGGCCTTCGCCATCGACGCGTGCAGGGCCGCCGCGGGGTCGCGCCGCGCGAGCGAGTACGCCGCGCGCAGCACGACCGGCCGCGCGACCGACAGGCGCACGAGCGCGGTCGCGAGCGGGTGCTTCACCGCCTGGAAGCTCCCCACCGGGACGCCGAACTGCCGCCGCACCTGCACGTACTCCGCGGCCAGGTCGAGCATCCGGCGCGAGAGGCCCACCAGCGCCGCCGCGAGCCCCGCCGACATGCGCGCGCGCACGCCCGCCGCGTCCCCGACGCGCTCGCCGTCCGCCGGGCTCCACCGCACCTCGAAGAGGGAGCGCGCGCCGTCGACCGAGGGCTGCCGCTCGGACAGCGTGACGGCGGCCCGATCGAGCGCGAACGCGTCGTCGCCGAGGCAGAGCACGAGGCACTCGGCGACGTCGGCGTCGGCGACGAGCGGCGCCTCGCCGTCCCCGCACGCGACCTGGAGCTCGCCCGCCGCGAGCGCGCCGCCACGGGACGCGAGCAGCCTCGGCGCGACCGCGCACGTCTCGACGACCGGGCCCGGCACGCCCGCGCGGCCGCACTCCTCGAGCAGCGACACGAGATCGAGCTCGTCGCCGCCGAGCCCGCCGTCGGCGTCGGGCACGAGCATCGCGGGCAGCCCCATCGCGGTCAGGTGGCGCCAGACGGCGCCGTCGTCGGGCGCGCCCTCCCACCGCGAGCGGAGCCTCGTCGCGGGGAACTCGCGCGCGAGCAGGCCGCGCAGCGACGCGGCCGCCTGCACCTGCTCGTCGGAGAGCGCGAACCTCATTTGCGCGGCAGCCCCAGCAATCGCTCGGCGATCACGTTGCGCTGGATCTCGTTGGTGCCTGCGTAGATGGGCCCCGCCAGCGCGAACTGGAAGCCCTTCATCCACGCGCCGTCGTCCTCGGCCAGGCGGGCGCCGGCGACGAGCTCGGCGCGGTCGCCGAGCAGCGCGAGCGCCGCGTCGTGCAGCGCGACGTCGAGCTCCGACCAGAGGATCTTGTTGATGCTCGCGGAGGCGCCGAGCGCCTCTCCGCGCTGCACCTTCGTCACCGTCTGCAGGGTGTAGAGGTGGTTCGCCTCGGCCTCCATGTGCACCCGCGCGACCGCGTCGCGGAGCGCCGGGTGCGGCGACGGGTGACGGCGCACGAGCTCGACGAGCCGCCGCGCCGCCGCGACGTACCGGCCGGGGCTGCGCAGCGTGAGGCCGCGCTCGCTCGACGCCGTGGTCATCGCGACCGTCCACCCCTCGCCCGCCGCGCCGATGACGTCGGCGTCCGGCACGAACACGTCGTCGAAGAACACGTCGGCGAAGCCCGGCTCGCCGTCGAGCCGACCGACGGGCCGCACCGTGACGCCGGGCGCGCGCAGGCTCGCCATCAGGTACGTGAGCCCCTTGTGCCGCTCGGACGACGGATCCGTACGAAACAATCCAAACAGGTAGTCGCAGAACGCGCCGCGCGTGCACCAGGTCTTCTGGCCGGTGAGGCGCCACCCCCCGCGGGCGTCGTCGCGCACGCCGCGGCTCGACACGCCGGCGAGATCGCTGCCGGCCCCGGGCTCGCTCCAGCCCTGCGCCCAGACGTCGAGGCCGGCCGCCATGCGCGGCAACACGCGCGCCTTCTGCTCGTCGGTGCCGAACTCGAACAGCGTGGGCGCGAGCAGGAAGATGCCGTTCTGCGCGATGCGCTGCGGGGCGCCGGCGCGGTAGTACTCCTCCTCGAAGAGCAGCCACTCGACGGCCGACGCGCCCCGCCCGCCGAACACCTCCGGCCACGAGACCACGGCCCACCGCGCGTCGAAGAGGCGCGCCTCCCACGCGCGGAGCGCGCGGAACCCGTCGGCCGTGTCGCCGGAGAGCCGCCCCTCGGGCACGTTGTCGGCGAGCCACCGCCGCGCGTCGTCGCGAAACGCGAGCTCGCTCGGCGACAGCTCGAGATCCATCGGTAACTTCAGCCCCTTCGCCATGCTCTTCGCGTCGTGCCCCTGCAGGTGGTCGGGCGACGAGAGCGAGTTGTGCGCGTGCGCGAGGTGGTGCAGGCCGAACGCGGCGTCCATCGAGTCGCGCAGGCCCATCCTGTCCTCGGCCTGGTTCACCGCGCGCTTCGCGAGCAACAGGCCGAACCGCGGCATCTCCGCGATCTTCGCCGCGAGCCCGAGCGCCTCGTCGCGCAGGCTCGCGCGCGGCACGACCCGGTTGACCATGCCCATCGCGAGCGCGCGCGCGGCGGGCACGCGCTCGCCGGTGAACAACAGCTCCTTCGCGAAGCGCGGGCCCATCACGTACGGGTGCGCGAAGTACTCGACGCCGGGGATGCCCATCTTCACGACCGGATCGGCGAAGAACGCGTCGTCGGCCGCGACCACGAGATCGCAGCACCACGCGAGCATCAGCCCGCCCGCGACGCACGCGCCCTGCACCATCGCGATCGTCGGCTTCGGCAGCTCGCGCCAGCGACGGCACATGCCGAGGTACGCCTCGGCCTCCCGCACGAACGTGCCCTCCGCGCCAGGCCGGCCCGCGTGCTCCCACTTCACCGTCGCGCGCCCGTCGAACGGCTGGTGGATGTCGCGCCCCGGCGTGCCGATGTCGTGCCCCGCCGAGAAGTGATCGCCCGCGCCCGCGAGCACGATCACCTTCACCGCGTCGTCGCGCACCGCCTCGGCGAACGCGTCGTCGAGCGCGTACGTCATCGCCATGTTCTGCGCGTTGCGGTAGCGCGGGCGGTTCATCGTCACGACGGCCACGGCGCCCTCGCGCGACAGCAGCGCCGGCGGCTCGGGCGGGGCCTGGTCGTCGTCGGTCACGGGCCACGACTGAAACATGTTCTACTCAGGCGGTCAACCCGCTTGTCGGATGGAGTGAAACATGTTCTACATCGTGCTCTACGGGCCGGCCGCGGGCCGCCGAACAGGAGAAATGCCGATGGGAATCAGGGTCAACAGCGTGCAGCACTACTTCGAGACGCTGAACGAGCGCTTCATCGCGAGCGCGGCGAAGGGCGTGAAGGCGACCTTCCAGTTCGAGATCACGGGCGACGGCGGCGGCACGTGGCACGTCGACATCGACGACGGCACGATGAAGGTGACGGAGGGGGCGACGGCCTCCCCGACGACGACCATCAAGATGGACGCGCCGAACTACGTGAAGATGGTCAACGGCGATCTCGGCGGGACGATGGCGTTCATGCGCGGCCTGCTGAAGGTTTCGGGTAACGTGATGCTCGCGCAGAAGATGCAAGCCTTCCTTCCGCCCAACTCCGGGAAATGAGCGAGAGCGCCGGCACGATCGATCGAGAGGAGCCAGAGGCGGGCGTCGTCACGGCGACGCTCGGCTCGATCGGTCAGGCCGGCATCGAGGTGTGGGGCGACTTCGCCGGCATCTACGGCGTCTTCGTCCGCACGCTCTACTACGTCGTGCGCGGGCGCCGCGAGCCGGGCGCGCTCGCCCACTACATGTACGAGATCGGCAACAAGTCGCTCTTCTTCATCTGCATCGTGATGGCGTTCTTCGGCGGCATCGTGGTGTTCCAGGCGGGGATCCAGGCGAACCGCGTCGTGCCCGATCTGACGATGCTCGGGGCGATGTACCTCGAGCTGCTCATCCGCGATCTCGCGGCGTCGATCGCGTCGCTGATGATCGCGACGCGCGTCGGCGCGGGCATCGCCGCCGAGATCGGCGCGATGATGGTGACCGAGCAGGTCGACGCGCTCAGGATGTGCGGCGCGGATCCGATCGACTACCTCATCAAGCCGCGGATGCTCGCGAGCATCGTGATGTCGACCGCGGTCATCATCTGCGGCGGCGCGATGGCCATCGCCTCGGGCACGCTCGTCGCGGCGATGTACTTCGACGTCGCGCCGCGCACGTTCCTCAACGCGGCGCTCGTCGACTGGGGTGACATCGCCGTCGGCGCGACCAAGTGCGTCGCGTACTCGACGGCCATCCCCGTCGTCGCGGGCTACTGCGGCCTGTCGACCTACGGCGGCAGCGAGGGCGTCGGCTGGGCGACCACGCGCGCGGTCGTCAGCTGCTCGCTCGCCGTCATCATGTTGAACTTCTTCATCTCGGGCGCCGGCGTCATCGTGTTCCCCGGCTGACGCGGCGCCCTTCACTCACCACGCACACACGCCGCCGCCGGGCTCTCCGTCGGCGCGCCCAGGAGGGCACCATGAAGCGATTCGAAGGCAAGTCCGCCGTCGTCACCGGCGCGGGCTCGGGTATCGGCCGCGCGACCGCGAGGAGGCTCGCGCTCGAGGGCGCGAAGGTGCTCGTCGCCGACGTCAACGTCGACGGCGCTGCGGAGACGGTCAAGCTCATCACCGACGCGGGCGGGACGGCCGAGAGCGTGCGCTGCGACGTCTCCCTCCCGGACGACGCCAAGGCCACCGTCCTGCGCGCCGTCTCGTCGTTCGGCAAGCTCGACGTGCTCGCCAACGTCGCGGGCGTCGGCGGGTTTCACCGCACGCTCGACGTCACGTTCGAGATGTGGAGCCGGATGATCGCCGTCAACCTGACCGGGTCGTTCCTGATGGCGCAGGCGGCGCTGCCGCACGTCATCGCGCAGAAGGGCGCGATCGTGCTCTGCGCGTCGATCGCCGGGCTCAAGTCCCACCCGTACAGCGCGGCGTACTGCGCCTCGAAGGGCGGCGTCGTGCAGCTGATGAAGGCGCTCGCGGTCGAGTACGCGCGCAAGGGGATCCGCGTGAACTGCGTGTGCCCGGGCGGCGTCGAGACGCCGATGATCAGCCAGTTCTCGCTGCCGCCGGGCGGCAGCCCGCAGCAGCTCACGCGCATCGCGCCGATCCTCGACAGGTACGCGACGCCCGACGAGGTCGCCGCGGCGATCGCGTTCCTCGCCTCCTCGGACGCCTCCTACATCAGCGGCACGTCGCTCGTCGTCGACGCCGCCATGTCCTGCTGACGGAGCCGCCGATGTCCCACCTCGGGTTCTGGAAGCTGGCCGCCGAGCGCCCCGACGACACCGCGCTCGTCGACGCGAAGGGCCGCGCGCAGACGGCGGGGGCGCTGCTCGCCCGCGTGAACCGCCTCTCGCACGGCCTGCGCGCGCGCGGGGTGAGGAGGGGCGACAGCGTCGCGGTCGTCCTGAAGAACGAGGCCGCCGTCGTCGAGCTGTTCATGGCGACGGCGCAGATCGGCGTCTACTACACGCCCATCAACGTCAACCTCGCGGCGCCCGAGATCGCGTACATCCTCGGCGACAGCGAGGCGCGGCTGGTCGTCGCGTCGCCCGCCGTCGCCGGGGTGGTCGCCGCCGCCGCCGACGAGGCGGGGCTCACGGCGGCGCAGCGGTTCGCGACCGGCGACGTGCCCGGGTTCGCGCCGTTCGAGGCGCTGCTCCTCGGCCAGCCCGACGGGGCGCCGGCCGACCGCGTCGCGGGCGCGCCGATGAGCTACACCTCAGGCACGACGGGCAAGCCGAAGGGCGTGCGCCGCCCGATCGCCGACGTGGCGCCGGAGGTCACGGCGACGATGCAGGCGATGTTCCTCGGGTTGTTCGGCATCACCCCGCGCGACGGCGTGCACCTCGTCGTCTCGCCGCTGTACCACACAGCGGTGCTCAACTTCTGCACCAACCACCTGCACAACGGCCACGCCGTGGTGCTGATGGACAAGTGGACGCCGGAGGGGATGCTCGAGCTGGTGGCGAAGCACAAGGTGACGGCGACCCACATGGTGCCCACACAGTTTCGTCGCCTCCTGGCGCTGCCCGCCGAGGAGCGCGCGCGCCACGACGTCTCGTCGTTTCGTCACGCCATCCACAGCGCCGCGCCCTGCCCCGTCGACGTGAAGCAGGCCATGTTGGATTGGTGGGGATCATCCATCTGGGAGTACTACGCGGCGTCCGAGGGCGGCGGCACGGTGGCGAGCCCGGACGACTGGCGCGCGCACCCCGGCACGGTGGGCAAGGCCTGGCCGATCTCGCGGATCGAGGTGCGCAAGGACGACGGCTCGGTGTGCGCGCCGCGCGAGGTGGGCACCGTCTACATGAGCATGGGGGCCCACAGGTTCGAGTACCACAAGGACCAAGAGAAGACGGCCTCGTCCTGGTCGGGTGACTTCTTCACTGTCGGCGACGCGGGCTACCTCGACGAGGAGGGGTTCCTGTACCTCGTCGATCGCAAGAGCGACATGATCATCTCCGGCGGCGTCAACATCTATCCTGCCGAGATCGAGGCCGCGCTCCTGGCCCACCCGAAGGTGCTCGACGCCGCCGTGTTCGGCGTGCCCAACGACGACTGGGGCGAGGAGATCAAGGCCGTCGTCGAGCCCGCGCCCGGCGCCGAGCCTGGGGCCGCGCTGGCGGGCGAGCTCACCGCCTTCCTCGCGGAGAGGATCGCGAGGTTCAAGGTGCCGAAGAGCATCGATTTCACCAGCGAGATGCCGCGTGATCCCAACGGCAAGCTCTACAAGCGCAAGCTGCGCGATCCCTACTGGGCCGGCCGCTCGCGCGCCATCTGAGCGCCGACCTGGGCCGAGCGCGCTCAGCCGGGCGCGCGTCGGAGGAGCACCACCGGGATCTCGCGACGGGTGACGTCCTGGTACTCCTGGTAGGGCGGGTAGAGCGCGCACAGCGCGGGCCAGAGGCGGGCGCGCGTCGGCGGATCGGCCGTCTCGGCGACGCGCGGCTCGCGGCGCGGGCCCACCTGCACCTCCACGCGGGGCTCGGCCGAGAGGTTGGCATACCAGGCGGGGTGATCGGGCGATCCGCCCTTGCTGGCGACGACGGCGAGGGCGTCGCCGTCTGTGAGGTAAATGAGCGGCACCGTCCGGCGCTGCCTCGACTTGTGGCCGATGGTCGTGAGCAACAACAAGGGCTCGCCCGCGAGGAACCTCCCGCCGACGCGGCCGCCCGTCGCGCGGTACAGGAGCACGTTCAGCCTCGATGACCACTTGATGCCAGCGTTCGCGGCGTGGCGCTCGAGCGCGGACAGCTCGTCCCAGGGCTTCGGCTTGGGCGGCCTCACGCGGGCGGCCCGGCGAAGGTCATCCACGCGGTGACACAGAGCTCGCCGTCGTCCTTGTGGCACGCGAGCTCGACCTCGACGCGCGACTCGCCGGCGTCCTCGTGGCGCGCCGTGACCTTCCCGGTGAAGACGAGGCGATCGCCCGGCCACACGCGCGCCTGCCAGCGGATGCGCGCGCGCCGCGTCCGCTCGGGGCCGAAGATGCCCGCGGCCCACGCGCACAGCGCGCCCGCCTGGAACATCCCGACGACGAGCGGCGCCTCGTAGCCCGCGGCCCGCGCGAAAGGCTCGTCGTGGTGGATGGGGTTCATGTCACCGGAGGCGCCCTGGTACCGCACGACGTCGGTGCGCGTGACCTCGCCGAGGTGGTTCGTCTCGAGCGCGTCGCCGACGCGCCACTCGCCCCAGGGCTTCACTCGCCCTCCGGCGCGGGCGCCGTCTCGACGCCCGTCATCTTCGCCCTGGCGACGAGCTTGCCCTCCGCGTCGACGAACTCCGTCTCCATCACCACGAACGTCATCTGCCCGCCTCGCTTGCCCGACTTGTCGAAGATGCGCGTGATCGTCGAGCGGCAAGTGAGCTTCGTGCCCGCGCGCGGCGGCGGCCCGAAGAACTCGTACTCCTGCTCGGCGTGCATCCCCCGCCGCTGATCCATCTTCACCGCCGCCCAGGGGTTCGCGCCGGGCACGCGGTCTTCCCAGAAGAACGTCGTCGTGAGGAACGTGGGCGGCGCGACGGGCGACGCCGCGAAGTACGCCGGGTGGTCCGCCTTGATGGCGCTCGCGAACTCGTAGACCTTGCCGCGCTCGATCTCCATCTCGAAGGGCGCGCCCGCGCTCCCCTCTGCCGCTCTGTCGACCATGTCTCGCTCCTGTCAGGCTCGCTGGCTGCTCACCGCGAGCACCTCGCCGGTCATGTACGACGCGAGATCGCTCGCGAGGAACACCATCACGTTCGCGACCTCCCACGGCTCGGCCGCGCGCCCGAAGGCCTCTCGCGACGTCAGCTCGCGGAGCAGCTCCTCGGTCGTGACCTTCGCGAGGAACGGGTGCATCGCCAGGCTCGGCGCGACCGCGTTGATGCGCACGCCGTGCGGCGCCGCCTCGACCGCCGCGCACCGCGTGAGCGCCATCACGCCAGCCTTCGCCGCGGCGTAGTGCGCCTGCCCCGCCTGCGCGCGCCACCCGAGCACGCTCGCGTTGTTGACGATCGCGCCCGCGCGGCGCGGGATCATGTGGGCGAGGGCCGCGCGCATCATGCGGAACGTGCCCGTCAGCGAGACGTCGAGCACCTTCCCCCACTGCTCGTCGGTCATGTCGACGACGTTCGCGGTGCCGCCGAGCCCGGCGTTGTTCATCACCACGTCGATCGAGCCGAGCGCGGCGCCCGCCTTCTCGAAGAGGCCGTCCACGTCGCCCTGCTTCGAGACGTCGCAGATCGCCGAGCCGGGCGCCGAGCCCGCGACGCGCGCGAGCTCGTCGACGGCCGCCACGAGCCGCCGCTCGTGGATGTCGCTCACGAACACGCGCGCGCCCTCCTCGACGCAGCGCCTCGCGAGCGCGAAGCCGATACCGGTGCCCGCCGCCGCGGTGACGACCACGTTCTTGCCGGCGAGCAGCGCGCGGGGCGCGGGAGGGGCGGGGACCATGCGCGCGAAAGTAGAACGTGTTCTATCGCGGCCGCAACGTCGAAGGTGCGGTCAGAACGCGTAGCCCGCTCGCAGGCCGAGGCCGATCGAGAACAGCTTGTCGTCGTCGGTGTACACGCGGCGGCCGCCGAGCTTCACCGCGTCGGCGCCCTCGGCGGTCGCGGCCACGACGCCGTCGATGAGCACGCGGCGGACCGACAGCTCGACGCCGGCCTCGACGTGCACGAAGGCGTTCCACGCGCCGCCGTCGCCGCTCGGCAGCGCCTCCGCGCGGGACGCCGAGGTAGGATCGAGCGACAGCGCGTGGTGCGCGAGCCCGACGCCGCCGAGGGCGATGAGCCGCAGATCGCCGCGCGCCCGCGACACGTAGCGACCGAGCAGGCCGGCGCGCACCGAGCCGAGCTCGTACGCGGACGCGCGCTCGGCGGGCGCCGGCGTCGAGCAGGCGCCCGCGGCCGGGTAGCAGCCGTGCGAGACGACCTGGCGCCCGGTCTCGAGCGTGGCCTCCACGCCGAACGTCGGCACGAGGAGGTAGCCCGCGCGCGCGCCGAAGAACGTGGTGTCGAGCAGCCCCGTCTTGCCCGACCTCGCGAACCTGTCGGGATCGCCGGAGCCGAGCGCGTAGTAGGTCGCGGTGACGAAGACGTAGGGCCCGGAGAGCGAGCGATCGTAGGGCAGCGCGGGCGCCGTGACGGGCCCTGCCCGGCGCGGACCGAGGGGCAAGTGGAGCTCGCGGCGCTCGCCGTCCCCGAGCTTCACCGAAGCCGTCGAGCTCTCGAACCCGGGCTTGTAGACCTCCACGGCGTGCTCGACCTCGGCGCCGAGCTCGACGTCGATCGCGCCGTAGCCGCGCCGCGCGCCGTCGACGGCGATCGCCGCGTCGGGATCGTCGGCGGTGACCGCTAGGCGTCCACGCGTCTCGACGAGGCGCAGCTCCACGCGCGCCCGCGACGCGACGTCGACGGTGCGGCGCGCCTCGCGGTACCCGGGAGCGGTCGCGACGACCACGCGCGCGCCGGGATCCACCTCGACGTCGCGCGCCGCGCCGATCGAGACGCCATCGATGGACACCGACGCGTCAGCGGGCGTGATCTCCAGGGAGAGGTGCGCGACGTCCTGCGCGAGCGCGGCGAGCGTGGCGGCGGCGCCGGCGCGATCGGCGTCGGAGAGCTCGGCCGCGTGCTGCTCGAGCAAGCGGCGGAGCGTCGCGCGCGCGCTCGCCGGCCGGCCCAGCGCCTTCTGCGACAGGGCGACGTTCGACAGCGCCGTCGCGGCCCTGCGCAGCCGGTACGACGCCTCGAAGCTCGCGAGCGCCGCCGCGTAGTCCCGCGCCTGGAACGCGGTGACCCCCGCGTGGAACTCGTCGATGCCCGGCGCCTCCGCGCTGGCCACTCGCGCGCACAGCCACAGCGCCGCGACGAGGCGCGCCTTCACGGATCGACCTTCAGCTGGAGCGTCGGTCCGCTCGCGCTGGGCGCCGCGCCGGTCGCCGTCGGCGCCTGGAGCCGTCGTGACGCGACGGGTGGCGGCAGCGCAGGCGCGATCGAGGACGCCGGAGGCACGGCCGGTGGAGCCGACGGATGGGCCGCGACCACGATCTCGGGGCTACCGTCGAGGCGCACGCGACGCACGATCCTCTCACCACCGGGGAGCTCGACGACGATCTCGTGCTCGGAGAGCGCGACGCCCGAGACCACGCGGCCCTCGCTCGCGACGCCGTCGACGCGCACCACCGCGTCGGCGGGAGCGACCACGCGCATGCTCAGCGCGGGCGCCGGGCGGGGCGCGAGATCGGCCGCGCGAGGCGCGGGCTCCCTCGCGCGAAGCACGAGCACGGTCGCGACGAACGCCGCGGCGATCACGGCGCCCCCGAGCGCGAAGGCAGATCGCAGCCGCTGGTCTCGCTGCGCGCGCCGGTTCGACCAGGTCGAGCCCGTCGGCGCGAGCTCCGTCGGCGCGCCGACGTCGACCGCGTCGGCCGAGGACGAGCGGCCCGTCCGCACGGAGACGGCGGTCGGCATCGCCGCTCGCAGCGCGGAGAGCAGCGCGTCGGCGCTGTCGTAGCGAGCCTCTCGATCCCTCGCGCGCGCGCGGGCGACGATCCTCGCGAGGTCCGGCGAGATCCCCGGCGCGTGCGCGCGCACGTCGGGCGTGTCCTTCGTGCAGATCGCCACGACGACCGCCTCGTAGGTCGCCGCGGCCTGGGTCGGCGTCTGCCCCGTCAGGCACTCGAAGAGGATGGTGCCGACCGAGAAGAGATCGCTGCGCGCGTCCAGCGGCTCGCCCATCGCCTGCTCGGGCGACAGGTAGTGCGGCGTCCCGAGCACGACCCCGTCGCGCGTCAGCGTGCTCGGGCCCACGTCGTCGCGCGTCGCCTTCGAGATCCCGAAATCCAATATTTTCAACCAGATCGCGTCGTCTCCCCTGTCGACCAGGAAGAGGTTGTCAGGCTTGAGATCGCGGTGGACGAGGCCGGCCGCGTGCGCCCTCGACAGCCCTCTCGCGCACTGGGCCACGACGGCGACGGCGTCGGCCGGCGACAGGCGCCCCTCGCGCCGGAGCCGCTGCCCCAGCGTCTCGCCCCGCAGCAGCTCCATCACGAAGAACGGCGTGCCGTCGTCGGCCGCGCCGACGTCGAACACCTCGACGATCTCGGGGCTCTCGACGCGGCTCGCGTGCTCTGCCTCCCGGACGAACCGGGCGCACGCGGCGGTGTCGCGGCCGTCCTCGTCGAGGAGCTTCACCGCGACGCGCTTCTGCAGCTTCAGGTGCTCCGCCTCCCACACGGTGCCCATGCCGCCCCTCGCGAGCACGCGCACGAGCCGCCACGTGCCCGCGAGCACGCTGCCCTCGCGCGAGGTCGAGGCGGTCGCCATCGGCGTGACTATGCCTCGATTCTGCGCGAGGCTGACAGCGTTCATGGCCAAGATCGCGATCCTCGGCGCGGGGATGATGGGCACCGCGCTCGCCACGCCGCTCGCGGACCGCGGGCACGACGTCCGCCTCGTCGGGACGCCCCTCGACGGCGCTGTGATCCGCGCGCTCCGCGACGCGGGCGTGCACCCGAAGCTCGGCACGCCGCTCCCCGCGGGGGTGACGCCGCACGACGTCTCGGAGCTCCCCGGCGTCGCAGCGGACGCGGACGTCCTCGCGCTCGGCGTCAGCTCGGCGGGCGTGCCGTGGGCGTGCGAGGCGCTGCGGCCGCTCGCCCGGCGCGGGCGCCCCATCGCGATGATCACGAAGGGCCTCGTCGTCGACGGCGAGCGCGTCGTGCCGCTGCCGGACGTCGTCGAGCGCGCGCTCCCCGCCGACGTGCGTGGCGACGTGTGGCCTGTCGCCGTCGCGGGTCCGTGCATCGCGGGTGAGCTCGCGCGGCGCGCGCCGACGGTCGTCGTGCTCACGGGGCGCCACCAGCCCACGCTCGACCGCCTGCGCGGGCTGCTCGAGACGGAGTACTACGTGCCGCTCTCCTCGCTCGACGTCGAGGGGGTCGAGGTGTGCGCGGCCCTGAAGAACGCCTACGCGATGGGCGTGGCGCTCCCCGCGGGCATGCATGAGGCGCGCGGCGGCGCGGCCGGGAGCGTCGCGATGCACAACCTCGAGTCGGCGGTGTTCGCGCAGGCGGTGCTCGAGATGTCCCGCGTCGCCGTCGCGATCGGCGGCAGGGCCGAGACGGCCCTCGGTCTGCCCGGCGCGGGCGATCTCGACGTCACTTGCAACGGCGGGCGCACCGGTCGCTTCGGTCGGCTGCTCGGGCTGGGCATCGGACGCGACGAGGCGGTCCGCCGGATGGAAGGCGCGACGCTCGAGTGCCTCGAGATCCTCGCGGTCCTCCGGCGCGCGGTTCCGACGCTCGAGGCGTCGGGGCGGCTCTCGCCGGGCGCGCTGCCGCTGCTCTCGCACCTGATGGAAGTCGCGCTCGACGATCGGCCGGTCGCGCTGCCGATCTCGCGCTTCGGGGCGGCATGACGCCGCTGTTCGTCGGCGTCGACGCGGGCACGTCGGCGGTCAAGGCCATCGCGTGGACACAGGACGGGCGCGTGGCAGCGGAGGGACGCGCGGCGCTCGCCCTCGACAACCCCGCGCCGGGCGCCTGGGAGCAGGACGCGGAGAGCTACGTCGACGCGCTCGCCGCCGCGTGCCGCGCGCTCGGGTCCGAGGTCGATCTCGCGCGCGTGCGGGGCGTCGCGATCGCCTGCCAGCGCGAGACCATCGTGCTCACGGACGACCGCGGCGCGCCGGTCGCGCCCGCGATCACCTGGATGGACGATCGCTGCGCCGAGGAGGTGCGAGAGGTCGAGGCCGAGCTCGACGGCGCGCGCCTCCACGCCGTCACGGGCAAGCCGCCGTGCACGACGCCATCGCTGTACAAGCTGCGGTTCCTGCTGCGCCGGCTCCGCCCCGAGCTCGCCGCGCGCGCGCCACGCGTGCTCGACGTGCACGGCTTCCTCGCGTGGCGCCTGACGGGCGCGCGGCGCACCTCGCTCGCCGCGGCCGATCCGACCGGCCTCGTCGATCTCACCGAGCGTCGATATCACCCGCCCGCGCTCCGGGCAGCGGGCGTCGAGCTCGCGCAGCTCTCGGAGCTCGTCGAGCCGGGCGCGCTGCTCGGCCACCTGACCGACGAGGCGGCCGCGCGGACGGGGCTCCCCGTCGGGACGCCGCTCTTCGCCGGCGCGGGAGATGGGCAAGCGGCGGGGCTCGGCGCGGGCGTCGACGGGCCCGGGCGCGCGTACCTCAACCTCGGGACGGCGCTCGTCGGCGGCGTGATCTCGGAGAGCCCGCGCGTGTCGCGCGCGTACCGCACGCTCTTCGCCGCGAGCCCTGGGCGCTACTTCCTCGAGACCGATCTGAAGGGCGGTATGTTCACGGTCACCTGGCTCGCCGAGCGCTTGTTCCCGGGCCGGCTCGATCTCGACGCGCTCATCGAGGCAGCGGCGCGCCTGCCGCCCGGCGCGGAGGGGCTCGTGGTCCTGCCCTACTGGGGCGGCGTGATGAACCCGCACTGGGACGACGCGGCGCGAGGCGCCATCGTCGGGTGGAGAGGCCACCACACGGCGGCGCACCTCCTCCGCGCCACGCTCGAGGGGCTCGCGTTCGAGCAGCGGCTCGCGTTCGACGGGATCGAGCGCGACGCGGGGCCCCTCGCCGAGATCGTGCTGCTGGGAGGCGGGGCGAAGAGCGCGCTCCTCCGTCAGATCGCCGCGGACGTCCTCGGCGCGCCCCTCGTCTGCGCGGAGTCTCCCGAGTCCACCTCCCTCGGCGCCGCCGTGCTCGCGGCCGTCGGCGCGGGCGCGCACGCGTCACACGCCTGCGCGGTTCGCGCGATGTGCCGCACGGGCGACGCCGTCGCGCCGAGCGCCGACGCCCCCGCCTACGCGCGGCTGCTGCGCGAGGTCTTCGCGAAGCTCTACCCGGCGCTGCGCGATCCGCTGCGCCGGCTCTCCGAGCTCACCTGAAGCTCAGGGCACGACGTCGAGCGTGAGGCTCACGGAGGTGTCGCCGACCCACGCGGTGACCACGACGCCCTTCGCCTCGGCGATGCCCTGGACCGCGAGCTGCCCCGTGTCGTTCCCCGTGGCCGAGTAGGGCACGAGCATCGTCGGCGGCACCGCGAGCGCGGCCGGGTTCGACACCTTGATCTGGACCTGCTGCCCTCCGTTGGGCACGCAGCTGTCGTTCGACGAGCAGAGCGCGAGGCCGTTCGCCTGACAGAGCTCGGGCGTGCAGCACGCGGCGCCGGCGGGCACGCCCGCGCACTCCGCGAGCTTCTTCGGCGCCGCGGTGGTCGGGCCGTAGTCGACGGCGCCGGCGAGCTTCACCGTCAGCACCGCCTGCTTGCCGACCCCGACGGTGGGCGACTCGGAGGTGATCGCCACCGGGGGCTGGACGACGATGGATGCGTCGGGCGCGGCGTCGACCTCCGCGTCCATCCCCGCGTCCACGGGCGTCGTGTCGACCCCCGCGTTGCACGGCGCGCCGATGTCGATCCAGGCGCGGATCAGCTCGATCTTGTCGGCGGAGAGGCGGTCGGTCGGAGGCATGTGCGTGGGCAGATCGCCCTTCGGCGCGCACTCTCCCGCCGTCATCGGGGTGCCGAGATCGGTCGCGGTGACCTTCGAGTACAGGTAGCTGTCCTCGGGCGCGCCAGGCACCACGCGCGACCGGTCGTTGCGAACGCACGAGTCACGCCACACGAGCTGCGAGCACGAGGTCACCTCGGAGAAGTTGAGCCCGGCCGCGGGCGAGTCTCCTCCGTGGCACGAGCTGAAGGCGCAGCTGGTGAGGAGCACCTCCTTGTGGATGTTCTCGTACGTCGGCTCGAGCGCGACCTTGGCGTCCGAGTCCTTCGAGCTGCAACCTGCGGCGCTCGCCATCGCTCCGAGGAGCATGAGCGCCGGCACCGCCACCCACCGCGTCGCCTGGTTCATCGTCGCGCTCAAGGGAGGGTCTTCACGCGGCAGATGCCGGGGGTCACCGCGCCGTCGCCCGACCACGCGAGCGAGTCGCGGCGCTCGTGCGCCTCGGTGGCGGAGGGCGCCAGCGGCGCCACCCCGACCTGCTGGCCGACGGGCAACATCACCTCGTCAGGCCCGTAGAGGTTCGGGTTCGGCGCGGCGCCGAACGCGACCGCGTCGAGGAGCGACGGCCGCGGGTACATCGGCAGCCCCGACACGTCGTCTCGCGGCGGGTTCATCGTGTCCCAGATCCACTCCCCGAGCACGTTGTCGACGAGCGCCACGCCCAGCGCCCCGCCGGCGGGCGGCGCGAAGCCGGCGCCGAACGGCTCGGACATCACCATCATCCCGGTCGCCGGGTTCGCCTGCGCGCCGGGCAGCCCGAGGACGAGGCACCCCGAGGGCGCGAGGTACACAGGCGTGGAGCCCTGGCACTCGCCGAGCGGCCGCGCGAAGTCCGCGTACGTCGCGGTCCCGGCGCCCAGGCTGTACTCGCAGAGGTTGATCGGCAGGCTCGAGGTGTTGCTGATCTCGACCCAGCGGCGGTTGGGATCTGCGGGATCGTACACGACCTCCGACAGCGAGAGCCCCGAGACCGAGAAGTGCGCCGACTCGCGGATGCGGCCCGTCGTCGTCGCCTGCAGCTCGACGTCCGCGCCCGGTCGCAGGCCTCGGATCGGGAACGTCACCGACTGCTCCCACGCGGGCACCGTCACGATGCGCGGGATATCGAGCCGGCTCGGCTGCGGCGGCAGGTAGACCTCGACGGGCAGCGGACCAGCGGGGGTCGCGAGCTCCACCTTGCCGGTGAGGGTCTCGCCGGCGACCGCGGTCTTCACGGAGGTCGAGAGGCCGCTCGTGCCGGGGACCTTCACGAGCTTGCCGTCGACCATCTGCGTCTGGGCGGGCTTCACGAAGCCCTGGTTGTAGACGACGGACTCGGCGTCCATCCCCGGCGGCTCGAAGTACACGGCGATGTTGCAGTGCTCCTGGTCCGCGACGTTCGCGCCGAAGGTGATCTCCTTCTGTGTGAAGTTGTTGATGTTGCACACGTACGCGACGCCCTCGTCCTTGCCGATGGGCTCGGGGGTCTCGTAGTGGCGGAACACGAACGTCTGCTGGCCCTGCGCGTCGTAGATGTCCCGCCCGCTCGAGGCGCCGCGCTTGCGGATGTCGGCGGTGTACTGCTCTCCGCGCTCGTGGAAGTGCCCCATGATCGCGATGACCCGCGAGCCCTCCGGCAGCGGCACCCAGCCGCCGACGAACTTGCGGAGGTGCGGATCGATCCGCACGTCCTCCGACACCCCGAAGCCGACGCCGAGGTGCTTGCTGTTGCCAGGCGGGACCTCCTCGAAATCGACCCGGACCGTGGGGCTCACCGGCTCGTTGCCGATGTTGACCCAGTGCACCTGCACCATCAGCTGCTGGTGCGGCTCGAGCAGCAAGGTCACGCCCTCGGGCAGCGTCCAGTCGATGTTCTCCGTCTGGACGCCGACCACCATGCGCCACCGGTCCCAGTCGATGCCGCCGGTGCACGGCGCGACGTAGTCCCTGTCCTCGGCCTGCGTGCTCCGGTAGATGTGCACGTGGTGGCTGCCCGGCGGGAAGGTGACCCGCACGCGGCGCACCTCGGCCGGCGCGTCGTTCGGCGTCTTGATGTAGTGGCAGTTCAGCTCGTCGGTGTGAGGCTGCTGGGTGAAGTTCATCGAGAACCCCAGTCTGCCGAGCGAGTCGGCGACCGGCGCGTCGGCCGGCGCCTTCGTGCCCGGGGTGTCGGACTCACCGCCCGAGCACCCCAAAGCGGGCACCATCAGGGACAACAGCGCGAAGAGGGGAGAGAGACGCTTCATGGAGTCCTCACGGGGTGGAGCAGAACACGCCGCCCTCGGGGCCGAGCGCGGGGATGGCGATGGGCTGTGCGCTCTCGTCGATCGAGAGCAGGAACTGGACGAGCGCGGCGACGTTGGCGGCGCGCGCGCCGTCGCTCTCCGGCAAGAACCCGGACGCGAGCGATCCGTGGTGCTGCGCGAACGACGCGCTGAGCGCGCCCTCGAGCGTGCGCGCGTTGCCCGCGTGGAAGAACGGCGCGCCCGTCGCGGCGCCGAGCAGCGAGGGCGGGTTGAACCCGCGGCCGTCGGCGTCGTTGCCCTGGCCCGCGCCCGTCATGTCCTGCTTCAGCTCTGGCACGGGCCCGGCCTCGCCGACGCCGTAGGTGCCGACGTTGCGCAGGATGCACGTGAGCTGGTCGTTCGGCCCCGGGTTCGAGCCCGAGTAGCGCATCATCTGGGCGGGCGCGTCGACCGCGGGCCAGACGGCCATCGGCAGGCCGGACTTCGCGACCGTCGCGCCCCACGACGTCGTCTTCAGCGAGTTGTTGACTTTGTTCGTGGGATCGGGGGTGTAGAACAGGTGCGAGGTCGTCCACTGGTCGCCCGAGTGGCAGCCCTGGCACTTGCCCGCCTGGAACAGCCCGCGCCCCTCGGTCACCTTCGCCGGGTCGAGGTTCGTCGGCGCGCGCGGAGAGCGCACCGTCTTCGCGTACTCGACCACCTTCGCCCAGTCGTCGATCACGCACGCGGCCGGGAGGTTCCCGGGGTTCGACGAGTCCGCGGCGGCCGCTGCCGAGCCGCTGAGGCCGCTCTGGCCGAGCGACTCGTACGGCAGGCGGCTCGCGGTCGAGAAGCTCGCCTCCTTCACGATCAGGCCGACGCCGCCCATCGTCGAGCGCACCACGCTCTCGAGGTCGGTCACCTCGTCGAAGGGCGCCGTCCAGTTCAGCACGCGCTGCTGCGCGCCGTTGGCGGAGAACGTGCCCTCGAGCGACAGCGACTGGCGCGGCCCGCGCCCGAAGTACCAGGTCACGCCGTCGGAGAGCCCGTCGGTGTGGCACGACTGACACGCCGACCAGCCCTGCTGATCCATCGACCACCGCCCGAGCCCCGTCTGGAACAACCTGCGGCCCTCGAGCACCATCTTCGCGAGCGGATCCGCGGGCAGATCGGCCGACGACGCGGCCGACACCACCTTGCCCGTGTCGAGATCGAGCGCGGTCACGTTGCGGGTCGCGTCGTTCGCGACGAACCCATAGGTCGCGCCCATGTCGTCGGGGCGCGGCTTGTGCGCGACCGCGACGCCGATCGGCAACTGCCCGGGCGACGCGCCGCCGCCGAGCGAGACGAAGGGGTTCTTGTTCCCCCAGCCGACCGCCTTGATCGCGTCGGCCTGGTACGTCTCGTCGAACTTCACGCGGAAGACCGAGTCGGAGCCGTTCGCGGGGAGGAACGCGACGAGCTCCGTCCCTCCGTAGGTGAACCCGATGTCGGTCGGCATGAGCGGGAACGCGCGCGCGTCCTCCAGCGTGCCGCCGGTCTCGAACTGCTTGTCCATCTCGAAGTTGAGGTTCACGGTCGCGAGCACGGCGCCCGTGCACGGCGCGGGGCCCGCGCACTTCTTCAGGAGATCGATGACGGAGACGACCGGCGCGGTCGTGGTCTTCACGTCGGCGAAGTTGATGGTGCACTTGTTCGCCGAGCAGACGCCGCCGTTCGCGCCGCACTCCGTCGGGGTCGTGCAGTTCGTCGTGCACTTGCCGGCGACGCACGAGCCGGGGACGGCGCCGGGGCACTTCGAGTCGTCGCTGCACGACGCGAACGCGGGCCCCGTGTACGTCCCGACGGGCCCGCGCGGCGACGCGCACGTCGAGACCGCGTACGCGAACGCGTCGCGGGTCGTGATCGCGGTCACCTGGTTCGGGTAGCAGCCGGCGGTGCCGCCGTTGTGATCCTTGAAGCCCATGTCGGCGACGGCGGGCAGCTCGACGACCGCGACCGAGAGATCCGAGAGCGCCACGCGGTAGACGACGCCGACGCGGTTCGTGTCGGCGTTCGAGCCGTCGGCCGCGAGCGGCTCCTTCTGCTGGGAGAAGAACTCGGTCACGAGCAGCGTCTGGTCGTCGTCCTTGCCGTTCTTGTTCGTGATCGTCAGCGCGCGCGGGTGCGCGAGCGCGGGCCGCGGCTCGACGGCGCCGAGGTACCCCGAGGCCGCGAGGGCCTTGTTGAGATCGATCGTCGAGGTGACCGCCATCGTGGCGGTGTCGACGCCGAGCACGGTGCCGTCGACCCAGTTCGCGACCCACGCCGTCGCGCCCGAGGGCGTGAGCGCGACGCCCGTCGGCTCCGACCCGGTCGCCACGCTGCCGGCCACCGTCGGGGTCGACTTCAGACCGGTGATCTTGACGAGCTTCTGATCGCGGCGGAGCACGACGAACGCGGTGTCGCCGTCCGGGTGCAGCGCCAGCTCCCAGGGCTCGGCGCCGACCGGGACCTCGGCCGTGCGGGTCATCTGCGGCGCCCCGGACGAATAGTTGACCGAGAACACGGACACGCTGCCGACGTCGCGGTTGACGGCCACCGCGATCGAGTCGTCCTCCGTGAGCGCGATGGCCGATCCCCGGCTCGGGCCGGAGGCGACCACGCCAGCGGATTGACCGCCAGCCCCGCCCGAGCCGCCCGCGCCGCTCGAGAGCGGGGGTGGGGAGTCGTCGCTGCCCCCGCAGCCAGCCACCACCGCCATGGTCAACCCACCCAGCCAAACCAAAGATGTTCTGGAGATCAGCATGCGGTTCTTTCGCGGGCCGTGACGGCCGGACGAAAATGATGCCGCAGAACTCCGCCGAGGGCAACACCCAGGCGCAGCTCTCGCGCGTGGCCGGGCGTTCGGAAAGAAAGAATGGCGTGTCCGCGGCGCCGTCCGATAAGATGCCCCGCGTGACTCGTCTCCGCCATGCAGCCGCGGCGCTCTTGATCGCCGTCGCGTCCGTGTCGTCCGCCCTGGCCGCGGACGTCCCGATCTCACCCGAGGCCAAGCAGCACTTCAAGTCGGGCATCGCGTTCCTCGAGGACCCAGATGGCGCGCGGTACGAGGAGGCCTACGCGGCGTTCAAGGCGGCGTACGCGGCCTCCCCGTCGCCGAAGATCCTCGGAAACCTCGGCCTGTGCGCGCTGAAGCTCGAGCGCGAGGGCGAGGCGGTCGACGCGTACTCCCGGTACCTGAAGGAGGTCGCCGACATCCCCGGGCCGGAGCGGGAGCAGATCACGCGGGATCTGCAGGCGATGCAGACGTCGCTGGTCAGGATCACGATCCAGGTCACCCCCCAGACGGCGACCGTGATCGACACGCGCAAGCCCGTGAAGGGCGCCGACGTCTCGAACATCTACGCGGTCGCGGGCGGCACGGCGACGATCGGCGTCCGCCCCGGCCGGCACCTGCTGACGGTGCGCGCGGCCGGCATGAAGGACGAGGTGTGGGAGGTCGACGCGGCCGCCGGCTCGAAGCACGAGCGCGCGTTCACGCTGAAGCCCCCGGTCGTGGCGTCGGCCGCCGCGACCGGCGCGCCCCCTCCCCCGTCGCCCCGGCGCAAGGTCGGCGCGGGCCCGTACGTGCTGATGGGCATCGGCGGCGCGATGGTGCTCGGCGGCGCGGCGACCGGGTTCATGACGCTCGGCAAGGTCAAGGACCTCGAGAAGCTCTGCCCGGACAACCAGTGCCCCGCGGGCTCCGATTTCGAGGACAAGAAGAGCTCCGCGAAGACCTTCCGCACGCTCACCGACGTCCTCCTGATCAGCGGCGGCGCGATGGTGGTCGGCGGCGGCGTGTGGCTGCTCTCCGCGAGCAAGTCGGAGTCGGGCCGCGCGGCCCCGAGGGCGGTCGGCGGCGCGATGTGCACCGGCAGCGGCTGCCTCGGCTCCGTGCGCGTGGCCTTCTTAGGAGCATGACCCAGATGAACCAGACCTTCTCCTTCGCCGCGCTCCTCGCCGCGCTCGCCCTCAGCGCGGGGTGCACCCTCGCCGTCGACGTCGACCGCTTCAAGGAGGCCCAGGTAGACTCGAGCACCGGCCCCCAGCAGGTCGGCCAGAACGACGAGCTCGTGCTGCGCCTCACGGGCATGACCGCGCACCAGAACCAGATGCTGGAGTACCGGGTCGTCGGCTCGGACAACATCATCTACTTCCGCGGGTTCATCAAGCCGCTCGGCGTCCCCACGCTCGAGCTGCGCGCGCCGGGCGCGGTGCCGCACAACGACAAGGATTTTCGCCTCGATTTCTACGCGGACGTGAACAACTCCGGCGACTTCGACGGCGTCGACTCCGTCACGATGAACGACCACGCGTGGCGCATCGACCCGCTGACCAAGGCCAACAAGGAGGGCCAGGTCGTCGTCGAGTTCACCCACAACTTCGACTTCACCGATCTCTACCAGTACCCCAACGGCAACCAGAACCCCGCGAAGGAGCTGTTCGCCCCGACCGACATCACGCTGAAGAACATCGGCGCCGCGAAGATCGTCGAGCTGCGCGTCGTCGACACCGGCTCGAAGCACACGGCGGTGCTGTACCGGTTCCCCCAGGCGAAGGACGGCGACAACATGAAGGTCAAGGGGATGATCGAGGTGGGGAACGCCTACGTGGTCGACGTCATCGTGGACGACAAGACGCCGTATTGCATCCCGAACCCCACGGTCACCGACGCGGGGCTCGTCACGGTCTTCGACCCGTCGACCGCCACCCCGGGCGTCTGCCCCAAGTTAGGAGAGGAGCGAACGATGTCCCTCGAGCCCGGTCAAGTCATCGACGGCAAGTACAAGGTCGTGAAGGTCCTCGGCGAGGGGGGGATGGGGGTCGTCTACGAGGGCGAGAACGTGCGCATCAAGCGCCGGGTCGCGATCAAGGTGCTGCACCCCGAGATCGCGCGGAAGACCGATCTCGTGACGCGCTTCGAGCGCGAGGCGCAGGCGGCGGCGCGCATCGGCTCGAAGCACATCGTCGACGTGCTCGACCTCGGCGATCTCGAGGACGGCTCGCGGTTCATCGTGATGGAGTTCCTCGACGGCGAGGCGCTCGCCGACCGGATGCAGAGCCGCGGGCTGATGAGCCCGGCGCGCGCCGCGCTGGTGTCGCTGCAGGTCCTCGACGGCCTGCGCAAGGCGCACGAGGCCGGGATCGTGCACCGCGACATGAAGCCCGAGAACGTCTACATCACGAAGGAGGGCGACTACGAGGTCGTCAAGATCCTCGACTTCGGCATCTCGAAGTTCACCGACTCGTCGAGCGAGAGCGGGATGACCCAGACGGGCTCGGTGATGGGCACGCCGAACTACATGGCGCCGGAGCAGGCCCGCGGAAAATCGGTCGACCACCGCGCGGATCTCTACTCGCTCGGCGTCATCCTCTACGAGTGCGTGTCGGGGTACCTGCCGCACAGCGCGGAGAACGTGAACGATCTGCTGTTCAAGATCGTGCTCGAGCCGCCGACGCCGCTCGGGCAGGTCGCGCCGGATCTCCCGGCCGACTTCATCTCGATCGTCGACAAGGCGCTCGCGCGCGAGCCGGACGACCGCTACCAGACGGCGCGCGAGCTGCAGAAGGCGCTCGCGGACTGGCTCGACGAGCACCCGAACGACAGCGTGATGGAGAGCTCTCCGTCGCGCGCGTCGCTGCCCGACCACCAGCGCCGCAAGACCCCGCCGATCGAGCGCGTGAAGGTGCTCACGGAGGATCCGTCGAAGCGCCCTGGCGGCGCGGCGGCGGAGGCGAGGATGGCGACCGCCGGCACGATGATGCAGGACCGGCCGCCGCAGACGACGACCGGCGCGAGCATCGGCACTGTGCCGCCCGCGCCGCGGTCGGGCAGCAAGCTGCCGCTCCTTCTCGGCGGCGCGGGGCTCGCCGCCGCCGCGGTCGCGGTGTTCTTCGTCACGCAGAGGAGCGCGCCTCCTCCCGCCGCCGCCGCTCAGCCGGAGAAGGCCCCGGTGGTCTCCGCCGCGCCCGCGAAGACCGAGACCCCGCCGGCCGCGTCCTCGACCGCGCCGAAGGTCGAGACGCCCCCCGAGCCCACGTCGACCGCCAAGCCCGTCGCGGGAGGCCCCGCGCCGAAGCCGGGCGTGGGCGGGAAGGCGCCGCCGTCGAAGCCGGACGCGAAGCCCGACACCCCGCCGGCCACCCCGGAGCCCCCTCCGACCGCCGCGCCCACGGGCACCTCGGGCCGCACGTACCGGAAGGAATTGTGAACAAATCCAATTGTTCCTACGTCGCTGCGGCGGCGCTCGCGGCCCTCGTGGGTTGCGGCGGAGACGACTCCGCGCAGCCGGCGGCCGCGCAGGGAGCAGCGGGCGCCGGGGGGGCAGCGGGGGCCGGTGGGGCAGGAGGCGCCCCGGTCGCCTACGACGATCTGTCGCTGCAGATGAACGGCATGTCGGTCCACACGTCGCACATGGTCGAGCTGCGCGTGGTCGGCGACGCCGACAACACGCTGCGCTCGCGCATCGTGCTCTCGCCGCTCGGGAGCGCGAGCGTCTCGATGGACATCAAGCGCTTCGTCCCGCGGGACGCCTCGCAGAAGTACCGGCTCGATTTCTACGCCGACGTCAACGGCTCCGGCGGGTTCGACGGCATCGACTCGGTGTCGTCGGACGACCACGCCTGGCGTATCGACGACCTCACGGCGCAGAACGGCAAGGTCTCCGTCGCGTTCGTGCACACGTTCGAGTTCACCGACATCAGCCGCTACCCCGGCGCCGAGTCGCCGCCGAAGGAGCTCGGCGCGCCGCTGTCCGTGAAGATCCAGGGGCTGGGCGCGCTCGTCGGCAAGCCGCTCGAGCTCCGCCTCGTCGACGTCGACTCCGGGCACGTCGCGCTCGTGTACCGCACCGCGAGCGCCGCCGAGACCACGATGCAGGCGGCCGGCGCGGTCGACATCACGAAGAAATACGCGCTCGGGGTCACGGTGGACGGCGCCGAGCGGTGCCTGCCCGATCTCGAGGGCACGGCGGGCGGCATCGTGACCACGTTCGATCCGTCGACGGCGAAGACCGGGGCCTGCGCGACCGGCCCGTTAGCCCCCACGCCTCGCGCGGTCGACCTCGGCCCACACCGCGTCGGCGACCTCGTCGGGCGCCGCGCGGCCGTCGACGTGCGCCACGCGGTCGCCGGGCACGAGTTCCTCGGCGCGCCGGTACGCCTCGACGAGACGGCGCTGCAGCTCGGCCCCCTCGTACAGCTCCTCGGCGGCGCCGCGGGCCGCGCGACGCTGCGCTGCGAGCTCGGCCGGCACGTCGATGACGACGGTGAGATCGGGCCGGCGCGCGTGGTGGTTGAGCCGTCGCACCCACTCGACGGCGGCCGCGGGATCGCTCGCGGTCGCGCTCTGGTACGCGAGGCTGGAGAGATCGTAGCGATCGGAGATCACGCTGACGCCGTCCTGGAGGTTCGGCAGGACGGTGGCCTCGAGGTGATCGAGCCGATCGGCCGCGAACAGGAGCGCCATCGTGCCCCACCCGGGCGGGCGCGGCCCGTGATGACCCGGCACGACCAGGCGGTGCGTGAGCGCCTGACGCAGCAGCGCGCCGATGGGGCCTGACGTCGGCTCGCGCGTGCCGATCGCGGGCAGCCCCTTCGACGTGAGGCGCTCGACGAGCCTCGCGACCTGCGTCGTCGTGCCGGCGCCGTCGATCCCCTCGACGACGAAGAACATCCCCTCGATCATGGCGACCCCTCCTCTCCTGCGACGACGTTGTCGATGAGCCTCGTCGCGCCGACGCGGGCGGCGATGGCGATGAGCGCGCGCGCCCCGACGACCGCGTCGTCGTCGTGCACGCGCAGGGTGTCAGGTTCGGCGACGTCCACGTAGTCGACGCTCGTCGCCGCGCGCCTGACGGGCCCGGCCGCCGCCTCGCGCAGCGCGGACGCACGACGCTCCCCCGCGACGAACAGCGCGTGCGCGGCCCGCAGCCCCGCCGAGAGCGACAGCGCGCGACAGCGGTCCTCGGGCGACAGGTACGCGTTGCGCGAGCTCATCGCGAGGCCGTCCGGGTCGCGCACGGTGGGCGCCCCGACGACGGTCACCGGCAGCAGCAGATCGATCGCGAGGCGGCGGATGATCGCGAGCTGCTGGTAGTCCTTGCGGCCGAAGACGGCCGTGTGCTCGCCCGCGATCGCGAAGAGCTTCGTCACGACGGTCGCGACGCCCTCGAAGTGCCCGGGGCGGTGCGGGCCGCAGAGCGTGTCGCCGAGCTCGCCGACCGACACGCGCGTGCGCTCGCCCGGCGGATAGATCTGCTCGACCGGCGGCGCGAGCACGGCGTCACACCCGACGCGCGCGAGCAGGGCGACGTCGCGGTCGAGATCGCGCGGGTACCGGGCGAGATCCTCGCCGGGGCCGAACTGCGTCGGGTTCACGAAGATGGTCGCGGCGACGAAGCGCGCGCGCGCCTTCGCCTCCGCGACCAGCGACAGGTGGCCGTCGTGCAGCGCGCCCATCGTCGGCACGAGGCCCACGCGCGCTCCCGAGGCGCGGGCGCGATCGAGCCTCGCCCGGAAGCCGGCGACCTCGTGGTGGATCTCGATCATGAGCGCGCACTGTACCCGGTCGGCGCGCCCCTCCGCGCGGTACAAATGGCCTGGCGCGGCGCGCCGGGCGCGGCTATTCGAGCGGGCCATGGACAAGGTCTACGCGTCCGCCGACGCAGCGTGCGCCGACATCCCGAGCGGCGCGACGATCCTCGCGGGGGGGTTCGGCCTCTGCGGCATCCCCGAGCGCGCGATCGCGGCCATCCGCGCCCTCGGCGTCACCGGCCTGACCGTCGTCTCGAACAACTGCGGCGTCGACGACTTCGGGCTCGGCGTCCTGCTCCGCGCGAAGCAGATCAAGAAGATGATCTCGTCGTACGTCGGGGAGAACAAGGAGTTCGAGCGGCAGTACCTCGCGGGCGAGCTCGAGGTCGAGCTCACGCCGCAGGGCACGCTCGCCGAGCGCATCCGCGCGGGCGGCGCGGGGATCCCGGCGTTTTACACGCCGACGGGCGCGCACACGGCCATCAGCGACGGCGGCCTGCCCGTCCTCTATGCGCCAGGCGGCGGCGCGGTCGCGCGGTACTCCGAGAAGCGAGAGATCCGCGAGATCGACGGCCGCGACTACGTCCTCGAGCGCGCGATCACGGGAGATTTCGCGATCGTGAAGGCGTGGAAGGGCGACCGCTTCGGCAACCTCGTCTACCGCCACACCGCGGCGAACTTCAACCCGATGATGGCGACCGCCGGCAAGGTCACGATCGCGGAGGTCGAGGAGCTGGTCGACGTCGGCGCGCTCGACCCCGACCACGTGCACACGCCGGGCATCTACGTGCAGCGCATCTTCCAGGGACAGGGCTACGAGAAGCGCATCGAGCGCCGGACGGTGAGGAAATAGCCATGCCGCTCACACGTGAACAGATCGCCGCCCGCGCGGCCGAGGAGCTCCGCGACGGCTACTACGTCAACCTCGGCATCGGGATGCCGACGCTCGTCGCGAACTACATCCCCGCGGGCGTCGAGGTGGTGCTGCAGAGCGAGAACGGCCTGCTCGGCATCGGCCCCTACCCCGTCGCCGGGACCGAGGATCCCGACCTCATCAACGCCGGCAAGGAGACGGTGACCATGGCCACCGGCGCCGCGACGTTCTCGAGCGCCGAGAGCTTCGCGATGATCCGCGGCGGGCACATCGATCTCGCCATCCTCGGCGCGATGCAGGTCTCGAAGGAGGGCGATCTCGCGAACTGGATGATCCCCGGCAAGATGGTGAAGGGCATGGGCGGCGCGATGGACCTGGTCGCGCGGGCGAAGCGCGTCGTCGTCATCATGGAGCACGCCGCAAAGGACGGCTCCCCGAAGATCCTCCACGCGTGCAACCTGCCGCTGACCGGCAAGCGCGTCGTGCACCGCATCATCACCGAGCTCGCGGTCCTCGACGTCACGCCCGAGGGGCTGGTGCTCCGCGAGCGCGCGGCCGACGTGTCGGTAGAGGACATCGTCGCCCGCACCGAGCCGCCGCTCGTCGTCCCGGCCGACGTCGCGGTCATCCGCGCCTAGGCGCAGGCGATGCCGCTGCCGGACAAGACCCCGCCCAGCGCCGACGCCTCCGAGAAGCGGAGCGTCGCCAAGGGCGTGTTCCGCAAGTGCGACGGGTGCGGCGAGACGACGTACGGCTCGGTGCTCGCCGAGGCGTTCGGCGTCTGCGCGGGCTGCGGGCACCACCACAAGCTCGACGAGGCCGGGTGGCTCGCGCTCCTGCTCGACGGCGGCGCGCTCGACGAGTGGGACGCCCAGCTGCGGGCGCGCGATCCGCTCGGCTTCTCCGACGGCAAGCCCTACGACGAGCGCCTGCGCGCGGCCCAGCGCGGCGGTCGCGCCGACGCCGTGATGATCGGGCAGGCCCGCCTGGAGGGCGCGGCCATCGCGTTTGGATTGTTCCAGTTCGGCTTCATGGGCGGGAGCATGGGATCCGTCGTCGGCGAGAAGATCACGCGCCTCTTCGAGCGCGCGACGGAGGCGCGCCTGCCGGTCGTGCTCGTGTCGGCGTCGGGCGGCGCGCGCATGCAGGAGGGCATCCTCTCGCTGATGCAGATGGCGAAGACGGTGGGCGCGCTCGGGCGGCACCGCGACGCGCGCCTCCCCTTCCTCAGCGTGCTCGCGCACCCGACGACGGGCGGCGTCGCGGCGAGCTTCGCGCTGCTGGGTGACGTGAACGTCGCGGAGCCGGGGGCCCTGATCGGGTTCGCGGGGCCGCGCGTGATCGAGAACACCATCCGGCAGAAGCTCCCCGAGGGGTTCCAGCGGTCGGAGTTCCTGCGGGCGCACGGCATGGTCGACCTCATCGTGCCGCGCCAGCAGATGAAGGCGTCGCTGTCGCGGCTGCTCTCGCACCTCGGCGGCGGGCGGCGGTGAGCGACCTCGCGCCGGCGCTCCGGCGCCTCTACGAGCGCGTCCCGCGAGGCGCGCTGCTCGGGCTCGACCGGGTACACGCGGCGAGCGAGCGCCTCGGCGGCGTGCACCGGCTCGGGCGGTACGTCCACGTCGCCGGGACGAACGGCAAGGGCAGCACGGCGGCGTTCGTGGCGACGATGGCGGCGCGCGCGGGTCTGCGCGTGGGGCTCTACACGAGCCCGCACCTCTGCCGCCTCGCGGAGCGCGTGCAGATCGACGGCGCGCCGATCTCCGACGACGCGCTCGCGGACGCGCTCACGCGGGTGATGAGCCTGCCCGACGATCTCACGTTCTTCGAGGTGGTCACGCTGGCCGCGCTCGTCGCGTTTCGCGAGGCCGCGATCGACCTCGCGGTGCTCGAGGTGGGGCTCGGCGGGCGGCTCGACGCGACCAACGTCGCCGAGGGCGAGGCGCTGACGGCGATCACGCGCGTGGCCTTCGATCACACCGACAGGCTCGGCGACTCGCTCGCGGCGATCGCGGGCGAGAAGGCGGGCATCCTGCGCAGCGGGCGCCCTGTGATCGTCGGGCGCCTGCACCCGGACGCGCGCGCGGTCGTCGACGCGCGCGCCGCCGCGCTCTCTGCGCCCGTGATCGAGGCGAACGGCGAGCGAGAGGCGCTGCTGGTCGAGTCGTACCCGCCCTCGCTCGGCGGCGCGTTCCAGCGTCAGAACGCGCTCGTCGCGGCGGCTGTCGGGCGCGAGCTCGGCCTGCCACGCGAGGCGCTCGCGGCGGGCCTGCAGACGACGCGCTGGCCCGGCCGCTGCGAGCTGCTGGAGACGGCCGAGGGGTATGTCTTGTTCGACTGCGCGCACAACCCCGACGGCGCGCTCGCGCTGAAGAACGCGATGCTCGGGCTGTCCAGCAGCTTCACGAGAGCGCAGATCGGGCTCGTGTTCGGCGCGATGGCCGACAAGGGCTGGCGCGCGATGCTCGACCGCCTGACGCAGGTGACGGGCCCGCGCGTGTACGTCGAGCCCGCGGGGCGGCAGGCGGTGCCGGTCACGGAGCTGGCGGCGTACCTCGACGGCGCGAAGGCGAAGAGCGTCCCCGAGGCGCTGATCTCGATGCGGCAACGGGTCGGGCGCAACGGCGTCGTCGTCGTCACCGGATCGATCTTCCTCGTCGGCGCCGCGCGCGCGTTCCTGCTCGGGCTGCCTTGTGATCCGCCTGTCGCGCTGTAAAGACTGCGCGTGTGACGACCATCGCTCGGGGATGGCTGCTCGTCTGCGCGCTCGCGGCGCCGGTCGCGTGCAGCGTCGGCGGCAGCTCGCTCGCGCGTGAGGGCGGCGAGACGTTCGTCCCCGCGCCCGACGCGGGGACGGCTGGCGCGGGTGGCAAGGCTGGCGCAGGCGGCAAGGCCGGCGCAGGCGGCAAGGCGAGCGTCGACGCCGGGCCCGACGCGCCGTCCGACGCGAGCGCGGAGGCCGACGCGGCGCCGGTCGACGCCGCGCCCGACGTGGTCGTCGAGCCCGACGGCCCGCGCGAGCTGCGGTTCGTGCATGGCGTCGCGGACACGCCCGTCGTCCGGCTCTGCGTCGTCGAGTGGAGCGGCGGCGCGCCGGCGACCACGGCCGCGCCCTCCGCCGAGCTCGCGTTCGGAGGATCGCTCGCGGTGACGCCCGCGGACCCCTCGAAGGCGTACCGCGCCGCGATCGTCGCCGGGGACCCCGCGGCGCTGGCGAAGCTCGACTGCGCGAGCGCCTTCTCGTCGCCGCCCGCGGGCGTGCGCGCGATGTGGTCGCCGGTGATCCCGGAGGGCGCGCTCGCGGCGCCGCGCTCGCTCTTGCTCGTCGCGGCGGGCTGCCTCGGCGGCGCGACGGTCGCGGATCCGGCCGCGGTGTGCACGCAGCTCGCGTCGCCGACGCAGCCGTCGCCCGCGTTCGCCCTCGTGGAGCTCTCGCGCGTCCCGCCCGCGCCGGGGCAGGCGTCGGTGCAGCTGGTCCACGCGTCGATGAACCTGCCTCCGTTGACGGCGGTGCTCGTGTCCTCCGAGGGCGACGCGCGGCCCCTCATCGACGCGACGAGCCTCGGCGCGGTCGCGCCCAGGCCGCCCGCGGGCGTCGATCCTGCGTGGCTCGGCGCGCTGCCGAAGTCGGCGAGGCTCGAGGTGCGCGACGCCACGACGGACGTCGCGTTCGCGCCGACGCCCATCGGGGACGAGCTCGCGGCGTCCGGCCTCACGATCGACGCGCTCGCGCCCGGCGCGCGGCTCGTCGCGGTAGCGGTGGGCTCTCGCCCTTCCATCGTCGACGCGGGCCCGCCGGTGCCGCTGCGCCGCGTGTGGCTGCGGGTCGACTAGGCTGACTACGGCTTCGCGAGCGGCGTGAGCGCGATCTTCACGTCGACCGTCTTGATGCCGCACGGATCCGCCTCGGCGACGAGCTTGCGGCGCTGCACCGGCTCGTAGCCGGTCGCGGTGATGGTGAGCTCGGCAGCGCCGCTCGTCCACAGCTTGCACGTGAGCTCGGTCACCCCGCCGTCGCCGGCCGCGGCGCAGAACGCGAGGTTCGGCGCGGCGGGCAGCTCGTCTGCGTCGAACTCCTCGGTGCCGCTGCCGGCGGCGACCGTGAGGTGCGCGTCCGGCGGGAGCGGCGCGCCCGACTCGGTGCGGAGCGTGAGCAAGAAGGCGGGGCTCGGCCGGGCGGGGCACTCGTCCTCGGCGGGCGGGCGGTCGGAGCACCCGACGAGGAGCAGGCACGGGAGCGCGAGGACCAGGCGACGCAACCCGCCAGAGATACCCCGAGCGAAGCGCCGTGGCGAGTATGCTCCCGCCGATGGCTGCGACGATCGCGCTGGTCACCGACGTCCACTTCGGGCCGCCGGCGCGCTTCGACGGCAAGCTCCGCAAGCTGTCGCACGACGCGCCGCGGCTGCTGTCGGAGGTGATCGACCGACTGCGCGCCGAGCTCCGCCCCGACGCCCTCGTGAACCTCGGCGACGATCTCGAGGACGAGGCGCGCGACGTCGATCTCGCGCGGTACCTCGAGTGCCAGGCCATCCTGCGGCGAGCCGGCTGCCCCGTGCTCAACGTCGTCGGCAACCACGACAGCGTGCACCTCGGCGTCGCCGATCTGAACCGCGCGTGGGGCCGCGTCGGCAACCTGTACTACTCCCAGGATCTGCTCGGGTTCCACCTCGTCGTGCTGCAGACGACCGAGACGAAGGACGTCGACGTGCGGATCGACGCGCCGCAGCTCGAGTGGCTCGAGCGCGACCTCGCCGAGACGCGCCTGCCGACCGTCGTGCTGATGCATCACCCGGCGTCGGAGCAAGACCTCCATGACTCGCGGTGGTTCTCGCGCGCGCCCCACCTCGCGCTCGTCCGGGAGCGGGGCGCGCTGCGGAGCGTCCTCGAGGCGAGCGGCAAGGTGCGGCTCGTGTTCAACGGGCACGTCCACCGCAACCACGTCGACGTCGTCCGCGGGATCACCTATGTGACGCTACAAAGCCTGGTGGAGAACCTCGACGACGACGCGCCGGGCCGGCCCGCCGCGGCGTTCGCGATCGCCAGGCTGACCGAGGAGCGCGCGATCGTGCGCGTCCACGGCGCGGACCCGGCGGCGTACCAGATCGAGCTCGGGTGAGCGGCGAGGTTGCCAGCGCGCCGACAGGGGTGAAAAGCTGGCGCGCCATGCGCCGCCTCACGTTCGCCTCGTCGCTCGCGCTGCTCGCGCTCTCCTCCTGCCTCGGCGCCGACCCCGATCACGAGGACGACTTCCACGGAGTGGAGCGCGAGCCCACGGGCGAGGTGAGCCTCGCGGCGACCGTCGGCGAGACCGCGACGGCGGGCGGCTGCTCGACGACGGCGGTGTTCGGGCTGTCCGAGCAGATCAACGCGGTCGTCAACTGCCTGAAGCCCGGCATCCTCGTCGCGATCCCGGATCGACCGAACTTCAAGAAGAGCGCGTCGACGTTCGCGTACATGGAGAAGCCGGCCGTGGACGGCCTGGTGGCGGCGCTCGACGAGCGCACCGACATGACGCTCACGGCGAACAGCATCCTGCGCAACATCGCGTCGCAGTACCTCCTGCGCGCGTGGTTCGAGGCGGGCCAGTGCGGGATCACCGCGGCGGCCGAGCCGGGCAAGAGCAACCACGAGACGGGTCAGGCGATCGACACGAGCGACCACGCCGCGTGGCTGACGACGCTCGAGAAGCACGGGTTCAAGTGGCTCGGCGCGGGCGACGTCGTGCATTTCGACTACGTCGGGCCGGGCACGGTCGATCTCCGCCCCACCACGATCGAGGCCTTCCAGCGCCTGTGGAACCACAACAACGCGGGCGACAAGATCGCGGAGGACGGCCTCTACGGCCCGATGACGGAGGCCCGCCTGAAGCAGTCCCCCGGCGACGGGTTCGCGAGCGTCCCGCCGTGCGGCGCGGGCGGCGCGGGCGGCGCGGGCGGCTCGAGCGGCGCGCCAGGGGCCGGGCAGGCAGGCGCGCCGCCCGGCGGTCAGGCGGGAGCGCCGAGCGCGGGCACGGCCGGCGCGACGAGCGCGGGGCCAGGCGGCGCGGCCGCGGGCGCGGCGCAGGCGGGCGCGAGCGGCCAGGCCGCGGGCGGTGAGCCCGCCGCGGGTGGAGCGGCGCAGGCAGGCGCGGGCGGCGCGGGAGGGCAAGTCGTCGCGGCGGGCGCGGGCGGCGCGGCGCAGGCAGGCGCGGGCGGCGCGGCGGGCGCGTCCGGCGAGCTCGTCATCTCGCGCGACGACGGCGGCGCGGCCGGCGGGTGCGGGTGCGACGTCCCGCGTGGGGGCCCAGGCGGGGTCGCGGCGGGGGCAGCGCTCGCGTTCGTCGCGGCGCTCTCGCGCGCTCGCCGGCGCCGTCGCTGATCCGCTTGGACCGGGCGGGTCGCGGGGCTAGAAGCGCGCCGCCATGGATCTCTCGCTCACCGAAGAGCAGTCGCTCCTCCTGCAGACCGCGCGCGATTTCGCCGCCCGCGAGGTCGCCCCGAAGGCCGCCGAGCTCGACAAGACGGGGCGGTGGCCGTCGGAGCTGGTCGCGCGGATGGGCGAGCTCGGCTTCCTCGGCGTCGCGATCCCGGACACGTACGGCGGCGCGGGCCTCGACGCGGTGAGCTACGTGCTCGCGATGGAGGAGATCAGCGCCGCGTGCGCGTCGACGGGCGTGATCATGAGCGTGAACAACTCGCTCTTCTGCGATCCGCTCTACAAGTTCGGCAACGAGCACCTGAAGAAGGACGTGCTCACCCCGACCGCGCGCGGCGAGACGCTCGGCTGCTTCGGCCTCACCGAGCCGATGAGCGGCTCCGACGCGCAGACGATGGCGACCGTCGGCGAGAAGCAGGGCGACGGGTCGTGGATCGTCAACGGCTCGAAGAACTTCATCACGAACGGCCCGCACGCCGACTTCATCATCGTCTTCGCGATCACCTCGCGCGAGGGCGGCAAGGCGAAGCACACCGCGTTCGTCATCCCGAAGACGGCGCCGGGCTACACCGTGGGCAAGCACGACGAGAAGCTCGGCATCCACGCCGCGCACTCGTGCACCACCTTCTTCGAGAACGTGCGCGTGCCGAAGGAGATGGTGCTCGGCGACGAGGGCGCGGGCTTCAAGGTCGCGATGGCGACGCTCGACGGCGGGCGCATCGGCATCGCGAGCCAGGCGCTCGGCATCGCCCGCGCGGCGTACGAGAAGAGCGTCGCGTACGCGAAGGAGCGCAAGAGCTTCGGCAAGCCGATCGCCGAGCACCAGGCGATCCAGTTCATGCTGAGCGACATGGCGACCGAGCTCGACGCCGCGCGGCTGCTCACGCTGCGCGCGGCCTCGATGAAGGACAAGGGCCAGCGCCACTCGATGGAGTCGGCGGAGGCGAAGCTCTACGCGAGCGAGGCGGCGACGCGCATCGCGCACAAGGCCATCCAGATCCACGGCGGGTACGGCTACACGACCGAGTACGGCGTCGAGCGGCACTACCGCGACGCGCGCATCACCGAGATCTACGAGGGGACGAGCGAGATCCAGCGCATCGTCATCGCCGCCAACCTGCTGAAGGCCTGAGCCGTGCGCGCCCTCGTCACCGGATCGTGGCTGACGCTGCTGTGCGCCTGCGGAGGCGGCGGGGGCAGCGAGCCTGCTCCGAGGTCGCCCGACGCCGCGCCGACAGCGCGCGCTCGCCGCGAGGCCGCCCCCGACGTGAAGGGCGAGATCGGCGCGCTCGACGCGAAGGCCGTCACCGCGACGTTCGAGGGCGCGATGAAGAAGGTCGAGGCGTGCCAGGACGACCGTCGCCGCGCGGACGAGCGGCTGGATTTCTTGAGCGGGGAGGTCTCCGTCGAGGTCCGGGTCACCGAGGCCGGCGCGGCGCGCGCGGTGTGGCTGACCCGGAGCACCGTCGGCGATCGCGCGACCGAGCGGTGCATCGTCGCGGCGCTCGGCGCGGCGGCGTGGCCGAAGCCCCAGGGCGGCCGCGAGGGCATCGCGAAGAACGGCTTCACGCTGCCGATGAAGGGAGATCGCGACGCCGTCGCGTGGGACGCGGCCAAGGTCGCCGGCGAGCTCGCGAAGGCGAGGGCTGCGCTCGCTGCGTGCACGAAGGGCGGCCACGCCGAGGTCACGCTCTACGTGGACGCGCAGGGCAAAGTCATCACCGCGGGCGCGGCGAGCGCGGCCGACGGCGGCGACGCGGCGGCCGACTGCCTCGCGCGGGAGGTCTCGAAGCTGAAGTTCTCCTCGCCCGGCGGCTGGCCCGCGAAGGTGACCGCGACGGTCGACTGAGCACGCCGAGATCTCCGCTGGCGCTCGGCCCGGCGATGCCAAGGAGGCGCGCAAGAACGCGAGCGAGGCCAGGGGAGGCCGACGCCGGAGTACCCAACGTATTTCGAGGAGGCCGAGGAGGCCGACCCACGGCACCTCTTCAGCCGACGGCCACGATCTCGAGCGTTCGCCCGCCGCGCGTGATCTCGTCACCCTCGACCGCGCGGAGCAGCGCCGCGCCGAGCGGGCTCGTGGTCGAGAGCGACGTCACGCCGCCGAGGTCCACCCCGCCGCCGGCCGGCACGAGGAAATACGTCGCCTCGCGGCCGCCGTCGGCCACCGTCACGAGCGCGGAGACGGAGATCGGCGCGGCCCGCTCGAGGTCGCGCACGGACATCGCGCCGAGCATCGCGAGCGCGCCCTCGAGCTCGGCGACGCGGCGGGAGTGCCCGCGCGCGATGTAGGACGACTCGGTCGAGCGCATGTCCTTGTCGCTCTCCGCGCGGTTCTCCTCGTGGGTGGCCGCGTCGGCCGCGTCCCGCGCGCGCGCGTGCGCCGCCGCGAGATCGCCCTCGAGCGCGGCGCGGAGCCGGGCGACGAGCGCGCGCTTGTCGTGCTTCATCGCGCGCTCGACGCGCTCGCCGCGGGGCTCTCGACGAGGGGCGCCGGCGCCTCGTCGTCCCCGAGCAGGCGGCGCACGCCGACGACGAGCGCGACCACGCCGAGCGCCGCGACCACGAGGCCGATCGGGAGGCGCGCGCCGCGGCGGGGAGGTCGAGAGGGAGGAGGCTCATCCTCCACATCGACGAGCGTCGACGCGACGCCCTTCGGCTGCGGCGGGGGCGCCGGGCTCGGCTCCGCGCCCGGGGACGTCGCGGGCGGCGCCGGCGGCGCGCGGAACACGCTCATCCGCATCGTGCCGCCGCGCACGAGCGGGGTCACGGCCTCGGGCGCGGGCGCGTCCGGCACCGTGCGGTGGGAGGGCGCGGCGGCCGGGGTGGCGGTGGCCGGAGCCGTCGCGGGCGGCTGCGGCGCGACGGGGGCAGCCTCCGTCCGCGCCGCGCTGGCGCCGGGTCGGAGCCCCGGATCGTGCACGAACACGGCCTGCACCGTGATGTTGTCGGGGCCGCCGCGCGCGTTCGCGAGCTGCACCACCTGCTCGCACAGCTGCGAGGGCGAGCCGGCGGCGATCGCGAGGAGCGAGATCGCGAGCAGATCCGAGTCGGCGACCACGTCCGTCACGCCGTCGCTCGTCGTCAGGAACACGTCGCCCCGCTGCTGCAGCACGATGTCGGGGCGGAGCTCCACCTCGACCTCCTCCTTCATGCCGAGCGCGCGCGTGATCTTGTTGCTGTCGGGGTGCCCCGCCGCCTCCTCCTTCTTGATGAGGCCGGCGTGGATCATCTCCTGCACGACGCTGTGATCGCGCGTCAGCGGCCAGATCTGCCCCGCGCGCACCACGTAGATGCGGCTGTCACCGACGTGCGCGATCTCCGTGCCGCCCGGGTGCATCAGCAGCCCCACGCACGTCGAGCCAGGCCTGCCCACCCGCTCCGGCGCGCCGCCGAGCGCGAACACGCGCCGCCCCGCCTCACCGATGGCCGTCGCGAGCAGGAGCCCCGGATCTGCGCCGGCCGGCGCCGCGGCGACGCGCGCGACGATCGTCTCGATGGCGAGGTTCGACGCCTCGCGCCCCGAGCTGTGCCCACCCATGCCGTCGCAGAGGACGACGAGGTGCCCCGCGTGCGTCTCGACGTAGCGCGAGGCGTCCTCGTTCTCCTGCTTCTCGGGCTCCTGTCCGGGGTCGGTGCGCTCCGCGACGACGATCCGTGGCCAGGGCGTCGTCATCGCTCAGTCGATCTTGACGGAGAGCTCGACGGGGCCGAAGCGCACGATCGAGCCCGGCGGCACCGGCATCCACACCCCCGGCGTGAGCTTTGTGCCGTTCACGTGGGTGCCGTTGTTCGAGCGCTCGTCGCGCACCAGCAGCTGGCCCCCCTCGAGCTTCACGGTCGCGTGGTGCGACGAGACACGCGCCTCGCCGAGCACGATCTGGGAGGTCGACGGGTCGCGCCCGACGCGCATCTCCGACCCCGCGAGCACCGTGAACACGCCCGACGAGCCCGACAGCGTGGCCCGCGACGCGGCCCCGTAGGGATCGGGCGGCGCCGCGCCGGCGCCCGCCTGCGGCTGCGCGGCGGTGAGGCCGTACTGGGGAGGCTTGTTGCCGTACATGAACTCGGGGTTGGCCTGCGCGGGCGCCCCGTGCGCGCCGAGCACCGCGGTGCCTCCCGCGGCGCCGGGGGCCGGGCCGGCGGGCTGGTAGGGAGCGGGCGCCGCGGGCGCGGGCGGGGTGTACGGCTGCGGCGCCGTGCCCGCGCCCACGTAGGGCTGCGGCGCGTACCCCGGCGTGGCGGGCGGCGGCGCCTGGCCGGGCAGCGGGAGCGGGGCGGGCGCAGGCGCGGCGGCGGCGCGACGTCCGCCCCCTCCCCCGCCCCGCGCGATGACGATGATGAGCAGCACGAGGATGACGGCGCCGAAGCCGCCCGCGACGATCCACTCGATGGGGATGGATTTTTCGCCGGCCTTCAGCGTGAGGATCGTGGTCGCCGTCACGCCGCTCATCCGCCGCGCCTTGCTGTCGTAGATGACGATGCGCGAGACGGCCTGCTCGCCCTTGCCGAGGATGATGTTCTCGCTCGCCGGCGCCTCGAACTCGGCGAAGGTGTCGGCGACCTTCAGCGCCTTGCCCTCCATCTTCATCGCGACCAGCTGCTGCTGAGCCTGCTTCGCCTTCTCGACGTCCCGGCCCGCGCTCGCCGGCGGCGCCTGGTTCTTCGGGATGAAGTAGACCTGCGCCCGCCCCGCGTCGGAGCCCCAGCAGAAGTCGCCGTAGACCTTGAATTTCCCGCCGGGCGCGACCGGATCGCGCTTCGCCATCTGCACCGTGTACGCGACGTTGACGTCGAGCGGCCACACCGTCGGATCGATGCCGACGGGGACGTCCTTGTAGCCGTCCGGCGCGATCGGGGGGTTCACGTCCTTGAAGACGAGGTTGAACGTCTGCAGCACCGTCGGCGCGACGCACGACACCCGCCAGCGCACGACGTACATCTGGTTGAAGCGGTCGCGCACGGCCGACACGATCGCGGGGCCCATCTGCTGGCCGTTGCCCCGCACGACGCCGAAGTAGCCGCCGATGTCGGGGTTCGCGAGGTTCGCCATGAAATCCTGGGCGTTCTTCGTGAACTCCTCGCTCATCCCGCCGGTCGGCATGAGGATGCTGATGACCGGCAGCGGCATCTTCGGCGCGGTCGGGTTCTCCTCGGGGAACCTCCCCTTCGTCAGGTACTGCGACAGCTGCGTAGCGCCGGCGCCGTTGGTCTGCACGTCGCCCCCGGCGGCGCCGTTCGACAGCACGACCATCGCCTGGTGCAGCGGCACGTCCGCCGTGCTGCCGACGCTGCCGAGATCCTTGAAGGCGTCGGTCGCGGCCGCGCGGATGGTCGTCATCAGCGGGCGCCCGCGGCCCTCCTTCGCCATCTCTCGCGCCGACGTCACCGCCTGCGCGAGCGTCGCCCGCTGCGCGGCGGGCTGCCACTTCGAGTCCGCGACGATCCCGCGCTCGCCGATCACCGTGACGTTGCCGATGTCCTGCGGGCCCATCGCGTTGATGAACGCGAGCGCGACCGCCTGCGCGTCGCCGAAGCGCGCGCCCATGCTCCCCGCGGCGTCGATCACGATCAGCCACGCCGTGCCGACGCCCTTGATGTTCTGGCCCTGATCCCACTTGTGCGCGTCGACGTACTTCGCGGGCTGGTCCGCGCCGTCGACCTGCACCGTGAAGATCATGTTCTCCTTCGGTGGCAGCGGGAAAGGCGCGAACAGCGCCCGCGGCTGCGCGAGCTTCTCGCCCATGCACACGAGCTGCGCGTCGCCGCGCATGTACGCGCAGTCGGCCGTGGCCTCGCTGACGCGCTTGCGCTGCGCGACCTCGACGACCGTCGTGATGATGGGCGCGCCGTCCGTCTGCGCGGCGCGCGGATCGATGCGGAGGATCTTCGCCTCGGGCGCGGCCGTCGCCCGGGAGGCGAACAGCGCGACGAGGGTCGCGGACAGGACGGCGAGGAGCTGAGAGGGTCGGATTTTCATGAGGTGCGGCCGCTGGAAGGTGACGGGCCGCCCGGTGCGCGGAGGCGCCAGGCGGCCCTCGTGGAGCTGCGCGACGCGGCGCTCAGGACAGGTTCGGGACGATCTTGATGACCATCGTGTAGCCGCCGAGGCGCACGCGGTCGTTGTCGCGGAGCTCGCGGCGCTGGTGCGCCGGGATGGGCTCCTCGTTCACGAAGCTGCCGTTCGTCGAGCCGAGATCCTCGATGTGCGCCGCGCGCGATCCCGCGTCGATGTGGAAGGCGCAGTGGTTCGACGAGGTGGTAGGATCGTTGATCTCGATGTCGAGGCCATCGGCCGCGCCGGCGCGCCCTACGAGCGTGCGCCCGGAGCTGAGCTTCCAGAAGGAGCCGGTCGGGTCGGACTGGTACGAGACCAGGAACGCAGCGAGCACCTTCAACGCAGGCGAGGCCGCAGCCGACGCACCCGGCGCGGCCGCCTGACCCTCGGCTCCGAGCCCGGTCGCCGCGAACGCGTCGGGCCCCGCGAACTTGTCGCCGGGAGGCGGGCCGCTCGCGCCAGGCGGCGGGCCAAACCCGGGCGGCGGACCTCCAGCGCCGGGCGGCGGGCCAAACCCGGGCGGCGGACCTCCAGCGCCGGGCGGCGGACCAAACCCGGGCGGAGCCTCGGCCGCCGGGGGGCCAAACCCAGGGGGAGCGCCGAACCCAGGAGGCGGACCTCCCGCGCCAGGCGGTGGACCAAACCCGGCCGGCGGACCTCCCGCGCCGGGCGGCGGACCAAACCCAGGAGGCGGACCTCCCGCGCCGGGCGGCGGACC
>JADLFU010000068.1 GCA_020849655.1 Polyangiaceae bacterium | reverse complement strand
TGATGACGTCGGCGTGGTGGATGACGCGCTCGACGACGGCGGTCGCGCAGACGGCGGAGGGGAAGACCGTGTTCCAGTCCTTGAAGGCGAGGTTGGTCGTGACGACGAGGCTCTTCTTCTCGTAGCGACGGCTGACGACCTGGAACAGGAGGTCCGCGTTGCGGTTGTCGAAGCTGAGGAAGCCGATCTCGTCGAGGATGAGGAGGCCCACCTTCGCGTAGTGGCGCAGGCGGCGCTCGAGCGCGCTGGCGGACTCCTGGGCGGCGAGGTCGAGGAGCATCTGCGCGGCGGAGACGAACAGCACCGTGTGCCCCGCGAGGACGGCCGCGTTGGCGATGTTCTGCGCGATCATGGTCTTCCCGAGCCCACCCTGGGCGACGAGCACGACGTTCCGCTTCGCGTCGACGAAGTCAGCGAGCACGGTCGCCTCGACGAGCGCGCGATCGATCTTGGTGGGCCAGCTCCAGTCGAAGTCGACCATGGGCTTGAACTGCTCGAGCTTGCTGCGCTTCATCCTGCGGTCGAGGCCGCGGCGCGCGCGGTCCTTCTCCTCGAGGTCGACGATGTGGGCGAGCGCGTCGACGAGGCCCCAGCGCTGCTTGGTCGCGGTGGCGACGAGGTCGTCGAGCAGAGGGGCAGAAGCGTCGAGGCCGAGGGCGAGCATGCGCGCGCGGAGCTCGTGCGTCACGGCGCCTCCTCCTCGTCGGCGAGGGCGGCGAGCGCGTCGTAGGCGTCGAGCGAGCGCGGCGGGACGACGAGGTTGCGGACGCGCGGATCGTCGGACTCGATCTGCGGCACCGCTGGGCAGCGGGTGCCTGAGGCGCAGGCGCTGCGCGAGGATGTGCGCGACGGACTGCGCCGCGAAGGCGCCGCGCGCGGAGGCCTCTCTGAGCGCGGCGTCGAGGGGCGCGGGGCCGTGCTCGTCGAGCAGACGCAACAGCCGAGCGATGGTGCCCCTCACGTAGCCATGTCGAGGTGCCATCAGGTAGCGTGAGCGGTAACAGCGCGGAGGGCGGGAGATCGCGCGCCAAGAGCAGCTCCACGCGGTCCCCCAGGAAGTGCAAGCGCGCGTCGGCCCGCTGCTGGACGAGGGCTCCAGGGTGGAGGAGGTGGGAGCACCGGTCAGACTGGCCTGAACTCCAGGACTCTCCAGGACTCCCTCCCGCGTCGTGCTCGTCGTGCTCCGGTCGAGTGGGCCACTGCGAGCGTCGCGCGTCCGCGCGGATCAGTCGGAGGGGGTGGGCGGGCCGAGCGTGTCGAGCCTGACTCGGGCGAGGCCGTAGTACGGCTCAGGCGTACTGACACCGACGAACAGCTCGTCACACGTGAGGAAAAGCGGCTGACCCCATCGACCCTTGCCCCCGTCGACGTCGTCGATGAGCAGCCACGATGCGCCATCCGACAGTCTCACGACCTCGACGCCGGTGAACTTCGGGGGCGTGTGGCTGAACGTGTTGCGTGCAGCATGGCCGCACCCGACGACGAACGGCCGTGTGAGCGTTGCCTCGCGCGCGCTCTTGAGGCGTCGCGCACCAGCCGCAACCTGGGCAACCGAGAACGAGAACGGCGCAGCCATCACGTCAATCTTCGTGTACGGAGCCTCGATGTTCGCGGGCTTCTCCGCCCCCTGGATCCATACGAGGTCCTTGCCGTCGCTGCCGACGGCGCCGCTGCCTTGCGTCGTGTCGCCGAACTTTCGCAAGATGGGCACAAGGCCCGTCTTGCTCGACCACGCCCAGGCACCACTTGTGACCAGTGTACCTACCTCGATCAGCGCGCCTGTCGCGGGCAGCGGCCGGACGTCGCCGACCGGGAGACCGTCGGGGTCCGCCCCCGGCTTCCAGATGTCCTCGCGCGCTCCCCCTCCCCAGGCGCGGAATGAGACGACTTCGCCCGGGTGCTGCCCGTACACGCCGGCCTCGGAGGGGTGCCACGCCGACGAGAACTGCGAAGACTTCTGCGCGATCCGCTCACCGACCTCCGGCGACTGACCCCAGGGGACGTCGATCCATCCCTCTTCGAGCGTGCCGTTCGTGCCGTCTTCATCCCTGAGCAACAGCTGGCGTCCAGTGGATATGCCGCTCTGCCAGATTCGCCCGCCCACGGCCCCGCCGCAGGACACCTCGCTCGGTTGGGCGACCACACCCGTGGTACCGCCAGTCGTTGCGTCGAACGCCAGGAAGAACGCGAACCTGTCCGTCTCCACCGTGCCGTTCAGCAGCTCCACTTGCGCAACGGGGTGCCCGGAAGCCGTGTCGGTCGCGAAGCGCGCAAATACGCCCATTCGCCCGGGGAACGGGAACTTGGCGCGGCGGCAATCGACCGATGACAGCGCAGGCCCTCCGCAGGGCTCCCACGTCACGGGTGGGATGCCCGTTGCTCCGGCTGGTGGGTAGAACAGCGAGCACTTGCACGACCAGCCCGTCCACTCACTCCACGCAGCCGGAATTTCGGCGGGAAGCGGCGTGCCAGAGCACGTCAAGGCGGCCCCTCCCGCGCTGCCGCCAGCGGGCGAGCCCCCGCCGCCCCCCCACGCCGCATTGCCAGCCGCGGCGCTGCCGCCCGCCATTCCGCCGGTTCCCACGCTGCCGGCCTTGCCCGCGGCGCCGGCCCCAGCTGCGCCCGTCTTGTCGCCGGCCTCATCAGGTTCACTGGCGCTGCAGGCTCTCAAGGTCGCGCCGCCCGCGACAAGTGCCAGCAACACAAACGGCGCACCCCTGCGCATCAGAAGCAGCCGCCCAGCTGATGCCACTCGGCGTAGCTGCCACCCAGTTCGTCGCGGTGCTCGAGCTTCGGCATGTCGCGCCCACCCTGGCTCTTGGCAAACGTGTAGCCGCTCGCGTCCACGATCGGCGCGAACGCAAGCGCGCCGTTACCCCACGCGAGCCTCTCGGGCCGAGGCGTACCATCGATGTCGATCCGCACGACGGCGTGACGGCGCAGAAGGGTGCTCGACGTCGTGAGCAGCAAAGAGCCCTCGGCGTCCAACGACAGCCACGCCTGGTCGGAGAGCCCCAGCCGAGGCCACGTGGCGAACACGACGTGGTGGCCTGTGATCGGATTGACGCGCGTCAGCCGCGCACGCCGCAGGCCGCCAGTTTTCACTTCGTCGAGAACCCAGATCATCCGGTCGACGAACGACGTCGTGACCGAGAGCACGTTGTCGGGGCGAAACGCGGTGCGAATTTGCTCCCACTCGCCGTTGTCGACGGAGACGCGCCAGATGTCGCCGGTGGCGCGGCCTCGTGTGTCGTGGCCGCCCGCGACGACCACCTGGCCGAGCGACTTCGCATAGGCGGCCGAAAATCCCTGTCGCGCGGGCGGTGAACTTGCCAGGCCCCCCCCGCGAGACGACGCCGAGCGCGGAACAGGAAACGTGCAGCGCTCTCCGATGCAGCCCTGCTCGCTCTCGCCGATCAGGCCGCGGCCCGAGAAGGTGACTCGTTCTATGATCGCGGTGCCGTCGGCGGACAGCCCAATCGCCAGTGGCGCATCCCCACCGGCCAGCGCGTCTGCCTCGACGCTGCCGAGCAGCACCATGCCCTCGATGGACTTCTGCGCCAAGCCTGCGCTCAGCTTGTCACCCATCGGCTCCAACCGACCATCGTCTCGCAGGCGACCGAACGTGTGGCGCTGATCGTAGCCAGAGCCGATCGTCATGATGACCTCGGACCGAAGGCGAACGCGCTGAGCTGCGTGCGCCAGGCTGAACGAAGAACCGTCGTAGAGGGGGTCGGGTTGCGGCGGGCGGAACGGCGGCGGCTTCACCGACTCCCACGGACGATGCACGTACCAGGGGATCGGCGTCGCGGGCACCGTACGGCGACATGCGACGACGGTTTCAGACGTGAGGAAGGTCGCGTCGATGTAGTGGTTTGCGAGCTGGCCCGCTACCTGACTCGTGTCCGAACGTCTCGGATGCCTGCCAGTGTCGGCATAGACCGTCGTTCCGACTTCGGTTCGGGCGTGGGCCCAGATGCGAAGATCGTGATCCTTGCCACTGGCGGTGGTTGGCCGGGCAAGGCCCAGCTGTTCGCCCCATCGGCCGGGCGCGAGCCAGTAGTCGAAGTCTCCGTTTGTTCGCCACCTCCAGACACGCGTACACTTCTTCCCGTCGAAGCCGTAGTTCTTCAGCTTGTCTTGGGAGTCGGGAAAGATGACCTGAGGGAGCGGGTCACTGGCGGGGCTGTCGAGCCGAATTCGGTACCACGTGCCGAACTCATTCTCGTCCGCGCGCAGCAGGCCAGGATCAGCGAATGCGTCGCGGACTGAGGTCGGCAGGCTGCAGTTGGAGACGCTCTCGAAACAAACCCTGTAGTCGGTGACGACGGCCGGGTCCTCCAGCATCGCCCCCGGCTTGCCGCCGAGCGCGCCAAACACGGACGGCGACGAATACGACCCCACGGGCCTGAGCGTGACGGATGAGAGCTCGGTCTGCTCGAACACCTCGGTGCACGCCCACGCTGCGGGCCCAATCGGCGGAACCGGCCCCCCAGGCGCGACGCTGGCCGTGTACCCCACCGACACCAACGGCTGAGGCACGGGCTCGCAGGCGTCGCCGAGCGGAACCGCGTCATGAGCGTCCTCGCTCTCCGCGTTGCCGTTCTGTGCCTGCAGGTTCGACACACCGATACAGTTGTCGACCGGGTGGCTCGCACACCAGGCGGCGCACTCTGCGCCCAGCTCGGGGTCGCACTTGTCGCAAGCGCCGTCCGGTGGGCTGTCGGCGTCAGCGTTGGTCATGTCACATGGACAGTGGTCGCTGGCGCCCGGAGGAACGCCCACCTTCCAGGGATCCGGCAACCCGTCGCAGTCCGCGTCGCCGTCACCGGGACAGACCGCGAGGCCGTCTTTGCAGACCGACGAGCACTGGCCAGGGACGCCTGTGCAAGGCTGACCGAGCTTGAAGACATTCGGACCGCAGGCGCTCGACGTGCCGTCGCAGCGCTCCTCTGCGTCGCAGAGGCCCTCCGAGGGCCGGCAGACGTGGTCGGCCCCATACTTCTCGTCGGGGCAGGCGTCAGCGTCGACGCCGTTGCAGACGTCTTGTGCGTCGCAGTCGCCAGCAGGCGCGTTCCCACATGGTTGGCCGGCCTGCTTCGGCGCGCATTGGCCGCTGCCGCACGTTCCGCACACGCCGCAGCTGGGAGACGAACAGCAGACGCCATCGACGCAGTTCCCGGTCGCGCAGCTCGCCCCAGCCTGGCACGACGCCCCCGGCGGAGAGCAGCCGGAGGTGGTGATGATGAGGGTGTTTGACTCGCCGGCAGGTGTGTCCGTCGCGCCCGCCCCGCAGTTGCCGTCAACGGAGTTGACTGCGGCGGTCACACTGACGCCTTCCCCACCACAGGCTGGCGCCGTCACGGCCACCGTCCAGGTGACAACACCATCGGTTGCCGCGTGCTTGGGAAGGGCGTGGGTGACAAAACTGGGAGACGATCCGAACGACGCCTCGAAGGTCGTGTCCGCCGTGGGGTTCATCTGCCCCGTGGACTCAGGATCACAGGGTCGATCGTGCGGGATGGTCTCCGCACGCAGAGACCCCGCGTCGAACTCCCCGGGCGTTCGCCAGATTGCGACCCCCCCCACCGGGTCGGTCCGATCTGCGAGCGGACGGTCAGCTCGACGCCCCTCGACGCCGGTCCGTCGAGCACGGAGCCTGGAGCGACCTCGAGGACGGGCGTCGTCGGTGCGGCTGGATCGGGGCTCTTCGTGCCGCTGTGGCAACCCGCGCAGGACTTGCCCGCGTAGCCGAACTGCTTGGCCGTCGCGCTCCCGCTGAAGGCCAAGACCCCCGCGCTCATCAGCGCCACTCGCGTTGCTCTCATGACGCACCCTCTGGGCAGCACAGTGCAGGAGCCCCTCCCGGGCGTCAAGCGATGGAGCTAGGCGAGGTTGGCCTCTCGGTCGGCGCCGGCGTCGTGGCCAGCGTGCTCGAGGCCACCCTGCGGCACGAGCTCGAGATGGTCGAAAGCCTGCGCGGCTGGCTCCCCGCGTTGCCGAGCGCGACGAAGCGCACAAAAATGAACAGCCCGACCGCGTGCGACCGCGATCGGGCTGCATGCCGCCCCGCGCGCGGCGGCTACTTCGGGGGCTTCCGCGCGGCGCGGCGCGCCTTCGCGGCGGTCTCCGACTCACGAAGCCGGTAGCTCTCCCCTTCGATCGTGATGACGTCGGCGTGGTGGATGACGCGCTCGACGACGGCGGTCGCGCAGACGGCGGAGGGGAAGACCGTGTTCCAGTCCTTGAAGGCGAGGTTGGTCGTGACGACGAGGCTCTTCTTCTCGTAGCG
>JADLFU010000067.1 GCA_020849655.1 Polyangiaceae bacterium | reverse complement strand
TCGAGTCGGCGAAAACCTCCTGCTCCTTGTCGCAGACGTGCGCCGAGATCTTCATCGCGGCGCCGAGCAGGTGGTGCCGCGCCTACAGAGCCTCCCCGTACAGGATGCACCCTCCGCTCTCGCCTCGCGCCGCGGCTCCTCCCGCCGACCCGGGCGTGACGAGCGTCACGGCGCCGACCAGCAGCCCGACACCCTGGTAGTTGCGCTGGTAGGCTTGGCTCTCGGCCGCCTGCTGCAGCGTGACGGGCTGTGACGTCGTCGGATCGTCGGCCCGCAGCAGCGACAGCGCCCGCGCGACGAGGTACACGTGAGGCGCGAAGATCGGGGCTCCCACCGCGACCCCGGTGCTGCCGCCCGACTACCTCGCGCCCGAATTCGAAGGGGGTTGCGCAGGCGCTCGCGGCGCGACGGCGACGAACAGGACGACGAGGCGCGCGCCGCGCACCGACGGGCCCTGCGCCGAGCTGCCTCCGAGCTCGTCGGCTACCGCGTCAACCCGCCGCCAAGGAGCACCCCGAGCAGCTCGCCGCCCGACCAGCGCGCGATCCACGCTCGTGACCACCTCTCCCGCGCGGCAGCGCACCCACGCCGCCTTGTCTGCTACGAAGGCAGGCACCGTTGGAGGCCTCTCAAAGATCCTTGCGCGCGGGCGCTTCGCGGCTGCGGCGCTGGCTCGCGGCGGCGGTCGCGCTGTGGGTGGTGGTGTCGGGGCGCGCGGCGTGGGCGCAGTCGTTCGACGCGCGCGAGGCCGGGTGGGAGGGCACGAAGCTGCTCGTCGAGCTCGCGCGCGCAGAGCTCGGGGAGGCCCGCGTCGTCGCCGACAACCGCCTCGACTGGCACGCGCTCTCGCCCGCGGACGCGGTCCTCGTCATCCACCCCGAGCTCGTGCCGGACGTCGACGAGGTCGGCGCGTTCTTGCGCGCGGGCGGCAGGATGGCCGTGCTCGACGACTTCGGCGCGGGCGACCGCCTGCTCGGCGGCTCGCCGTACCACATCAAGCGCGTGCCCGCGCCGCGCGCGCCGCTGTACGCGCTGCGGGGCAACCCCAACCTCGCGCTCGCCGAGCCGGTCGCCGAGGTCGTCGCGGGGCGCCGCGGGGGCGTGCACCCCGTCGTCGCCGACGTCACGCGCGTCGTGACCAACCACCCGACGGGGCTCTCGCACCCGGAGCTGACGACCGTGCTGCGCATCCGCGCGACCGGAGAGCCCGACGTCGCGCTCGCCGTCGCCGGGCAGGTCGGCAAGGGGCGGCTGTTCGCGATGGGCGATCCGTCGGCCGTGATCAACCTCATGCTCCGCTACCCGGGGAACAAGGCCTTCGCCCTCGGGCTCGTGCGCTACCTCGTCGAGGACGATCCGTCGTGGGGCGCGCGCGGCGGGCGCCTGTTCATCGTGACGAACAGGTTCCAGGAGGCGGGCGTGTTCGGCGCGTCGACCGGCGCCGAGCGCGAGCTGAAGGAGTGGGCGCGCTCGCTGCGCCACGAGGTGCAGCGCGTGTCGGGCGACGGGCTGCCCCGCCACGTCGCGCTCGCGCTCGCCGTGCTCGCGGGCACGGGCCTCTTGCTGTGGGTGCTGTCGTCGTCCGCCCGCGGCTACGAGCACCCGCTGCCGCGGTACGTCGCGCGGGTTCCGCTCGTCGCGCAGGGCGGCGCGGCCGGGCGCCTCGCGGTGCTGTCGGCGCCGAGCACCCACCGCGCGCTCGTGCTGCTCGAGCAGCGCGACGCGCTCGAGGAGCAGGTGTGCGCGCGGCTCGGCCTCGCGCCGCGGCCGGGCGCCGCCGCCCTGCAGGACGCGCTCTCGAGGGACGGGCGCGTCCCCCGGGAGACCCTCGACGCGCTCCGACGCCTGCAAGCGCGGATCGCGCGCGTCGAGACCGCCGTCGCGGCGGGCGCGCCGGTGCGCGTGCCCGAGGCCGATCTCGAGCTCATGACGCGGCTCACGCGCGAGCTCCAGCAGGCGCTTGTAGTAGAGAGTCGTCCCGCATGAGCTACGCCGTCCAGCCGTCCGAGGTCGCCGCAGCGCGCGAGCGCATCGAGGCGCTGCGCGCCGAGGTCGCCCGCGTGTACATCGGGAGCCCGCGCGTGCTGGAGGCGATGGTCGTCTCGCTCCTCGCGCGCGGGCACGTGCTGCTCGAGGGGGTGCCGGGCGTCGCGAAGACGACGCTCGCGAAGGCGTTCGCGACGGCGCTCGGCTGCACCGTGCGGCGCGCGCAGTTCACGCCCGATCTCTTGCCCGCCGACATCACCGGCTCGTACGTGCTGTCGCCGCGCGAGGGGACGTTCCAGCTCCGCGGCGGCCCGATCTTCGCCAACGTCCTGCTCGCCGACGAGATCAACCGCGCCCCCGCGAAGACCCAGTCGGCGCTCCTCGAGGCGATGCAGGAGCGGCAGGTCACCATCGACGGAGATCGCTTCGATCTGCCGGCGCCCTTCCTCGTGCTCGCCACCCAGAACCCCGTCGATCTCGAGGGCACGTACGCGCTCCCGGAGGCGCAGATCGACAGGTTCCTCGTGCGGATCGCGGTCGGCTACCCGTCGGCGAAGGAGGAGGTGCTGATGCTGAAGACGCACGCCGCGGCGCCGCCCGAGGTGCGGCCCGTGCTCTCCGCGCAGGACGTGCTCGCGCTGCAGAGCATCGCGTCGAGGCTCCACGTCGAGGACGATCTCTACGAGTACGCCGCGCAGCTCGCCGCGCACACGCGCACGCACGCCCACGTCGCGCTCGGGGTCTCGCCGCGCGGGACGCTCGCGCTCGTCCAGGCCTCGAAGGCGCTCGCCGTGGTGCAGGGGCGCGCGTACACGACGCCCGATGATTTCCAGGCGATGGCGCCGTCCGTCTTCGCGCACCGCCTCGTGCTCTCGCCGGATCACGAGGGCGACGCGAAGGCGCGCGACGCCGTGGTCGCCGACGCGCTCGCCAAGGTCGGGTACCGGCGCGCCGTCCGCGCGATGTGAGGAATGAAGCTCTACCCGACGCGCGACGCGGTGCACCTCGGGCTATGCGGCGCCGCGGTGGTCGGCGCGGGGATCGTCTCGGCGGAGCCGGCCGTCGTCGGCTGGGGCGGCGCGCTGCTGGTCGGCCTCGCGGCGGCGCGCGCCGCGACGTTCGCGTCGGTGTCCCGCATCCGCGCGGCCGGGTTCGAGATGGTCTGGAGCGAGGCGGAGCGCGTGCGCCGCGTGTCGCGCGGCGAGGAGGTGACGCTGCGCGCCGAGGTGCGCAACCGGGACACGCTCGCCGCGCGCTACGTCGGGCTGCGGGTCATCGCGTCGGAGGCGCTGGAGGTCAGCGTCGATCCGCCCGAGGGCGAGGTGCCCGCGGGCGGCAGGCTCGAGGTCAGCGTCCACGTCCGCGGCGACCGGGTCGGCAGGCACGGGCTGTTCGGGCTCTCGCTCGAGGTGCGGGGCGCGCCCGGGCTCTTCGAGGTGCCGCTCACGTTCGCCAACCCGTTCGGCGTCGAGGTGCTGCCGCGCGCGTGGGCGAGGGAGCTCCGCGGTCCACGCGGCGGGCGCACGCGCGTCGCGGCGACGGGCGGGCGCGAGGGGCGCGCGCGCGGCGAGGGCTCGGATCTGCGCGAGCTGCGCGACTACGTGCCCGGAGATCCGTGGAAGCGCATCGCGTGGCGCGCGTCCGCCCGGAGGGGGAAGCTCGTCGTGCGCGAGGTGGAGCGCGAGGAGCGCGACGTCGTCTGGGTGGTGCTCGACGCGTCGGTCGAGCTGTGGGCGGGCGCGCTCGGCCACGCGCCGCTCGATCTCGCGATCGACGACGCCGCGACCCTCGTCACGCGCCACGTCCGCGCCGGCGACGCGGTCGGGCTCTCCATCGTCGCCGGCCGCGAGCTGCTCCGCGTCGAGCCGGCGCGCGGGGCCCCCCACGCGGCCGAGCTGCTCCTCGCGCTCGCGCGATCGACGGGCGCGTACGATCACGATCGCTCCGATCTCGAGGAGCACGAGGTCGCCCTCCGCGCGCTCGAGCACCTGCGGCCGCTCGATCCGGCGGCGCTCGCGGTGTCGCGCCGCGATCTCGATCGCATCTGCGCGCGCGCCGTCGCGAACCTCGGGCGCGGGCCGTTCGCGGACGCGCCGCTGCCGGCGGGGGCGAGCCTGCGCGCGCGGCGGCTGCGCCAGTACCTCGCCGCGTCCGGCGTCTCGTCCCCGCCGCGCGGCGAGCCCGAGCACGCCGCGACGGGCCGGACGCTCGCGCGCGTCGCCGGCGAGCTCGCGGCCGCGCGCCCGCGCCCCACGATCGTGTACGTGCTCGGCCCGCAGCCCGCGACCGAGGAGGCCGCCGTCGCCGTCTCGAGGCTCGCGCGCGGGCCGAGCGTGCGCTGGCTGCTCGCGCGCTTCGCCCCGGCGCTCGAGCAGCAGCCCGCCGACACGCTCGCCGCGCGCGCGGTGAAGGAGGCCGCGCTCCTGCGCCTCGACGCGGGCGGCAGGCAGGCCGAGCGGAGGCTGCGCGCGCTCGGCGTGAAGGTGCAGCGCCCGCGATGATCCGCGCGAAGAAGAGCTTCGGGCAGCACTTCCTCGCCGATCAGCGCGCGTGCGAGCGCATCGCCGAGCTCTCGACGACGCCCCCGGGAGGCGCCGTCGTCGAGATCGGGCCCGGCACGGGCGCGCTCACCCGTCACCTCGTCGCGCGCGCCGCTCGCGTGATCGCGCTCGAGCGCGACCGCGAGCTCGTGCCCGTCCTCGCGCGCGCGTTCTCCGCCGAGCTCGCGCGAGGCCAGCTCACGCTCCGCGAGACGGACGCCGCGCGGCACCCCTGGCTCGATGAGCTCGCCGACGCGCCTCGCCCGCGCGTGATCGCGGGCAACGTCCCGTACAACATCACCGGCCGCCTCCTCGAGCGCGCGACCGAGGTGGCGCCGCACGTCGACAGGGTGGTGTTCCTCGTGCAGCGCGAGGTGGCCGAGCGGCTGATCTCGCCGCCCGACGGCGACGACTACGGCGCGCTGTCGGTGTTCGTGCAGGCCGCGTTCTCGGTCGAGCTGCCGCTGCGGCTCGGGCCGGGCGCGTTCCGTCCGCCGCCGAAGGTCGACTCGGCCGTCGTCGTGCTCACGCCGCACGCGACGCCGCGCGCCGAGGAGACGCCGGTCTTCCGTGAGCTCGTGAAGGCGGCGTTCGGGCAGCGGCGCAAGACGCTGCGCAACGCCTGGTCGAGCGTGCTGCCGCGCGCCGACCTCGCCCTGGTCGCGACACGCGCCGGCGTGGACCTCGAGCGGCGCGGCGAGACGCTCAGCGTGGAGGACTTCGCGCGCGTGGCCTCGCTCGTCGACCAGGCGCGCGCCTCGCTCACCGCGCGGTGACGGCGCGTCCCGCGGGATCAGCCCGCCGCGGCGGCCCGCACCTCGTCGTCCGAGAGGATGTGGTCGGCCTGCTTCGCGGCCGCGAGCACCGCGTCGACCGCGCCCTTCGAGGGCTCGACGCCGAGCTTCTTCAGCACGTACGAGACGTTCGACGCCCCCGACATGAACCCCACGACGATCTCCTGCTCGCGCCCGAACATCCCCGCGGGGACGCCCGAGTAGATGCGGTCGGCGAGCCACGCGTCGCCCTTCTGCTCGGCCTTGATGATGGCCGACGCGTGCACGCCGGTCGCCGTGCGGAACGCGTCGCGCCCGACGAGCGGGTAGTTGATCGGGATCTGCCACCCGACCGCCTCGGCCGCGACGTGACAGTACTCAGTCAGTTTTGTTAGATCCTGATCGTCGAGCAGCCCGAGCAGCTTCAGGTTCAGCAGGATGTGATCCATCGACGCGTTGCCGACGCGCTCGCCGATGCCGAGCGCGGTGCCGTGCACCCGGTGGGCGCCGCACTCGAGCGCGAAGATGGCGTTGACGAGCGCGAGGCCGCGGTCGTTGTGGCCGTGCCAGTCGATCTGCACGGTCTTCGTCGCGCCCATCCCCGCGATGATCGACCGCGTGAACCCGATGAGGTTGCGCACGCCGTCCGGGGTCGAGTGGCCGGCGGTGTCGCACACGCAGATGCGCGACGCGCCGTGGTCGATGGCGACCTTGTACAGCGTCGCCAGCACCTCCGGGTTCGAGCGCGAGGTGTCCTCGGTGACGAAGGCGACCGGCAGCCCGGCCTTCACGCCGACGTCGATGGCCTCGGCGGCGCGCCGCGCGAGCAGCTCCACGCTCCAGTCCTCGACGAGCTGGCGGATCGCGGAGGAGCCGATGAACGTGTAGATCTCGACGGGGATCCCCGCGCGCTGCGAGATCTCGATCATCGGCGTGACGTCGCTCGCCATCGTGCGGCCCGCGCACGCGGGCACGACGTTCAGGCGCGACGAGACGATCTCGTTGCACATGCGCAGCACGTCGTCGAAGGCGCGCGGCGAGCTGCCCGGCAGCCCGATGTCGGCCGCGTGGATGCCGAGATCGTGCATCAGGTGCAACAGGCGCAGCTTCGGCTCGATCGACGGATCGCGCACGCTCGGGTTCTGCAGCCCGTCGCGCAGCGTCTCGTCGAAGAACGTGACGCCGCGATCGATCACGCGCCCGCGGCGCGCCGCCTCGTTCCAGTCGTAGATCAGATCACCGTGCTCGGAGGGCTTCGTCTCGAGTGCCACGCCGATCCCGTAGGCCAACACCGGGGCACGAGCAACGAGCACGCTTGACGCGCCGCGCGACCGGACGACGCGAACTTGGCCTGCGCGCCCGCGGCGGCGTAGGCGTCTACGTGGGCCGCGCGAGCACCCTCGCCGAGCGCGCCCGAGGAGGCTCTGCATGAACAGGCTCGTCGCGCTGGTGTCCCTCTGCGCCCTCTCGCACGCGGCGCCCGCCGCCTCGCGGGACAGGGTGATCGTCTCGGTGGAGGCGCGGTCGCAGGTCGCGCGCGACGGCCGCGATCTCTCGCGCGATCTGCGCGACGCGGTGAAGAAGGAGCTCGACGGGCTCGACATGAGCCGCGCGCCGAAGGACGCCCGGTTCGTGCTCTCCGCGTCGCTCGTCACGCTCGACACGAGCCGGCGCGACGGCGCCGTGGCCAGCCGCGCGAAGGTGTCGCTCGCGCTGAAGGATGCCCGGCGCGGCGCGCTCTTCGCCGTGATCGAGGGCGCCGCCACCGCGGAGGCCGGGCGCGCGAGCGGCGAGGAGAGCGAGCGCGACGCGCTGGCGGGCGCCGTCAAGGGCGCGATGGCCGGCGTGCCCAGGGCCGTCGCCGCCGCGAAGTAGCGCGCGTCAGCCCCGCGCGAAGTCGCGCACGAGCTCGCACAGCCGCGCGACCGACGCCTCCGAGACGGCGTTGTAGATCGACGCGCGCACGCCGCCGACCGAGCGGTGCCCGCGCAGGCCCACGAGCTCGCGCCGCGCGGCCTCGGCGAGGAACCTCGCCTCCGCGCCGTCCCCGCGCAGGCGGAACACGACGTTCATCCACGACCGCGCGTCGCGCTCGACCGGCAGCTCGTACGCGCCCGGGTGCTCGTCGAGCGCGGCGTAGAGCGCGCGCTGCTTGCGATCGTTCTCGGCCCCCATCGCCGCGACGCCCCCGCGCTCCTCGAGCCACACGCAGACCTCGCGGAGCAGGTACACGGCGAAGGTTGGGATCGTGTTGTACAGCGACGCGCTCTTCGCGTGCGTCTGGTACCGGAGGATCTGCGGGATGTCCGTCCGCGCGCGCGCGAGCAGGCCCTTGTCGACGAAGACCACGACGAGGCCCGACGGCCCGAGGTTCTTCTGCGCGCCCGCGTAGGTGAGCGCGTGCCGCGCGTGGTCGAACGGCCGGCTGAAGATGTCGCTCGACATGTCGGCGACGAGCGGCGCGCCCTTCGCGTCGGGGACCTGGTGGTACTGCGCGCCGTGGATCGTCTCGTTCGTCGTGTAGTGCACGTACGCGGCGCCCGGCGTGAGCGCGAGGTCCTCGTCCCTCACCGTCGCGGCACAGGTCGGGTGCTTGCCCGCGAGCCGCGCGTCGCCGACGAGCTTCGCCTCGGCGAGCGCCTTGTCGCCCCACGCGCCGTGCACGACGTAGTCGGCCGCCTCGCCAGGGCGGAGGAGGTTCATCGGCACCGTCGCGAACTGCATCGACGCGCCGCCCTGCAGGAGCAGGATCTCGTGCGTGTCGGGCAGCCCCGCGAGCCTGCGCAGCCGCAGGAGGGTGTCGTGGTGCATGGCCTCGTACGCGTCGCCGCGGTGGCTGTGCTCGAGCACGCTCATGCCCGTGCCGCCCCAGTCGAGCAGCTCCTCCCTCGCGCGAGCGAGGGCGGGCAACGGCAGCGCGGCGGGCCCGGCGCCGAAGTTGTGTACGCGGTGTGCCATGGCGCGCGCTCTACCCCGTCGCGGCGCGCGCCGCCCGCGAGAATCCCCTTGCCGTTGGTGCGGGCGCGGGGGATGAGCCGCGCCCATGACCTCGTTCGATCCGCCGCTCGCCGCCGCCGACCCCGAGATCGCCGCCCTCATCCGCAAGGAGGAGGAGAAGGAGCGCGACACCATCCGCCTCATCCCGAGCGAGAACTACGCGTCGCGCGCGGTGCTCGAGGCCACGGGCTCGCTGCTCTGCAACAAGTACAGCGAGGGCTACGCGAAGAAGCGCTACTACGAGGGCCAGGAGGTCATCGACGAGGTCGAGGAGCTCGCAAAATCGCGCGTGGCGACGCTGTTCGGCGCCGAGCACGTCAACGTGCAGCCGTACTCGGGCAGCCCCGCGAACCTCGCCGTCTACCTCGCGTTCTGCAAGCCGGGCGACACCGTGATGGGCCTCGGCCTCCCCGCGGGCGGTCACCTCACGCACGGGCACACGGTCAGCATCACCGGGATGTTCTTCAAGAGCGTGCCGTACGGGGTGCGCCGCGACGATCACCGCATCGATCTCGACCTTGTCCGCAAGCTCGCGCTCGAGCACCGCCCGAAGCTCCTCTGGGCCGGCACGACGGCGTACCCGCGGGCGCTCGACTGGGCCGCGTTCCGCGGCATCGCGGACGAGGTCGGCGCGATCTTCGCGGCCGACATCGCGCACATCTCCGGGCTCGTGCTCGCGGGCGCGCACGCGTCGCCGGTCGGCGTGGCGGACGTCGTCACCTCGACCACGCACAAGACGTTCCGCGGCCCGCGGGGCGGCATGATCATGTGCAAGAAGGAGCACGCGGCCGCGATCGACAAGGCGGTGTTCCCGGGGCTGCAGGGCGGGCCGCACAACCACGCGACCGCGGGCATCGCGGTGGCGGCGAAGGAGGCGTCGACGCCGGAGTTCAAGGCCTACGCGCACGCCGTCGTGGCCAACGCGAAGACGCTCGCGGACGCGCTGCAGGAGCGCGGCTTCTCGCTCGTCACGGGCGGCACCGACAACCACCTCGTGCTCGTCGACCTCACGTCGAAGGGCGTGACGGGCAAGGTGGGCGCGCAGGCGATGGCGCGGGCGGGCCTCGTCGCGAACTACAACAGCGTCCCGTTCGATCCGCGCAAGCCCTTCGATCCGTCCGGCGTGCGCCTCGGCACCCCGGCCATCACCTCGCGCGGCATGGGCCCGGACGAGATGCGCCGGATCGCGGCGTGGATGGCCGAGGTCGTGGCCGCGCCGGGCGACGACGCCACCCTCGCCCGCATCGCGCGCGACGTCGCCGCCCTCTGCGAGAGGTTCCCCGCGCCCGGCGTCACGGTCTGAGCGCGAGCCTCCGCGCGGCCGAGCGCGCGCCGTCGATCTTTGGTACGACCGCGCAGGATGGACGACGTGGAGGAGCTGAAGGCGAGGGTGGCGCTCGGCGCCGAGGTCGACGAGCTCGTCGAGGCGTCGATGCGCGCGCGCCTGTCGCTCGCGCGCACGATGGACCGCGTGCTGCCCGTCATCGTCGAGCGCACCGGCGCGCGCGCGCTCGCGCTGCGGACGTACGGCGAGGACATGACCCTGCAGACGTTCAGCTGGCCGCGCGAGCTGTCGCACGAGGGCGTCGCGAGGTTCTTCGCCGACAACGAGCGCCACCACGATCTCTCGGGCGAGCTGCCGAGCGGCGACGAGGTGCTGGTCGCGCAGTCGCTCGACGTGGCAGGCGAGTGGTTCGGCTCGGCGGCCCTCGTGCTCGACGGCGCGCGGGCGGGCGAGACGCGGGGCGCGGTCGCCTTGCTGGCGACGGCGTGCGAGGAGCTCGACAACTACCTCTTCAACATCTACGCCGCGCGCCGCAAGCAGCGGGTCACGATGGCGCTGTCGGTGGCGCTGCGCGAGCCGGTGCTGGCCGACGGCCTCGCCCGGGCGATGGCCATCCTCTCCGACGAGGTGAAGCTCGCGAAGGCGCTGCTCGTCGTGCAGGCCGAGGACACCCCCGGCGCGCCCGTGCACGTGCAGGTGTACGACGGCCCGTCGCTGCAGAAGTGCACGCTCACCGAGAGCGATCCCGAGATCGACGAGCTCGCGCGCCGCTACCTCGCGACCGGCGACCGCGCGCTCGCCGAGGCGATCGGGCTCACCGTCGGGCGCGAGGAGGTGATGATCCACGGCGCGCGCGGCGCCGCGGTCGGCAAGCTGCTCGTCACGGCCCGGGCAGGCGAGTTCGACACCCACGATCGCGACGTGCTCGCGAGCTTCGCGAGCTACATCTGCCAGCGCGTCGTCGACTTCAACAAGGAGCACCGCACGCTGTCGCGGAGCTTCCGCCACTCGGACACGGCGCGCATCCTGCAGCGCGCCGACTACGTCGAGCGCTACCTCGCGCCGCGCGAGGCCGAGGTCGCGATGCTCTACGTCGACATCAGCGGCTTCACGCGCGTGAGCGAGCAGGTGCTCCGGGATCCGCGCGCCATCGGCCACCTCGTCGACGTCTGGGGCGGCCGCGCCGTCGAGCTCGTCTGGCGGCACGGCGGCGCCTTCGACAAGATGGTCGGCGATTGTGTGATAGGTTTGTTCGGTCCGCCGTTCTTCGAGCTCGATCGGAGGGCGCGCGTCGCGGCGGCGCTCGACGCGGCCCTCGACATCCGCCGGATGACCGAGGCGCTGCCGGACGAGCCCGGCTTCGAGGCGCTTCGCGAGGGGGGGCTGTCGGTGTCGACGGGCGTGCACCTCGGGCCGCTCTTCGTCGGCAGGTTCGGCCCCAACGAGAACTTCACCGGGTTCTCCGCCGCGATGAACAACACCGCGCGCCTCCAGGGGCAGGCGGCGCGAGGGCAGATCCTGGTGATGCAGGACGCGGTCGACGCGCTGCTCCCGGGCGACTTCGAGCTCGGGCCACAGGGCTCGGCGAAGGTGAAGAACGTCGAGGAGCCGCTGGTGTTTCGCCCGCTCGTGGGCCGCCGATGAGGCGTCTCGCCGCTGCCCTCTGCCTCCTCTTCGCGCTCGGCTGCGACCGCGCGCCGAGCCCCGCCGCGGCCCCGTCTCCCGACGACGTCGCGCTCCGCGAGGTGGCGGCCGTGCACGGCGGCGCGGGGCCGTGGGCGGTGCTCGGCTACCGCATGGGCCGGTACGCGCTCGGCGAGCTCGGCCTCTCGCGGCACAGCTTCCAGCTCGAGGTCGTCCACCGGAGCCCGCGGGCCGTGCAGTTCACCTGCATCGCGGACGGCGCGTCGGCGGCCACCGGCGCCTCCTCCGGCAAGCTGAACCTCACGCTCGAGCCCGCCGACGAGGCGTCGGTCGTGACTTTGTACAAGAACAAACAGTCGGGCAAGGAGCTCGCGCTGCGCCCGGCCGCCGCGTTCGTCACGCGGTTCAAGGACGTGCCCCGCGAGCGCCTCGCGGAGGCAGGGCGGCAGGTGCTGGCGCTCCCGGACGCCGAGCTGTTCGAGGCCGTGCCCGCGCGCTGACGCTACCGGTCGAGCCCGAGCGCGACCCGAGGATCGTCGGCGCGAGGCTCGAACTCGTCCCACCCGTACCCGTCGGGGTACTCGCGCCACGGCCCCTCGCAGACGGCGTCGAAGGAGCACCGCGCGCAGGCGGGGCCCTTCGCCTTGCCCTCGTCGAGGCGGTAGGCGGTGTAGTCGGCGATGGTGATGGGCTTGTCGACCACGCGCGTGTCGGGGATGACGCGCTCGACGACCTGCAGCTCGTGTCCGCGCATGAAGCAGTACGGCACCGCCTCCGCGAACGCGGTGATCCCGGCCGCGCGGACGACGTCGAGCGCCTCGTGGAGCAGCGGCCGCGCCTCGGTGAACCGCGGCACGACGTGCTCGAACTCGCGGAGCGCCGTGCCCTCCGGGTGGACGAAGGCGAACTGGATCTGCTGCACGTCGAGGCTGACGAGGAGGCGCGCGAGCGCGGGGAGATCGTGGAGGTTCTGCCTGGTGACGACGCTGTTGGTGATGACCTGGAGGCCGTGGCGTCGCGAGGCCTCGATGCCGCGCTTCGTCTGCTGCCAGGCGCCGGGCGCGCGCGTGACGGCGTCGTGGATCTCGGGCGTCGAGCCGTGCAGGGACGGCGAGATCTGGTTGACGCCCGCGCGCACGGCGGCCTCGAGGTACGGCTCGTGACAGAGGCGCCGGCCGTTGGTCTGGAGCTGGATGACGCGGTAGCCGAGCGCCTTCGCGGCGGCCACGGCGCGGAGCAGATCCTTGTGGACCGTGGGCTCGCCGCCGGTGAACACGACCTCCGACGTCCGGGCCCGCGACTCGCGCAGGATGTCGACCATCTCCTCGAGCGCCCGGGGCGTGATGCGCTCGCGCTTGTCTCCTTGTACACAGAACGTGCACAGGTTGTTGCAAGTGAACCCGACCTTGAGATCCAGCCTCATGACGCGCCGCTCTCCTCGCGCGAGCTCACAGCGCGGTCGTCGTGCTGGTGATGGCCACGGGGGCGTTGCGGTCGGTCTGGAGCCAGAGCTGGTAGAGCGTGTCGCCCCAGTGGTCGGTGTGGTTGCCGTCGCGCAGCGCCTCGATGTAGTGGCGGGTCACCGTCTGGTAGTACACGGTGACGGTCGCGCTCGTCGCCCCCGTCGGGATGGCGTACGACAGGTCTGCCCAGTGCTGGCCCTTCGCGTAGGGCAGGCCGAGCGCGCCCGCGCCCGCCGGCTCGTAGGTGGCGGGGTCGAACCCGCGCGGCGGGATGCGAGTGTCCTTCTCGATGGTGTCGGCGAGCGACATGTGGGTCGTCGGCCCGGCGGGCAGGCCCGTCTTCGCGGCGGCGGCCGGCGACAGCCCGATGTGCATCTCGAAGACGGTGGTCGACGCCTCGTCGAGCTCGGCCTCCGCGTAGTCATACTTGCCGCGCTCGGCGACGACGGCGCCGTCCTTGTCGCGGAACACCACGTTCACCCACGCGCGGCGCCCCTCGATGTGCCCCGTCGGGAGCTTGTGGCCGCTCTGGTTGGTGACGCGCACCGCGAGGTTGGCGCCGGCGCGCTTCGCCTCGACGGTGGCCGAGCGCTGCAGCATCGAGATCGCCGCCGCCTTGCCCGCGGCGATGGCGACGGGGTCGACCGCCGGATCGTTGGCGGCGTACTTGCCGATGATGTCGATGACCCACGCCGAGGCCCCCGCGAACTCGTGCTTGCGCAGATCACTCCGGACGGGGCCGTCGATGCAGCCGGCCGCCTTGGTGCGCGGCATGTGGCAGTCCTGGCAGGTCGAGACGACGCCCGCGCCGTCGCCGCCGAACACGCCGCCCATGTCGACGCCCCCCTGCGCGAACGCGCTCAGCTTCCACTCCGTGTAGGTGCGCTCGAGGGGGAACTGCGCGCGCGGATCGTGGTCGGCCGGGGGCTGCCCGAACGGGTTGTAGGCGTACCCGCCCCCCGGCTGCCGCGACACCGCTGGGTTCCCGACGTCGTGGCAGGTGCCGCAGAGATCGCTGCTCCTGAAGAAGGGCGAGACGGCGACGGCGTGCGGCGGCGAGGCGTCGTCGTACGGGCCGCGGCGCAGGCCCGACGGATCGATCACCATCATCGCGTTGCCGTGGTGCTGCGGGCGCTCCGGCAGCGCGGCGAGGATGGCGGCGTCGGACTTGGGGCTCTTGGCCGGATCTCCGAGCGGGTCCACCAGTGTATGGCAGAGCTGACAGGAGACGCCGTCCTTGTCCTTGGCGGTGAGGCTCTTGCCCGTCGGATCGAGCGCGGCGCCGGTGACCATGCCCATCGGCACGTGGCAGCGCTGACAGTAATAGCCGACGCCGGGCACGTCCTGGTTGGCGTTGGTCATCTGCGCGAGGAACAGCGGGTCGCGCCCGGCGAGGCCCATCAGGCTGCCCGACCACGTCGGGTGCGGGCTCGCCGCCTCGGGCGCGTGGCACATCTTGCAGGAGGCGGCCCCGAGGAAGTTGATCTCGTCGAGCGTCCCTGCCTGTGTGCCAGGCAAGTGAAAGTCAGGGAAGGGGAAGGTCGCGCCCGCCGCGCCGCCGCCGCCCGCCTGCCCCGCGCCCGCTTGCGCAGCGCCCGCTTGCCCCGCGCCCGCTTGCCCCGCGCCCGCTTGCCCCGCGCCCGCTTGCCCCGCGCCTGCTTGTCCCGCGCCTGCTTGCACAGTGCCCGCTTGCCCCGCGCCCGCGGTCTGCGCGCCGCCTCCGGCGCCCGCGTGCCCGGTCTGCCCCGCGCTCGGCTGGGACGTCGCAGCGGGCGGCGAGGCGTCGTCTCCGCACGCGGCGACGAGGGCCACGCCGAGCGAGACGATCAGGGAGCGGGTGCGCATCGGCGCGCATGATGCCGCGGTCGCCGGGCGCACCCGATGACATTCGTCAGCAACGCGCGGAGCTGGCCTCTCCGCGGCCGCCGCACCGACACGCGCGCGTCGCCCGCTCGCGCGGGGTGACGAAGCGATGGCGCCCGCACGCCGCGCACGCGCACAGCTCGTCGTCGTACGCGCCGCGAGAGGTGAGCACGTCTCGCGCGAGCGCGGCGACGAGCGCGCCCGCCGCGTCGTGGACCTCCCGTGAACGGATCCGCCAGGCGCCGCGCTCGCGCGCGACCACGCCCCGGTACACGAGGCCGTGCACGAATCCCTCGCGCCCCGCGATGAGATCGTCGAGGCGGCGCCGCAGCTGCTCGAGCGCGTGCAGCCACGCCGCGTCGGTGCAGGGGACGAGCGGCGCGGGCTCCGCGACGTCCGAGAGGGCGCGCTCCAGCCACGCGCGGCGCGCTCGCTCGCTCCAGGTCGCGCCCCGCTCGAGCGCGCCGAGCAGCTCGTGGCGGGTGGTGGGCGACGCGCGTCTCGGGCGCGGGGGAGGGGCGACGCCTGGGATCGTCTGGGTCCGGGGGCTGCTCATCTCGCCCGTCCCAAGCACGGTCCGTGCCCGCGCGCACGCTCGAGTCGGAGCGCGTGCCCAGCCTCACGCGCTCGCGTGCTGCGCGGGTTGCGCAGCCTGGTTGCGCGACGCGCGCAGGGTCAGCCGCGATCGCGGCGCTGCGCCTCGCGGGAGACGGCGACGATCTCGAGGAACAGCGCGCGCACGTTCGCCGGATCGAGCCCCGCGCTGCGCCCCCACTCTTCGCGTAGATCGAGCAGCGCGGCCTCGCGCGCGGGATCGCGCACCGGCAGGCCGCGCTCGGCCTTCGATCTGCCCGCGCGTCGGGCGAGCTCCGTCCGCCGCGCGAGCAGCGCGACCAGCTCCCGGTCGACCGCGTCGATCTGATCGCGCGCCTCCGACAGCTCGGGCGACGCCTCGTGCGGGGCGGGGATGGAGAGCGCGTCCTCGCCGGTGTCGGCGCCCGCGCGCACCTCGCGATCGATGGCGGAGAGCGCCGCGACGAGCTCGCCCCGCGCCTCGGCCGCGAACGGGTTGCCCCGCTGGATGGCCGCGAACAGGTGCCCCGCGTCGCCGCGCACCGCCTCCAGCGTGCGCGCCATCGCCTGGAAGGACGGCGGCGCGAACGGCTCGTCCCCGGCGCCCATCGACAAGAGGCCCTTCGCCACGAAGAACGAGAGCACGTGCGTGCGCGCCATCACGCGGTCGTGCTCCTCGGGGCTCGCGTCGCGCACCTCGCACCCGAGGCGCTCGTAGAGCGCCCGCGCCTGCCCCGCGGCCAGCGGAGCCCGTGGGTTCGGGCACACGACGACGCGCAGTGGCCGCTCGGCGCGCGCGAGGCTCGTCGGCCCGAACAGCGGGTGCGTCCCCACCCACGGCTGGCGATCACCGAGGGCCGCCGCGAGCGCCGCGACCGGCTCCACCTTCACGCTGCCGACGTCGAGCACGAGCTGCCCGGGCGAGAGCAGCGGCGCGATCGCCGCGGCCGCCGCGCCGATCGCGGGCACCGGCACCGCGAGCACGACGTGCGTCGCGCCGTCGACCAGCTCCTCCATCGAGCGCGCGGCGCGCGCGGCCGGGACGACGCCGAGCGGATCGAGCGCGCAGAACGGCACGCCGTGATCGTCGAGCAGGCCGCCGAGCGCCGCGCCGAACCTCCCCCAGCCGACGATCGCCGCGCGCACCTGCCGCCTCGTCAGCCGACGAGCCCGCGCCAGTCGATCGTGCCGAGGCCGCGGTCGACGCCCATCTTCAGGTAAGGAATGTTCTCCGGCTTCTGGCCAACGAGCGTGCAGCCGTAGGCGTCGACGGCCACCTGATCGATCGAGGCGACGACCTGGTTCAAGACCTTGGTGTCGTCGATGTTGCCGCCCTGCGGGCCGTTGCGCACGAGGATGCGCGTCGCGTCGAGCACCGTCAGCGTGGGACGCATGAACGTCGCGAGATCGGCGACCGACAGATCGATGCTCTGGTGCAGGCGGTTGCGGCGGCCGCCGAGCGAGCCGTACCAGTTCTTCATCGCGCCCGTGTACTTCGCGAGGTTGTGGTGCTTCGCGACCGGCACGTTGATGAGCTTGTCGGCGTGGATGAGCGGCGTGTAGACGGGCCACTCGTCGAGCACCTCGCCGCGCAGGCGCATCCCGCGGAACCTGTGCTCGCTCGGCACGACGACCTCGGCGCCCTTCGCGTACGCGGCGCGCCAGATGCCGGAGCGCTGGAAGCAGCGGTTGGGATCGTTGCAGCTCGCGTCGGTGACGACGACGTGCTTCGCGCCGGCCTCGTACGCCATCATCACCACCTCGGCGACGACGTCGGGGTTCGTGTTGGCGGCGTGCAGCGGGGTGCGGTCCCAGCCGATGTTGGGCTTGACGACCACGACGTCGCCGCGCGAGATGAAGCGCTTCATCCCGCCGACCGCGTCCACGGCGGCCCGCGTGAGCGCCGCGGCGCCGGCGGCGTCGCGCGAGATCGCGAAGCCCGGGGACGTCGACGCCTGCTTCAGCGTGAAGTCGCGGACCTGTCGATCGCCCTTCTTCTCGGCGACGCCGAACCCGCCCTTGTCCCACAGGACGCGCGCGCCGAGCGCCGCCCCGCCGAGCGTGAGGCCCGTCGCGCCGAGCCGGACGAGCGCTTCTCGACGGGAGATCGACATCGTCGCCGACAGCTAGCAGATCAGCCGACGCCCAGCCACGCCTTGGGGTCGAGCGTCTCCTGCCCCTGGCGCACCTCGAAGTAGAGCATCGGCCCCGCGCCGTCGTCGCCGACCGCGCCGAGCCGCGCGCCCGCGGACAGCTCGTCTCCGACCTTCACGTCGACCTGGCCGAGGTTCCCGCTGACGGTGAAGTAGCCGCCCCCGTGGTCGAGGATGACGATGCGCCCGTAGTCGCCGTACCGCGCCGAGAACGCCACGCGCCCCGCGAAGACCGCGCGCACCGCCGCGCCGAGGGGCGCGCGCAGCTCCACGCCGGGGCCGCTCGCGCTCTTGCGGCGCGCGGGCGTGGCCTCGACGCGCCCGGAGATGGGGAACGGCAGCCGGCCCTTCTGCCCCGCGAACCCGGACGGATCGGGCGCGGCGTCGCGCACCGTGATGCCCGCGCCGTAGACCGCCACGCGGCTCGCCGGCGACGCCTCGCGCTGCACGAACGCGGCGTCGAACGCGCGGCGCCGCTCGTCGGCCTCCGCGATGAGCTGCGCCGCCTGCGCGAGCGCGTCCCGCTGCGCCGCGACCACCGCGCGCCGCGCCGCGAGCCGGTCGCGAGAGGCGACGAGCGCGCGGTGCTCGCCGCGGAGCTGCGTGAGCGCGGACAGATCCGTCGACAGCGATCGGCGCACGCCCTCGAGCTTCATCGCGTGATCGACGAGCGCGTCGAACCCCCCCGCGACGGGCAGGAGCCCCGCGCGCGCCATCCGCACGTACGCCCGCGCCCTCGCGCCGCTGCGGCGCTCGCGCAGCGCGATGTCGGCCGTCAGCTTGCCGAGCCGCGCCTCGCCCTCGCCGAGCCGCTGCTCGAGCGCCGCGAGCTCGCGCTCCGCCTCGGGGAGGGTCGCGGGCGGCGCGCCGTCCGCGCGAGGCCCCGCGTGAGACGCCGACGCGAGCGCCAGCAGAGACACCAGCCAGAGCGCGCGCGGCTTCACAGCTGGGTCATCCTCCGCAAGGAGACGAACGAGCTCGACGCGCCGAGCGCCGTGCCGAGCGCGACGAGGCCGAGCGCCACCGTCCACGGGAGGAAGGTCGGCTCGACCCCGAGCAGCAGCCCGAGCGTGCCGTCGAACCGCGCGCGCACGATGCCGTACAGCACCGCGAGCAGCCCGAGCGCGAGCAGCGCGCCGAGCCCGCCCTGCGCGGCGCCCTCGACGAGGAAGGGCGCGCGCACGTAGTCGTCGCTCGCGCCGACGAGCTTCTGCACCTCGACCTCGACCTTGCGGCGCTCGAGCACGATCCGCATCGTCGAGGCGACCACGGACACGACCGCGCCGAGCACGACCACCGCGAGCAGGAGGCTCGCGAGCACGCCGCCCCGCAGCAGGCCGCCGAGGCGCTCGCTCCACCGCGCGTACGTCTCGACGCCGTCGACCACGGGCATCGCCTTCAGCTTGTCGGCGACGCCCTTGACCTCGTCGTCGCTCACGGTGCCCTCGAAGTCGATCTCGATCGACGTGCTGAACGCCTGCGGCGGCAGCGCGCCCATCGACGCGTCGCCCGACTCGGTGACGAGCTCCTTGCGCGCGTCCTCGGGGCTGACGACGCGCACGCGCTTGACGCCGGGCGTGCGCACGAGCGCCTCGCGGAGATCCTGCACCGCGGCGGGCTCGGCGCCGTCGCGCAGGTACGCCGTCGTGCGCCCGACCCGCGACCACCGCGCGCGCACGGCGTCGAGGTTGGTGACGACCAGGAGCGCGCTCGCGAGGCACACGAAGGCGACCGCGAGCGAGAACACGCTGAGCGCGTGCATCTTCCAGTCGGCCTGGCCGTTGCGCGCGGCGCGGTAGAAGGCTTTCTTCATGCTCTCTCCTCAGTAGGCGGGGACGGCGCGCGGATCGGTGAGCGCGCCGTCGTCGTCGTCGTGCCGCGCGCGCGCGGCGACCTCGAACTCGTGCGCGGGCGTCCACGCGGCGTCGGGCGCGCACGCCTCGACCGCGAGCCCGCGGCGCACGTCGGTGGCCTTGCCCTCGTCGAGCACGATCACGCGGCGCGGGCGGATCTCGAGCAGCGATCGATCGTGCGTCGCGAACAGCACCGTCGTGCCCGCCTCGTGGATGTCCTCGAGCAGCCCGAGCACGTCGATGGCGAGCTGCGGATCGAGGTTGCCGGTCGGCTCGTCCGCGAGCAGGATCGCCGGCTCGCCGACGATGGCCCGCGCGACCGCGACCCGCTGCTGCTCGCCGCCCGACAGCACGCCCGCGCGATCCTCGCCGCGCCCCGCGAGCCCGACGCGCTCGAGCGCCTCGCCGACCCGCGCGCGCAGCAGGCGCTGCGGCAGCCCGAGCACCTCGAGCGTCACCGCGACGTTGTCGAATACGGTCCAGTGCGGCACGAGCTTGAAGTCCTGGAACACGACGCCGATGTTGCGACGGAGCATCGGGACCGACTCCCGCGTGAGCCGCGCGACGTCGCGCCCGAGGAAGAGGATGCGCCCCGCGTCCACCGTCTCGGCGCGGTAGAGGAGGCGCAGGAGCGTGCTCTTGCCCGCGCCGCTCGGGCCGGTGACGAACACGAACTCTCCGCGCTCGATCGTGAGATCGAGGCCGCGCAGCACCGGCTGGTCGGCCCGGTACGACTTGTAGACGTCCTCGAACACGAGGATGGGGCGGCTGGCGGCGTCGCGGTCGAAGCGCGCCCCGGATCGCATCGTGTTGGGCCGGTACGAGGCGCCGGCGCGGGGGGAGGCCATGGCTGCCGCGTACAGGAAGTGCGAGGCCCGAACCAACTTTCGTGCGAAGGTCGGCGCGTGAGGGTCGCGTTCTTCGGCCTGCCGCTCGCGGCCCTGCTGCTCAGGCGAGCTCGCCGTCGCGCTCACGGACTTGGCGAGCGAGATATGACCAGAAGTTGTGGATCGGCCCGAGCTGAAGAAGCGGCGTACCCTTCCGGTAGCAGCAACCACCAAGCCGCCCCTGGCATGGCGGGGAAAGGCACGCCGATGATGAAGGTAGTCGAGAAGAAGCCGGAGGACGAGAGCGAGCGCGAGGTGTCTGCGCTCG
>JADLFU010000066.1 GCA_020849655.1 Polyangiaceae bacterium | reverse complement strand
TTGCTACCAGCTGGCCGGGCACAACCACGGCACCGAGCCGGAGCGGAGGGATGGCGCTTGCGACTACGCGTCGAAGCCGAACGCGGGCATCACCACCGGGATCCGCTGCTGCGCCGACCCGCTGTAGGGCGCTCGCCGTGGTGTAGGCCGTCACTCTCTCTCGTGAGTCACCCCCCAGATCCTCTCGGTCGCCGCGCTCGTTCATCGTCGTGAGACGGCGGGGCAACGGAGGGCAAGAAGGGGTCAGCCCGCGCGTCAGGACGCGGCGGGCTCGGCATCGGCGGCGTGCAGCTACTGTGGAAGTACCCGTCCACCGACGGCAGACACGATTTACGCCGTCGTCGAAGGGCTTGGACCTCATCACTGCAAGGCGTCGTTCAGTATCCGGCGACCGCGCAACGCTGCGACATGAAGGACCACCGGTGCGCCTGCGCGGGAGACTCGCACGCACGGGTTGATCGGGGGCCTTGCTCACAGCCCCGTTCGCGTGGCAGAAGGGTGAACCCACCCATGAAGACCCGAGCCGCCGTCGCGTACGCCGCTGGAGCCCCCCTCGTGATCGAGGAGGTCGACCTCGAGGGCCCGCGGTCGGGCGAGGTGCTCGTCGAGATCAAGGCGACGGGCGTCTGCCACACCGACGAGTTCACGCGGTCGGGCGCCGATCCCGAGGGGTTGTTCCCCGCCATCCTCGGGCACGAGGGGGCGGGCGTCGTCGTCGAGGTGGGCCCCGGCGTCACGTCGCTCGCCCCAGGCGACCACGTGATCCCGCTCTACACGCCGGAGTGCCGCGCGTGCAAGTCATGCCTGTCACGAAAGACCAACCTCTGCACCAGCATCCGCGCGACGCAGGGCAAGGGGCTGATGCCCGACGGCACGTCGCGGTTCAGCGTCGGGGGCAAGCTCATCCATCACTACATGGGCACGAGCACGTTCGCGGGGCACACTGTCGTCCCCGAGATCGCGCTCGCGAAGGTGCGCAAGGACGCGCCGTTCGACAAGATCTGCTACATCGGCTGCGGCGTGACGACCGGGCTCGGCGCGGTGCTGTTCACCGCCCGGGTCGAGGCGGGCGCCAGCGTGGTCGTGTTCGGCCTCGGCGGCATCGGCCTCAACGTGGTGCAGGGCGCGCGCATGGTCGGCGCCGACAAGATCATCGGCGTCGATCTGAACCCCGCCCGCGAGGCCGTCGCCCGTCGCTTCGGCCTCACCCACTTCGTCAATCCGGCGGAGGTCGGCGGTGACCTCGTCGCGCACCTCGTCGAGCTGACGGGCGGCGGCGCCGACTACTCCTTCGAGTGCGTGGGCAGCGTCGAGCTGATGCGCCAGGCCCTCGAGTGCTGTCATCGAGGCTGGGGGGTGTCGGTCATCATCGGCGTCGCCGGCGCGGGCCAGACCATCCAGACGAGGCCGTTCCAGCTGGTGACGGGCCGCGTGTGGAAGGGCACCGCGTTCGGGGGCGCGCGCGGCCGCACCGACGTGCCGCGCATCGTCGACTGGTACATGGACAGGAAGATCGACATCGACTCGCTCATCACGCACAAACTCCCGCTCGAGCGCATCAACGAGGCCTTCGACCTCATGCACGCGGGCGCGTCCATCCGCGCGGTCGTGGAGCTCTGACATGCACGTCAAGGAGCGCGCTCTGCGCCGGATGTTCGGCGGGACGCAGGGGTTCTACAGCCTCGACAGCGAGGCCTGCGGGGGCGAGATGCGCTTCACTGTGTACCTGCCGGCGCGCCGCGACCCGCCCGTGGTGCTGGCCCTCGCGGGGCTCACTTGCACCGAGGAGACGTGGGTCATCAAGGCGGGCGCGCAGCGGCTGGCGAGCGAGCTCGGGCTCGCCATCGTGACGTGCGACACGAGCCCGCGCGCCGTCAGGCTCCCGGGCGACGACGCGTCGTGGGAGTTCGGGCAGGGCGCGGGCTTCTACCTCGACGCGACGCGCGCGCCGTGGAGCGGCGCGTACCGCCTGGAGACGCACGTCCAGCGCGAGCTCCGCGAGGCGCTCTCGGGCTTCCCCGTGCGGCGCGGGCCGTGGGGCGTGGTGGGCCACTCGATGGGCGGCCACGGCGCGCTCACGCTCGCCTTGCGACACCCGGACGCCTACGCGAGCGTCTCGGCGTTCGCGCCGATCGTTGCGCCTTCACGCGTCCCCTGGGGCGAGCGGGCCTTCACCGGGTACCTCGGCGACGACCGTGACGCGTGGGCCGAGCACGACGCCTGCGAGTTGGCGCGGCGGCGCGTGTTCCCCGGCGAGCTGCTCATCGACCAGGGGCTGGACGACGAGTTCCTCGCGCGAGAGCTGCAGCCGGAGCGGTTCGAGGAGGCGTGCGCGAGCGCGGGGCAGGCGCTCCGCCTGCGCCGCCACCAGGGCTACGACCACAGCTACTACTTCGTGGCCACGTTCGTGGACGACCACCTCCGGCACCACGCACGCGCGCTCGGGTGACGGGCTCGGGCCCGGAGCGCGGGCCCAGCGAGATCGGGTCCGGGCCGCGGTGGGCAGTGTCGCGGATCTTCTTGGCCACGGGCGGCTGCGTGTGGCCAATTCCGCGCCGTGTTCCGCGCGCAGGGGCCCGACCGGTCGGATCGCTTGAACCGCCAGCTCGCGGGGTACCTCGCGCTCGTGGGCGGCTACGTGAACTCGGTGGGCTTCGTCCTCATCGGCACGTTCACCTCGCACGCCACGGGAAACGTCGGGCGGTTCGCCAACGACGTCGCCACCGCGCAGCTCCACGCGGCGGTCGCGGCGCTCGCGATGCTGCTCGCGTTCTTCGGCGGGGCGTTCGCGTCGAGCATGCTGCTCGAGAGCAACTTCGTCGGGCAGACGACGAGGGCGTACGGGTTCGCGCTCACGAGCGAGGCGTGCCTGCTCGCGCTGTTCACGGTCGAGTCCGCGGTCGTCGGCGCCGAGCACCCGCGCTGGAGGGACACGGAGGCGGCCGTCCTCTGCGCGGCGATGGGCGTGCAGAACAGCCTGGTCACGCGCCTCTCCGGCGCCGTCGTGCGCACCACCCACCTGACGGGGGTCCTCACGGATCTCGGCATCGAGGGCGCGCGGTGGTTCAGGTGGTGGAGGAGCCGGCTCTCCGAGCGGCTGCACACGAAGCTCTCGCTCGGCCGCAACCCCGCCGAGCGCCCTTCGGCGCCGAAGGTCGCGCTCCTCGGGACGATCGCGGGGGCGTTCCTCCTCGGCGCCGTCCTCGGCAGCCTCGCGGGCGTCACGCTGCGCCACGTGGCGATGGTCCCGCCGGCCGCCGCGCTCCTCGTGGGCGCGGTGTACGCGTTCCGCACGCGCGAGGCCCCGAGCCTCCCCCCGCCCAGCCCCGCCTCCCGGCGCTGACCTGGGCCCGCCGCGCTCGCTCCCGACCGTCTCCCCGCGCCCCTCGTCGCCGTGCTATCGCGCCGCGCGATGATAGAGGTCGCGCACCTCACGAAGGCGTACGGGCAGTTCTACGCCGTCAACGACGTCTCCTTCTCGGTCGCGCGGGGCGAGGTCGTCGGGTTCCTCGGGCCGAACGGCGCGGGCAAGAGCACGACGCTGAAGATCCTCGCCGGGTTCCTCGGGATGACGAGCGGCCAGGTCACCGTCGGCGGGCACGACGTCGTCGAGGCGCGCGACGCGGCGCGCCTCCAGCTCGGCTACATGCCCGAGGCGACGCCGCTGTACGTCGAGATGCGCGTGCGCGAGTACCTCGCCTACCGCGCCGAGCTGAAGCGCGTCCCCGCCCGCGAGCGGAGGGCGAAGGTCGCCCAGGCGATGGAGGAGGCGCGCGTCTCGGACGTCGCCGAGCTCTTGATCGGCAAGCTCTCGAAGGGCTACCGCCAGCGCGTGGGGCTCGCCGACGCCCTCGTCGCGCGCCCGCCGATCCTGATCCTCGACGAGCCGACCGCGGGCCTCGATCCCAACCAGATCCGCGAGGTGCGCGACCTCGTGCGCGCGCTCGGCGAGCGGCACACGATCCTGCTCTCGACCCACATCCTCTCGGAGGTCGAGGCGACGTGTCGGCGCGCGATCGTCATCTCGAAGGGCAGGCTCGTCGCGGAGGGCCCGCTCGACGAGCTGCGCAAGCGCCGGCGATCGACGCGCGCTCGCGTCGTGGCGCGCGGCACGGAGGAGGCGGCGCGGCGCGCGCTCGAGGGGCTCGACGCGCAGGAGAGGCTCACCGTCGAGGTGAGCGGCGCCGAGCTCACCCTGTCGCTGCGCTGGAAGAAGACCGAGGAGGACACCGCGCGCGCGCTCGAGGAGGCCGTCGCGCGGCTCGTCGGCGCGGGGCTCGGCGTGCGCGAGGCGACGCCCGAGAAGGCGACGCTCGACGAGGTGTTCGCCGCGCTCACCGAGGACGCGCGGGAGCCCGAGGGAGACGCGGCGTGAGGGGCTTCTTCCCGGTGTGGAAGCGCGAGCTGTTCTCGCTGTTCGTCACGCCGCTCGCGTGGGTCGTCATCGTCAGCTTCCTCGTCCTGCAGGGGTTGCACTTCGGGTTCATCCTGCTGTCGCACTTCGCCAACCAGGGCGACATGAGCTCCGACCAGGGCCCGGTGCAGGCGTTCTTCGGGCAGACGGTGTTCCTGTACTTCCCGCTCGTCGTGTTCTGCCCCGCGCTCACGATGCGGGCCTTCAGCGAGGAGCGCCAGCGCGGCACGATCGAGGCGCTGCTGACGGCGCCCGTCTCGACCGCGGCGGTGGTCGTCGCGAAGTGGGCGGCGGCGATGGTCGCGTACGCCGCGATGTGGGCGCCGACGCTGCTCTACATGGTCGTCATCCGCAAGACGGGCGCCATCGACTGGCAGGTCGTCGGCACCGGCTACCTCGGCATCGCGCTCGTCGGCGCGTCGTGGCTGGCCATCGGCACGCTCGCGTCGGCGATGACCCAGAGCGTGCTGCTCGCGCTCGTGCTCGGCGCGGGGGTCACGCTGTCGCTGTTCATGATCGGGGTCGGCGAGATGATCCTGCCCGAGGGCGCGCTGCGCGACGTGTGCGGGTACGTGTCGGTGTGGACGCAGATGGACGAGATGTCGCGCGGCATCGTCGACTCGCGGCGCGTGCTGTTCGATCTGTCGCTGACGGCGCTGCCGCTGTTCGTCACGACGCGCGTCGTCGACTCGTGGAGGTGGGGGTGAGCCGCGCGACCGAGCCCCCCGCGAGGGGCACGAAGGCGTACTCGGCGCTCGGCGTCGTCGCCGCGCTCGGGCTCGCCGTGCTCGTGAACGTCGGCGCCGCGCGCTCGTACAAGCGGTGGGATCTGACCTCGGCGCAGCTCTACACGCTGAGCGAGCCGACGAAGACGACGCTGCGCGGCCTGTCGGAGCCCGTCGAGGTGGTCGTGCTCTTGTCGCAGAGCGATCCCCTGCTGACGAGCGTGCGGCACATGCTCGTCGCGTACGGCGCCGAGACGAGCCGGCTCGTCATCCGCTACGTCGATCCCGACCGCAGCCCCGCGGAGTTCCTCGCGCTGAAGGAGAAGTACGGCGTCGTCGCCGGCCGCACCGAGGACGGCCGCGTCGTCGCGGACGCGACCATCCTCGTCATCAAGGGCGAGCGCCGGTGGTTCCTCACGTCGTCGGACCTCGTCGACGCGAGCGAGGAGAACGAGGGGCGCGCGCGTCCCAGGCTCGAGCAGGGCCTGACGACGGCCATCCGCAACGTGCTGGGCGGCGAGCGCGACACCGTCTGCTTCGCGAAGGGCCACGGCGAGCTCGGCGCGGACGAGCCGGGCGCGCGCGGGCTCTCGGAGCTGAAGTTCCGCCTCGTGAAGAACAATTCTGACACGAGGATCGTCGATCTCGGCGCGCCCGCGCCGCCCGCGGATCCGTGGAAGGGCTGCTCGCTCGTCTACGTCGCCGGCCCGCAGACGCCGTGGAAGCCCGAGGAGGCCGCCGCGCTCGGCGCGTACCTAGACGGCGGTGGCAACGTGATGCTGCTCGTGAACCCGGTCATCGACGCGGGGAACAAGCGCGTCGTCGCGAGCGGCCTCGAGCCCGTCGCGGCGCGGGGCGGCGTCGAGCTCCGGCAGGATCTCGTGCTCGAGAAGGACAAGTCGCGCAGGCCGCCGCAGGGGATCGGCGAGACCTTCCTCGGCGCGGCGAAGGCGCACGCGATCACGCAGGGCCTCACCGAGGAGAAGAACCCCAACGTGCGCCTCCTGCTCGTGCTCGCGCAGTCGCTCGGCAAGCTGCCGGGCAGCGCGGTGCAGCCGTCGGAGCTCATCACGACGAGCGATCAGTCGTTCGCGATCACCGATTTCTTGCGTGACGAGCCGCCCGCCGAGAAGCGCACCCAGGATCGCGGCGGCCCGCTCGCCGTCGCGATGGCGGCCGAGCTGCCGAAGCCCGCTGGCAGCGCGGCCGCGCACGGCCCTCGGCTCGTGGTGGTCGGCTCCGCGACGCTGACCCAGGGGCAGAACTGGCAGGAGCCCGGCCTGCGCGCGGGCGCGTACTTCATCGAGAGCGCGGTCGCGTGGCTGACGGCGCGGCCGCAGATCGTCGACATCCCGCAGAAGCCCGCGGTGGTGGCGGGCATGCGCCTCGACGAGAAATCGCAGGCCGAGGTGCGCTCGTACGTGACGCTCTACGTGCCCGCGGCCGCGGCGCTGCTCGGCCTCGCGGTGTTCCTGCGGCGCCGCAGCACCGAGAAGCGCAAGGACGCCGGCGAGCGGAGGCGGAGCGCGTGAGCGTCGTCGACGATCTGAAGAAGCACCCGGTGACGTTCGGCCTCGTCGCGGCGATGCTCGCGGCGGGAGTGTGGGTCTACGCGCAGCGCGACGCCGTCGGCACCGCCGAGCGCGAGGGGCGCAAGCACCACCTGTTCTCCGTCTATCGGCAGGACGACGTCAGCGTCGTCCAGGTGGAGCGCGACGGCCGCACGTACACGCTGCGCCGCAAGAGCAGCGCGCCCGACGCGGGCGACGACAGGCTCTGGCGCATCGAGGTCGACGGCAAGACGTCGCTGGCCGATCAGTTCGCGGTCGACCGCGCGATGTCCGCCATCGAGCTCACGATCGTGCAGCGGAGCATCCGCCCGACCGAGGTGAACCGCGCGCAGTTCGGGCTCGAGAAGCCGCGCTACCGCGTGACGCTGACGATGGGCAAGCTGACCTCGACGATGGCGATCGGCGGCCCCGCGCCGAAGCCCGAGGACAGCGTGTACGTCGAGGCCGACGGGCAGGTGGCGGTCGTGCGCAAGGAGTCGTTCGCGACGCTCGATCTGCCGGCGGACGCGCTGCGCACGCGCACGGTCGTGCCGTACCTGTCGAACGACTGCCGCGCGATCACGCTCGCGCAGCCGAGCGCGAGGATCGACCTCGTGCGCGGGCCTGGCGCGACGTGGCAGCTCGACGGCGGGGCCAGGCTGCGCGCCGACCGGGCGGCGGTCGACAAGGTGCTCGGCGCGTTCGGCGACATGAAGGCCGATCACTTCGTCTCGGAGGCCGAGGCGAAGGCGGCGCAGGCGGGCGCCGTCGTCGTCACCGTCTCCATGAGGCCCACCGACGACAAGCGCCCCGCGGGCGAGCTCACCGTCGGGGGCGCGTGCCCGGGCCACCCGAGCGACGTCGTGCTCGCGCGTCGCCTGCCCGATCCGCTGTTCGCCTGCGTCGGGCGGGGCGCGATGGAGGGGCTGCTGCAGGAGCCCGCGAGCTTCGTCGACGCGCGCGCGTTCTCGCTGCGGGAGGACGAGGTCGAGGAGATCATCCTCGAGGAGGGCGCGACGGCGCTCGAGCTCGCCCGCAAGGACAAGGGCTGGCGCGAGCGGCGGCCCGTCGAGGCCGAGGTCGCGCTCGAGCAGGCCCGCGCGCTCCTGAAGACGCTGACGACGGCGAAGAGCGAGGTGCGCCCCGAGGTCGGCGCGCTGGACGGCGCCCGCGCGAAGGTGACCCTGAACCCCGCGCGCGATCCCGACGCCACGGCGCCGCAGCCAGAGATCGTCGAGGTGTTCCGCGCCGACAAGGACGGCCGCGTGCCGGTGCGCCGCGCGCAGGACGGCGCCGTCCTCCGGCTCTCGCGCGAGGACGGGCGGGCGTTCCTGCCGCGGTCGACGGCGCTGCGCTCGACGCGGATCGTCGACGTGTCCGTCGAGCGGCTGCGGCGTATCTCGCTGTCGCGCCCGGACGGGAAGCACGTGCTCGCGCGCACCCTTGCGGGCGTGTGGACGGTGGCCGAGCCGCGCGACCTCCCCGTCGACATCGGCGCCGTCGGGCGCATCGCCGACGTGCTCTCGCGGCTGACGGCCGACGAGTGGATCGCCGACGAGGACGACGGCTCGTTTGGCCTCGCGAGGCCGCGCATGTCGTTCGAGCTCTCGTACAAGGAGGGCGACGCCGACCGTCAGGTGAAGGTCGAGCTCGGCGATCTCGGCAAGGCGGGCGTGTACGGCCGCCTCGTCGGGCAGAAGGGCGTGTTCGTCGCGCCGCGCGCGACCGAGGACGCCATCAGCTCGTGGGCGATCGATCTCGCGCAGACGGCGGTCGACGCGTCCGAGGTGCGCGAGCTGACGCTCTCGTCGAAGGGCGCGAAGGTGACGCTCGTCTCGACCGGCGACGGCTTCCGCTTCGCCGACGGCGCGACGCTGCCGACCTCGCGCCTCGTGCCGATCCGCGACGCGCTCCGCGAGCTGCGCGCCGACGGCGTCGTGCACCTCGGCGCCGCCCACAAGGATGAGGGCTTCGAGTCCCCCTCGCTCGAGATCACGGGCAAGCGCGCGGACGGCAAACCTTACAAACTTGTCTTCGGCGCGGGCGACGCGTGGCGCGGATCGAGCGTGACCTACGCGCGCAAGGACGGCGTCGACGTCGTGTACGCGGTGGCCGCGTCGCGGCTGAAGGCGCTGCTCGCGCTGCTCTCCTGATCAGGCGCCGGCGCGGTGGTCGGCCGTCACCTCACCGGCCGCGCGCACGGCGGCCTCGTGCCCCTCCTCGCGCCAGGTCTCGGCGAGCGCGGCCGCCTCCCACTCCTTCATCGCCGGGTGCGCGAGCGCCGCGTCGACCCAGCGCTGGCCCCCGCCGACGTCGAGCCCGTACGTGCGCACACGGAACGCGACGGGCGCGTAGAACGCGTCGACCGCGGTGAACCTCGCGCCCGCGAGCCACGGCCCTCCGAACCGCGTGAGCCCCTCCTCGAACAGCGCCCGCAGCCGCGCGACGTCTCTCGCGAGCGCGGGCGAGGGATCCCGCAGCCGGACGCGGACCCCGACGCTCATCGAGCACCCGCCCCGCAGCGCCTGGAACCCGCCGTGCATCTCCGCCGCCGCGCTCTCGGCGAACGCGCGTGCGGCCTCGTCGCTCGGCCACACCTCGGGGTGTCGGTCGGCGAGGTACATCGTGATCCCCAGCGAGTCCCACACCGCCCGGTCGCCGTCGATCAGCACCGGTACGAGCCCGCTCGGCGAGAACCGCTGAAACGCGCCCTCGTCTCCGGCGCCAGGGAACCGCTCGACGCGCTCGACGAACGGGACGCCGAGCGCGCGCAGCAGCACCCAGGGGCGCAGGCTCCAGCTCGAGTAATTCTTGTTCGCGATGACGAGCGTGTAGGGCATGGTCGCCCTCTCCCACCGCGCGCGGGCGGGCGCCAGGGACGGCGCTCAGGGCGCCGGCTTCGCGCGCTTCTTCGCCTCGACCGGCAGCTCGAGCTTCGGCTTCTTCGGGTGGCGCTTGTAGAGCAGCGCCGTCCGCCCGAGCACCTGCACGAGCAGCGCGGAGGTCTGCGCGGCGAGCGCCTCGGACGTCGCGTGGCGGTCGTCGGGCGCCTCGCCGCCGACGCGGACCTTGATGAGCTCGTGGTCGAGCAGCGCGCGCGCCGTCGCCTTCACCAGCCCCTCGGTGACGCCGTCCTTGCCGACCTGCACGACCGGCTCGAGGTGGTGACCGAGCCCGCGCAGGTGCCGCGCCTGCGCCTTCGTGACCTCCGCGGTCGAGCGCTTCACTTGCACGCCCCCTCGACCGCCGGCAACCCGCAGAGATAGGGGAATTTCCCCTTCGGATCGACGACTGGCGTCGTACCCATCACGCAGTCGTAGATGCCCTCGAGCGTCGAGCCGGGGGTCCAGCTGCAGACCTTGCCCGCCGCGCAGGCGAACCCCTGGACGCCGAACGCGCCGCCCTGCGAGAACCACCCGCTCTTGCCGTCGGGCGCGCAGCAGCCCTGGATGCCGTGGGCCTCCTCGCAGGTCACCGGCGGCACCTGTCCGCCCCCGCCGCCGCTGCCACCCGCGCCGAACCCCCCCTTGCCGCCCTTTCCCCCGGTGGCGGACCCGGCGCTGCCCGCCGCGCCGAAGCCTCCTCCTCCGCCTGCGCCGGAGCCCGCCGCGCCGAAGCCTCCTCCTCCGCCCGCGCCGAAGCCCGCCGCGCCCGCGCCTCCGCCGCCGAAGGGATCTCCACCCTCACCCGAGGCGCCTCCGCTCCAGCTCCCAGCGCCTCCGCCCGCGCCCGCTTGCCCCGCCCCGCACGCGCCCTGCGCCGAGTACGACGCGAGCACCGCGCCGCAGCTCGTGAGATCGGGCTTCGCGGAGAGCGCGGTGTGCACGTCCTCGCAGCTCTGCTTCGTGGTCGCCACCGTGATGGACGCGCAGCAGGCGGCGAGCAGCGTGCACGCATCTCCTGCGCTCGCGCCTGCGCCGCCCGCCTTGGCGGAGGCGCCTGCCTTGCCCCCCAGGGGCCCAGCGGACAAAGAAGAGTCGGCTTCGCTGCCGCCGCAGGCGAGCGCGGCGAGCGTGAGGCTTGCGAGGGTTGCGAAGCGCATGACTTGCGGGATAGCGCGGACCGGGCCGACGGAGAAGGCGGATCTCTGCGCCGTCTCGGCTACACACCGCGTCGTGCGCTCGATCCTCGCGGCGTCCTTCGTCCTCGCCGCGTGCGCCGCGCCCGCGGCTGCTCCGCCGTCCGGTCCTCCCACGCTCGGGTCGAGCGCGCCCACTTCACCCGCCCCGCCTGCCGCGTCGAGCGCGCCGGCAGCGGCTCCCGCGCCGTCCCCGGCGCCCCCGGTCTCCTCCCTCCCGGCGGCGTCCGACCCGCCAGCGACGCCGAGCCTGTCGGTGACGCTCGAGCCCCCGTACGCCGCGGGAGGGTTCCCGTGGCCTGCGGACGCGCGCCTGCGCAAGGCCAGGTTGAAGGAGCTCGACACCTGGAACACCGGCGGCCTCGGCGACGGCAGCGCGTGGCACCCGGCGCCGCGCGTCGTCATCGGCGAGCCCGTGGTGGTGAAGGGCAAGGCCGACACGCGCGCGCTGATGCGGGTGCTCCGCGCCGAGCACTACTGGACGGTGCGCAGGTGCTACGATCCGGCGCTCCGAGACGCGCTGAAGCTCGACGGACGCGCGGTGCTCGCGCTCTCCCTCGACGCCGGCGGGCGCGTGACGAAGGCGTCGACGACCCGCGCGAAGGTGCCGGACACGCGTCGCCACAAGACGTCGATGCCCGACAAGGAGGTCGTCGGCTGCTGGGTGCGCGGGCTCACCGGCGCCGCGCTGCCTCGCCCCCGAGGCGGCAGAGCGACCGTGGCGCTGTCGATCGATGTGTGGCCCGGCGACGCGCCGCTGCCCGAGGCGAGCGCGGAGCCCAGGCCCGGCCGCGCCGATCTCGACGAGGTCGCGCGACGCACCGCGGCCAGGCTACCGGAGCTCGACGCCTGCGTGGCCGCCGGGCGAGAGGAGCACCCGGGCGCGTGGGGCAGGCTCGCGTTGCGCGTCGACGTCGACACGGAGGGCACGGCGGGCGAGATCGCGCAGACGGAGTCGACGTTCCCGGTGGCGTCCGTCGTCGCGTGCGCGACGCGTGTGCTTCGTGAGGTTGCGTGGCCCCCGGCGCGCGGCGGCGTCGCGCGTGTCGTCGTCCCGCTCCGCGCCCCGCCCTCGCGGCCCCCGAGCTCGGTCGACGCCGGCGACGACCCGTGATCGCGCGGGCCCATCGCTTGCACTCGCGGCCGGGATGACCTCGTCCCTGCCCGACAAGCCCTCTCGCCCGTCGTCCGCGGGGGAGTCCACCAGCCTCGCGTTCGCCGCCGCGGTCTTCGGCCTCGTCTTCGTGATGTACGTCGTCGCGATCGTCGGCCTGCGCTGAGCTGGCGCAAAGGTTTCACCCGCCGGCCGAACCGCTTGCGTCGAGCGGCGCGGCTCTCGCGCGCCTCACTGGCAGAAGGGCAGCAGCTTCAGCCCGCCCTGCCGCTTCGCGCACTTGTCGGGGTAACAGTACCCGGTCGTGCACTGGTCGTTCGTGTCGCACGCGCCGCCCTCGGCGATCCGCGCCTCGCACTTCTTGGTGCCGAGCTGATCACAGTACGACGTGGCGTCGCACGCGCCGGAGCTCCCGGCGCAGGACGCGCCAGGGCCGACCTTCGCCGCGCACGTGCCGCTCGCGCAGTACGCCCCCGTCGCGCAGGTGCCGTCGCTCGTGCAGGTGCCGCCGACCGCCGAGATCTCCGCGCAGGTGCCAGCCTCGCAGGTGAGCCCGTCGTCGCGGTAGCAGACGGGGATGGTGTCGCCGCTCGGGGCGTTGGTGACCAGCGAGCTCGTGTCCCACACGTCGCCGTTGCAGGCCGCGCCCGCCTTCGCGTGGGTGAGCACCCGACAGGTCGACGAGCCGGCGAGGCACGTGACCCGCCCGGCGGCGCTGGGCGCGCACTCGGAGGTCGAGCTGCAAGCCTGTCCGGGCGCGGCGGTGCCCTGGCTCGTGCCGCCTTGCTGCGGAAACGCGCGCTTGCAGGGCTCCGGGGTCGGGAGCGTCAGGCTGCAGAACGCGGCGTCCTTCGCCTGCTCCCGGTACGCGTCGAGGCAGGCCTGGACCGCGCTCGGGTCGGAGGGCGACACCGCCCCGAACAGCGTCTTGCACCCGACCTGCTCGCCGATGGGGAGCCCGAGGTCCGCGCAGCACGGCGCGTAGAGCGCGCAGTATGCCGCGGCGAACGCCGACGAGTCGGTGACCGCGCCGTCGCTCCCGCCGTCGTCCCCGCCGCCGCACCCGCCGGAGGCGACGACGAGCGGCAAGGAGGTCGAGAGCGCGAGGGTGAAGATCAGGCGGGGTCGAGGCATGGATGTGGGGCTTTCTGGGCGGCTGGCCCGGCAGAGCCGCTGGAGTATCACGGAGCCGCGCGCCTCCTGGTGCGCTATTGCGCCGGCGCGTCGGGCGGGCGGCCGGAGAGCGCGCTTGCGCAGGGGAGAGAAATCCGTATAGTGCGCGTCCCTTTCGAAACCCCCCCAGGGTCAAGCGGGGCCTCGGCCCCCTCCTGGCGGCTTCTCCCCAAGAGGTTTTCATGTACGCGGTGATCAAGACGGGTGGCAAGCAGTACAAGGTCGAGCCGGGCCAGGTGCTCCGGGTCGAGAAGCTCGCGGGCGCGGCCGGCGACAAGGTGACGTTCGGCGAGGTGCTGCTGATCGGCGGCGAGAAGACGACCCTCGGCCAGCCCACGGTCGCGGGCGCCAAGGTCGAGGCGACGATCCTCGCGCAGGACCGCGCGAAGAAGATCATCGTCTTCAAGTTCCGCCGCCGGAAGAACTACCGCCGCAAGGCCGGCCACCGGCAGTGCTTCACCGAGCTCAAGATCCAGGCGATTTCGGCCTGAGAAAGTCGACGAACGAACCATGGCCCACAAAAAAGGTGCAGGCTCGACCCGCAACGGCCGCGACTCCAACTCCCAGCGCCGCGGCGTGAAGCTCTACGCGGGGCAGCCGGTGCGCGCGGGCGGCATCATCGTCCGCCAGGTCGGCGCGACGCTCCACGCCGGCAAGAACGTCGGCCTCGCGCGCGACTACACGCTGTTCGCGCTGGTCGACGGCGTCGTGAAGTTCGAGTGGAAGACGAACACCAAGAAGCAGGTGTCCGTCGTCCCCGCCGACGCCAGCTGACGCGTGAGCGTCCGGCTCATCGCGGTCGATCTCGACGGCACGCTGCTCGACGCGTCGGGCAGGGTGCACGAGAGCGATCGACGCGCCCTCCAGGCAGCCGCCAGGGAGGGCGTCGTCGTTTCCATCATCACGGGGCGGCTGTACTCGGGCTCGGCGCGCGCCGCGCACGCCATCGGCGCGGACGGCCCCGTCGCGTGCGTCGAGGGCGCGCACCTCGTCTGGGGCACGAGCGGCGTCGAGATCTCGCACGACGAGATCCCGCGCGCGGTCGCGGCGCGCGCGCGAGAGCTGTTCCGCGGGTCGACCTCGGCGTGCTTCGCGTTCGCGCACGACGAGATCGTGCACGACGAGACGGGCGCGCCCTTCCTGCCGTACGTGACCGCGTGGTCCGAGCGCGTGACGACGGCTCGGCACACGTGCGACCACCCGCACTGGGACCACGAGCGGGGCCTCTCGGCCGTCGTCGCGGTCGGCGTGGAGGGCGAGATCCGCGAAGCGGCGGCGGAGCTCGAGCGGGCGGGCGGCGCGTTCGTCGTCTCCTTCCCCATCGCGCGCGTCCCGGGCGACCTGTGGGGGATGATGGTGCGCAGCGCGGGCACGGACAAGGGCGTCGCGCTCGCGGCGCTCGCGGCCCACCACGGCCTCACGGTCGACGACTGCGCGGTCGTCGGCGACTGGCTCAACGACGTGCCGATGTTCCAGGTCGCGGGCCACTCGTTCGCGATGGGCCAGGCGCCCGACGACGTCGCGCGGCACGCGAAGACCCGGCTCACCGCCACGAGCGCGACGGGAGGCGGGGTGGCGGAGGCGCTCGCGAGGCTCGGGATCACGTGACCGCGCCGCCCGCGAGGAGGCCGCTCCTCTTGCTCTTGACGATGCTGCTCGCGACGATGCTGGCGGCGGGCGGCGTGCTGCAGGGGTGCGCGACGGTGCAGCTGTTCCGCGCGGGCGCGGTGCCCGAGCGCCCCATCGCGCCGGGCGCCGACGTCGCGGTCGAGGAGGCGACGCGGGCGCTCGAGCGGGCCGAGCTGTCCATCCGGCTCGACGCGCGGCGCTCGCTCTTGCCGCTCGGCATCGCGAACCTGCTCCTCTCGACGCTGCTGTTCGTCGCGGCGTGGCGGGTGCTCGGCATGCGGCCCGGCTCGCGCGCGCTCGCGACGCAGGCGCTCGCGGCGAACGCGCTCTTCGCGCTCGTCGAGTACGCGCTCACCCGCGAGGTGCGCGGCAAGCTGGCGATGGCGTTCGCCGACCACCTGCCGCGGGCCGCGCTGAAGGGCGTCGCGATGTCGGAGGCCGAGGTGTGGAGCGCGCTCGACGCGACCGCGTGGCTCCTGTTCCGCGCGCGCCTCGCCGCGCTCCTGGTCGTGTACGCGGCGGCGCTCGGGGCGCTGTCAGCGCCGTCGTCCGTCGCCGCGCTGCCTCCGCTCGAGGAGCCCGACGACGAGGCATGACCCGGAAGATCGCGCTCCTCCCGGCGGATCTCGCGAACCAGATCGCCGCCGGCGAGGTGGTCGAGCGGCCCGCGAGCATCGTGAAGGAGCTCGTGGAGAACTCGCTCGACGCGGGCGCCCGCCGCGTGACGGTCGACGTCGAGCAGGGCGGCGTGACGCTGCTGCGGGTCGCCGACGACGGCGAGGGGATGAGCGCCGACGACGCCGCGCTGTCGGTCGAGCGGCACGCGACGAGCAAGATCAAGGCGCTCGCGGACCTCGACGCCATCCACTCGTACGGGTTCCGCGGCGAGGCGCTGCCGAGCATCGCCAGCGTCAGCAGGTTCGAGCTGCGCACGCGGCGGCGCGGTGACGAGCTCGGGACGCGCGTGAAGGTGGACGGCGGCGGGCCTCGGTCGGTGGGCGCGTGCGGCGCGGCGGAGGGCACGGTCGTCGAGGTGCGAGACCTGTTCTTCAACGTGCCGGCGCGGAGGAAGTTCCTGCGCTCGACCGCGGCCGAGAGCGCGCAGCTCACCGAGGTCTGCGAGGCGCTCGCGCTCGGCGCGCCGACCGTGTCGATGCGCCTGTCGCGCGACGGCAAGATCGTGCGCGAGTGGCTGCCGGCGCCCGATCTCGCGACGCGCGTGCGGGCCGCGCTCGCCGGCGAGGAGCTCGCCGAGATCCACGCGACCCGCGGGCCGCTCGAGGTCCACGCGCTGCTCGGCAGGCCGGAGCGCGCGCGCGCGGCGTCCACCGGATTGCGCGTCTTCGTCAACGGGCGCGTCGTGAAGGACCGCGCGCTCTCGCGCACCGTCGCGCAGGCGTACGGCGGCGTGCTCGAGGCCGGGCGCTACCCGCTCGGCGCGGTGTTCGTCGAGCTGCCGCCCGAGCGCGTCGACGTGAACGTCCACCCGCAGAAGGCCGAGGTGCGCTTCTCCGACGGGCGCGGCGTGCTCGACGGCGTCTTTCACGTCCTCTCGGGCGAGCTCGCGCGCGCGTTCGGCCTCACGCCGTCGGCCGGGCGGTGGGCTCCCGCGGGCGGCGCGACGCCCCCGTTCGCCGGGCCGTCGTCGGCGGCGCCGACGCTGCGACGACCGGTCGACGCGGTGGCGGGGCCGCTCCCGGCCCCCGCGCCCGACGCGGCGTCGCCCACGTACCCCGCCACCGAGCCCACGACGTCGCGCGTGTCGTTCGAGCACGAGCCGGCGCGGCCGCGGTTCTCGGAGCTAGTGTTCCTCGCGCAGGCGCGCGGCTCGTACCTCGTGTGCGAGGGGCGCGAGGGGCTGTACGTGCTCGACCAGCACGCCGCCGCCGAGCGCGTGACCTTTCATCGGCTGAAGCAGGCGTTCTCGGCGCGCGCGGTCGCGATGCAGCCGCTCCTGCTCCCGCTCGTGCTCGACGTCCCCGAGGAGGACGCCGAGCTCGTCGAGGAGCGGCGCGAGGAGCTCGCGGCCGCGGGGATGGATGTGCGCCGGGTCGCGCCGTCGAAGGTCGCGCTGCACGGCGTGCCGCAGCTCCTGGTCAGGGCGTCTCCGGAGCGGCTCGTGCGCGATCTGCTCGCGGAGGTGTCGCGCGCCGGCCGCGCGAAGTTCCACGACGCGATCGATCTCGCGCTGGCGACGATGGCCTGCCACGGCTCGGTGCGCGCGGGCGACCGCCTGTCGAGGGACGAGGCGGAGGCGCTGCTCCGCGCGCTCGACGGCGTGGACTTCGCCGGTCACTGCCCGCACGGGAGGCCCGTCGTCACCGCGATGACGTTCGCCGAGCTCGAGCGCCGCGTCGGCAGGCGGTAGGCCCTCCCGGCCGACGGTGCGGATATGAGGATTGTTGTTTCGCCGAGCGCGCGCCGCGGGCCTCGGCGTGCGATGCTCCCGGGCGAGAGGTCGACATGGACTGGAGCGACGGATCGTACGAGCGCATGGCCGCGACGCTGACGGAGGCGTCCTCGGTCGTGGTGGAGCGCGCGGGCGCGGCGCGAGGCGCGCGGGTGCTCGACGTGGGGTGCGGCACCGGCAACGCCGCGCTCGCCGCGGCCCGGCTGGGCGCGGAGGTGACGGGCGTCGATCCCGCGGCGCGGCTCCTGGAGGTCGCGCGAGCGCGCGCGGTCGAGGAGGGGCTGAGCTCGCGCTTCCTCCTCGGCGACGCGGGCGCGCTGCCGGTCGACGACGCGAGCTTCGACGCGGCGGTCTCGGTGTTCGCCGTCATCTTCGCGCCGGACGCCGCGCGCGTGGCGGACGAGCTCGTGCGCGTGGTGCGCCCCGGCGGCGTCATCGCGCTCGCGACGTGGGTCGCACAGGGCGGCATCGCCGAGGCCGGCGCGCTGCTCCGTCAGACGCTCGGCTCGCTCGGGCCTCCCCCCGCTCCCGACGTGCCCGAGCCCCCTCGGTGGGGGGATCCTGCGTTCGTCACCGAGCTGTTCGAGCCGCGCGGCGCGTCCGTCTCCCTCGAGCGCAAGACGCTGCGCTTCTCCGCGCCGTCGGCGGAGGCGTGGTTCGACGAGCAGGGGGAGCACCACCCGGCGTGGCGCGCCGCGCGTCGCGGGCTCGAGGCGGCGGGTCGCGGCGCGGAGTGGGCGGGGCTGCGCGAGCGGTCGGTCGCGTGCCTTCGAGCGTCGAGCGTCGACGCGGCGTCGCTCGCGCTCGACAGCCCGTGGCTCCTCGTCCGCGCCGTCCGACGGTAGCGCGGCGCTTGATCTCGCGCGGCGGCGGGGCTCTCTTCTCGACGCATCGATGTCGCTCCTCCCGATGGGCGCGCCGTTCGCGGGGCGGTTCTCCCCCGAGCTCCTCGTCGCCGAGGGCGAGCACGGGCGGGTCTACCGCGCCATGGACGCGCGCTCGGGGCGCCAGGTCGCGCTGAAGGTGCTCGCCTCGAACCCGCCCGCGTGGCTCACCGAGCGACACCTGCTCGAGGCCGCGCTGCTGCAGCGTGTGACCCACCCGGCCCTCGCGCGGTACGTGGCCCACGGGGAGGGCTGGCTCGCGACCGCGTGGATCGAGGGCGAGGATCTGCGAGAGACCCTGCGTCGGCGCGGCTCGCTCGACGCCCACGACGCGTGCCTCGTCGCCGCGCGCGTCGCCGACGCCGTGGCGGCCGTGCACGACGCGGGCGCGGCCCACCGGGACGTCAAGCCGGCCAACGTGCGGCTCGCGGGGGGAGCGCCCGAGGGCGCGACGCTCCTCGACCTCGGCGTCGCGCGGCCGCTCGACAGGCCGGCGCGGGATCCGTCGGGCGCGCTCATCGGCACGCCGCGCTCCATGTCCCCGGAGCAGGCGCGCGGGCTGACGGTCGGCCCCGCGACGGACGTGTGGTCGATCGGCGCGTCGCTGGTGGAGATGCTCACGGGGGCGCCCCCGTTCGACGGGGACACGCTCGGAGAGCTGCTCGCGTCGATCGTCCTCGCGCCCGCGCCCCCCGTCGATCGGCCCGGCGTGAGCCCCGCGCTCCGTGCGCTGGTCGCGGCGCTGCTCGAGAAGGATCCACACGCGCGCCCGGGCCCGCGCGAGGTCGCCGAGCGCTGCCGCGCGATCGCGCGCGGGTGAAGGCGCGGATCGCTCGCCCAGCAGCGGGGCCGGCGCGGGATCATCGCCGGACGTGCACGACCTGGTGCATGTGCATGTCGTCCCAGTAGGTGAGCTCCTTCCTCCCGACGACGTCGAAGGGCGGCCTCGTCGGATCGAGCGGCCGGTACTCGCCCGCGACGATGTCAGGGTTCGTGGAGCTGAGCGTCGCGTCACCGACGCCGTTGACCAGGAGCGCGTGCTCGTACTTGGGGAGCTGCCTCAGGATGGCCGAGACGTCCCTGTTGGAGAGGTGCTGCAGCACGTGCTTCGAGATGATGAGGTCCGCGGGCGGCAGCTCGATCTCGGCGACGTTGCCGACGAAGAACGACACGTTCGGCAGCTTGTACTTCTCGCGGTTCTTCTCGATGACCTCGGCGACGATGTCGTAGCCCTTGTAGTCGATGCCGCTCCAGTCGATCGTGCTCGAGAATTCCCAGTCGCCGCACCCCGCGTCGACGACCGAGCGGACGCCGTGCTGCTTCAGGAACCCCTGCAGGTACGCGCGGTAGACCGCGGTCGCCGCCACCGTGGAGCCGGAGCCGGAGTTGCCGACGCCTCGGGAGTTGGTGCCCCAGGTGGCCTGCCTGTACACGTCCTCGAAGGCCTTCGACGTCGACGGCGGAGGGTGGCTCGTCGCCGACGCCTGCCCCGACCGAGGCATGACCTCGCCGCCGGTGGGAGGCGGCGTCACCGCGCGCACACCGAGGACCGCGAGCGCGGTCAGGCACAGGGGGAACCCGACGCCGGCGACGCGGAGGTAGCTGGAGGGCGAGCGCGCTCCGGGCTCGGAGGAGGGCATCCGCCGAGAGCTACCACGCGCGGGCTCGACGAGCGCCGCCCGCCGAGCGGCCCCGTCACATCGGCGGCGGCAGCTCGGCGCCGGGCAGCCAGCGGATGAAGGCCGCCTCGCCGTCGTAGACCTGGTGCGGCCCAGCGCCGTCATCGGCGACCAACCAGACCCCGCCCCTCGGCTTGCCGCCGCCCTTGCCACGCGACAGCGCCACCGTCCGCCCGTCGGGGCTGCACGCGGGGGCCGAGCCCAGCCCGACGCCACGCACGGCGCGCGTCGACAGATCCACGATCGCGACGCCGCCGCCTCGCTGCGCGTACACGAGGCGCTTTGCGCCGCCGTGCGCGCAGAACGACGGCGCGCTCGCCCACACGCCGGGCGGGGTGACCGCGCGATCTCCGACGTACACGCGCGTGGGGCCGTCGGGCGGGCCCGCGACGTAGGCGAGGTCGCCGTCGATCGAGAACGTGGGCGAGAGCGCGAGCCCAGCGGTCGGGATCTCCGTCATCGCGCCGCCGAGCACGCCCGTCCAGAGCGATCCGCCCGCGTCGTTGCCGAGGACGACCGCCCCGCGGCGCCCGTCCGCGGTGAGCGCGACGGCGGCGACGAAGCCAGGCTCTCTCAGCGCGACGGGGGCGGCCTGCCCCTCGACGAACAGCTGCAGCGGCGCGCCGCGCGCGGCGGCGGCGTACCAGACCTTGCCCCCCGGGCCCATCGCCGGGCCGCGCGCGAGCAGGCCGGGCGGCGACACGTCGCGCAGCGGCGCGCCCGTGCCGAGCAGCACCCGCACGCGTCGCTCGCCGGGCGTCCCCGCGTCGACGATCAGCAGCTCGCCGGAGAGGTGCGAGCGCACGCCCGTGAGATCCTCGACCACCGCGTCGACGAGGCGCGCGGTGTCCCTCGCAGGCGCGGAGGAGCGCGCGACGAGCCGGCGCGTCCTCGTGTTGTCGAGGCGGGTCGTCGTGGCCGTCGACGCGTCACCCGCCAGCGTGATCTCGACCACCCGGCCCCCCGCGGGCGCGCCGACCGCCGCCGGGCGCGCGTCGAAGAGCGCGGACAGCGACAGCACCTTCGCGACCTCCCGCGCCTCGGCCACCGACGCCGCGTCGGTGGGGACGACCGTGACGAGCGGCAGCGCGCGGAGCGCGGCGTCGACCTCGATGATCTCGTCGACGCCCGCTTGCGCCGCCGCGGCGGGGGTGAGCGCGGTGATCGCCAGGATCAGGCGCAGCGTTCGGTTGGCTTGCATGTGAAGGCGACGGTGATGGCGGGCGGCGCGTCGACGCCGTCGGGGGGAGGGGGAAGCTTGGCGCCCGCGAGCGCGCGCAGGCGCCCCTCGATGCGCGCGTCGAACGGCCCGTTGCCGCTCGGCGAGAGGATGGACTAGCCAGTGATGGCGCGCTCCTGGGAGATCGTCACGCGCGCGGTGACGCGCCGCGCCTCGTGAGGGGCCTCGGCCGCGCCGCCGCCGCCCGCGACCCGCGCCTGCAACCAGCCGGCGAGCACGGCCTTGTACGAGCCCAGGCCCGCGCCTCCGTCGCCGCCCGCGCCGGGCGCGCCCGAGGAGGCTGGCGCCAGCATCGCGCGGCGGACGGCCTCGGCCATGTCGACGCGTGCCGCGGGCGCGGCGCTGGCGACCGGCGCCGCGCCGCGGGGTGAGTCGACGACGGGCGGCTGCGCGGGCGCCGCGGGCTGCGAGGGCGCGGCGGCGCGCGCCCGTGACGGCGCGTGACCACGAGCGCCCCGCTCGCCAGCGGCCGCCGAGTCGCCCGCGCCTGGGGAGGAGGGGGCGAGCTCGACGAACGTGAGCTCGGACGGCGGCGGCGGGACGAACGCCTCCGCGGGCGGGACGCGCCCGAGCCACATCGCCGCGAGCACGGCGGCGAGGTGCAGCCCGACCGAGTAGCCGAGCACGCCGAACGTCGTGTACCCGTCGAGCTTGGCCAAGGTCACTTCGCGGAGGAGGTGGGCGACGCGGGCCTGAGATCGAGGTCGACCTTGCGGTCGCGCGCCCAGCCGGCCTCGTCGGTGCCGACCGCGTCGACCTCGCCGCGCGAGGTGACGTCGAGCCTCGAGGCCTCGACGCCGAACGTGACGATCGCGCGCTTGACCGCCTCGGCGCGCCGGCCGCCGAGCGCGAGGTTGTAGTCGTCGTCGCCGCGCGGATCGGTGTGCCCCGTCAGCAGCACCGCGCGCCCGGCGAGCTTGCCCCCGCGCATGCAGTCGGCGAGCGTGCGGAGCGCGTCGCGCCACTCGCCGCGCAGCTCCGACGAGTCGAACCCGAACTTCGGGGGCTTGATCCCCGGGCACAGCGACAGGATCTCGGCGCTGATGGCGAGCCCGCCCCCCTCCTGGCCCGCCGTCGCCTTCGCGACGGCGTCGGTCTGCTCGGGGGTCGCCTCGAGCATGGGGACCGGCCCTCCGGGCGGCGTCGCGGGCGAGGCGACGTGAGGCTTCTCGCGGCTGCAACCGGACAGCGTGGCGAGCGTGGCGACGACGGCGAGGGTGGGGAGAGCGCGGCGCATGCGCGCCGGCTTAGCGCACGGCGTCGGGGCGGGCCAACATCGGGCGCGCCGGCGTCGACCGCCGCCTGTGCCACGCGTTGATCCGCGGCGGATCCGGCCCGTCCGCCCGAGCGCGCGCCGCGGAACTTGCCTCCCAGGCATGTGATGAATGTGTGAATGTCATCGACGTGACAGTCCCGCCGTGACGGGGCCGCGGGCGCCGGGCGTCCATGGCGCCCCGCGGCTCGACCCGGCCCTGGCGCTGGACTAGGCTCCGCGCGATGTCGAACCTCGACGACGATCTCGCGGAGGCCGCGGTGGCGCCCGACCCGCCCCCGGTCGCGCTCCCCACCGCGGCGACGCCGCCGAAGAAGAAGGGCAACATCGGGCTGCTGGTCGGGTTGGTGCTGATGGCCGGCGCGGTGCTGGCGCTCGTGCTCTCCTTCAAGGACGCCGCCGTGTACGCGAAGTCGGTCGACCAGGTGACGGCCGATCGCGCCGCGCTCGCGGGCCGCGCGTTGCGCGTCGAGGGCAACCTCGTGAAGGGCTCGCTCGTGCACCAGGAGCAGCCCTGCGAGTTCCGCTTCCGCATCGAGGAGAAGGGCCAGCAGCTGCCGGTCCGCTACGGCAATTGCGTCGTGCCCGACACGTTCCGCGACGTGCCCGGCGTCGACGTGCGCGTGACGGTCGAGGGCAAGCTCACCGCCGACGGCGGCTTCGAGGCGTCGCTCGTGATGGCGAAGTGCCCGTCCAAGTACGAGATGAAGGACCGCGCGGCGAAGGGCGAGGCGATGCCCCACGGCGCGCCGGTGCCCTGACGAGCGCAGCATGACGGCCGCCGTCCGCGCGATGTCGAAGGGAGACTTCGACCACATCGTCACCGTCATCGACACCTGGGCCGGCGGGATGTCCCGCGATCTCGGCCACCCGCTCTTCTTCCACGAGCTCGGCGAGCTGAACCGCGTCATCGGCGACGAGGGCGCCGTCGTGGGGTTCCTCTTCGGCTTCGTCACGCCGCGCGCGGAGCCTGCGGGCTACGTGCACCTCGTCGGCGTGCACCCGGCGCACCGGCGGTTCGGGCACGGGCGCGCGCTCTCCGCCGATTTCGAGCGCGCCGTCCGGGAGCGCGGCTGCGCGAGGGTGAAGGCGATCACGACGGTCGCGAACCAGGCGTCGATCGATTTTCACCGCTCGATCGGGTGGACGGCCGAGGAGATCGCCGACTACGCGGGCCCCGGTCGCCCGCGCGTCGTCCTGTCGAAGCCGCTCACGTGACGCCGCGGTGAGCGTCGACACCCTGATCATCCTCGGCGTCGGCGCGCTCGTCGCCGCGCCGATCGTCATCGGCCTCTCGCGCGCGAACGAGGTCGTCGTGCTCGACGCGCGCGGCGGGCGCCTCGAGGTGCGGCGCGGCCGCGTCCCCGCGAAGGTGCTGCGGGAGCTCGGCGAGGTCGCGCGCCGCGCGGGGCTCGACGGCGCGCGGCTCCGCGTCGTCGCGGAGGGCGGCCGCCCGCGGCTCATCGTGGAGGGCGCGGTCGACGCGGGCGTCGCCCAGCGGCTGCGCAACGTGGTCGGGCTGTTCACGCTCGCGGAGCTGCGGCAGGCGAAGCGCGGCTGACCGCGCGCGGGGTGCGATCGGCCTTCCGTCGGCCGCGAGAGCCGGGCAAGGTGCGCCGCGCCCGCATGGCCTTCTACGTCACGACGCCCATCTACTACATCAACGCGCGGCCTCACGTCGGCTCGGCGTACACGACGATCGCGTGCGACGCGCTCGCGCGGTACCACCGGCTGCGCGGCGAGCGCGTGAGGTTCCTCACGGGCACCGACGAGCACGGCCAGAAGATCGAGCGCGCGGCGGCCGAGCGGGGCGTCGCGCCGCAGGTGTTCGCCGACGAGGTCGCGCGGTCGTTCGTCGAGGCGTGGCCGCAGCTCTCGATCTCGAACGACGATTTCGTCCGCACGACCGAGCCGCGCCACACGGCCGGCGTCCAGGAGCTCTGGCGCCGCGTCCGCGACAACGGCCACATCACGCTCGGAGAGTACGAAGGCTGGTACTGCGTCGCCGACGAGGCGTTCTACACGGAGAAGGAGCTCGTCGACGGCAAGAGCCCCACGGGGCGCGCCGTCGAGCGCGTGCGCGAGCCGAGCTACTTCTTCGCGCTCTCGCGGTTCCAGGAGCGGCTGCTCGCGTTCTACGAGGCGCACCCGGGGTTCGTGGCGCCGGAGCACCGCTTCAACGAGGTCAAGGCGTTCGTGCGCGGCGGCCTCCAGGATCTCAGCGTCTCGCGCACCACGTTCACCTGGGGCGTGAAGGTGCCCGACGACGAGCGCCACGTCGTCTACGTCTGGTTCGACGCGCTCGCGAACTACCTCACGTCGCTCGGCCCGGGCGAGCGCGAGTTCTGGCCGCCGAGCGTGCACGTCATCGGCAAGGAGATCAGCCGGTTCCACGCGGTGTACTGGCCTGCCTTCCTGATGGCCGCGGGCTACTCCGACGACGAGCTGCCGAGGCAGATCTACGTGCACGGCTGGCTCACGGTCGACGGCGAGAAGATGTCGAAGAGCGCGGGCAACGTGCTCGATCCGCTGAAGATCGCGGCCGAGGTCTCCGCCGACGCGCTCCGCTACTACCTGCTGCGCGCGGTCTCGTTCGGCCAGGACGGCGATTTCTCGCACGAGGATCTGCTCACGCGCATCAACACGGAGCTCGGCAACGATCTCGGCAACCTGCTCAACCGCACGCTCGGCCTGTGCGCGAAGAACACCGGCGGCCTCGTCCCTTCGCGGGGCGAGGGCGGCGACCTCGAGCGCGCGCTCGACGCGGCGCTCGTGAAGGCGGCGCGCGACGCGGAGGCCGCGCTCGGGCGCATCGAGCCTCACCGCGCGCTCGACGCGATCTTCGAGCTCTGCCGCGAGGCGAACCGGTACGTGGACAAGGCAGCCCCGTGGGCCGAGGCGAAGCGCGGCGACGCGGCCCGCGTCGGGACGATCCTGGCGACCCTGCTGTCGGTGTGCGAGGCCCTGAGCGTGCTCTTGTCGCCGTTCCTCCCCGAGAAGTCCGCCGAGATGCGCCGTCAGCTCGCGCTCGCGCCGCTCGCGCCGCGCGAGGGCGAGGATCACTGGCCTGCGGCGCCGCCCGTGCGCGCGCCAGGCGCGACGCTGTCGCCCGGTCAGCCGCTGTTCCCGCGCATCGACGACGATCAGCGACGCCTCCTGCTCGAGCGCCTCACGCCGAGGCGCCCCGCGGCCGAGGTCGCGGCTCCTCCCGCCGCCCCCGCGCCGACCACCGAAACAAACAAGCAAGACATCAGCATCGACGACTTCGGCAAGCTCGATCTGCGCGTCGGCGTCGTCGTCTCCGCGGCCAGGGTGCCGAAGAAGGACAAGCTGCTCGATCTGCGCGTCGACCTCGGCGAGCCCGAGCCGCGGCGCATCGTCGCGGGCCTGGCGCTGTCGTTCACGCCGGAGGCGCTCGTCGGCAGGCGCGTGGTCGTCGTCGCCAACCTCGCGCCGCGCGAGTTCTCGAAGGGCCTCGTGTCGCACGGCATGCTGCTCGCCGCGGGGCCGAGCGAGGATCTGCGGCTCGTCGCGGTGCCCGACGGCCCGGCGCCCGGGACGCGCGTGAAGTGAGCCGCGGGCGCGCGCTCGTCCTCGGCGCGCTCGGGCTCGCCGCCTGCGTGCCTGCTCGCCCCGCGCCCGCGCTCGCGCCCGTCGTCGTGCACGCGCCGCCGCCCGCGGCCTCTCCTCCTCCGGCCCCCGTCGCGCGTCCGACGCAGCTGCTCACGCGCGGCGAGGCGGAGCAGTTCGGCCTCGCGCTCGTCAACGAGGATCGCGCGCGCGCGGGGGCGCCGCCGCTCACGTGGGACGCGACCGCTGCGGCCGCCGCGGAGCGCCACGTGCGCGACATGGCCCGTGGGGGGTTCACCGCGCACTCTGGCACCGACGGCTCGGTGCCGGAGCAGCGCTACACCGAGGCGAACGGCGAGGATCTCGTCACCGAGAACGCCGCCTGCTACGGCGACGGCCGCGCGCGGGACGCGAGCGTCGAGGGCCCGTTCGATCCCGCCGCCATCGAGGCGTTCCAGCGCGCGTTCATGGCGGAGACGGCGCCGATGGATGGTCACAAACGTAACATCCTCCAGGCGCGCCACACGGGGCTCGGGCTCGCGTTCGCGACGGCGCCGGGCTCGAAGATCGTCTGCGTGGCGCAGGAGTTCGTCGACGACTACGGCGCCTACGAGCCGCTGCCGGTCCGCGCGAAGCTCGGCGCGATCGTGCGGGTCGCCGGCGAGGTGCGGGGGCCCGCGCGGTTCGGCGGGGTCGGCGTCGCGGACGCCCCCTGGCCCGCGCCGCGCACGCCCGCGGAGCTGCTGAAGACGGGCAGCTACTCCATGCCGTCGCCGCGGATCAGCTACTTCCCGAGGGGCTTCAAGACGCCGCGGCCGGTCGCCGTGGAGGGCGCGCGCTTCTCGATCGATCTCGCGCTCGACGGCGAGCCGGGGCTGCGCGAGATCCAGGTGTTCGCGAGGTTTCCCGGCGACGCCGACGCGACGCTCCGCGCCGTGTCCATCCGCACCATCCTGGTGGAGCGATGAGGGCCACGGTCGCCCTCGCGGTCGCGCTCCTCACCGTCGTCGCCGGCTGTAAACAGGATCCCAAGCCGGGCGCCGCGCCGCCGCCCCCCGCGAACCTCACGCCCGACGCGGCCGTCGCGGCGGACAGCGGGGTCGCGGAGCGCGCCGCGTGGAAGGACGCGCTCGCCGAGCCCGACGACGCGCTCCTGCTCGCGCGCCTCGCCGAGGCCGAGGGCGCGGCGGGGCTGCTCGTGGGGCTCGAGGAGGGCGGCGCCGTCGGGAACGTCGCCCTGCTCGCGCTCCCGTACGCCGACGACGCCGAGCACGCGATGGGCCGCCTCGCCGAGATCCTCGAGGCCTCGCCGCCCGAGTCGATGGCGCTCGTGATCGACGCGATGGAAGGGATCACGCTGCGGCCGCTCACGCAGACCGAGCCCGCCGATCCGCTCGGCGTGCACCGCGCGTTCGACGCCCTCGCGCGCACGTCCTCGAGGAAGGACCTGCCGGCGCACGTCCGCGCGCGCGCCGTCAGCGTGGCCCGACTGCTCGCGTCGCGACGCCCGTTCGACGCGCGCGCGCTGCCCACCGAGTTCGATCGCTGACGCCGCGCGCCCAGGGCCCGTGCCGCATCGCGTAAGCTGAAGAAAAGCTCACGCAAAGCCCGCGCGGCCGCTAGCTGCCTCCGGGCCTGTGCTCAAAATGGTGAGCTTTTCAGCCAAAATTGAGCGTTTTCGGCGGCAGGGGAGAAAAAAGCATTGATTCCCATGTGATGCTCTCTTCATCTTTCGGGCGTCTGGAGGCCCTCTTCGGCCCGGCCGCTCTCTCGACCTGCTCGCCGCGAAGGACTACCGAGCGCCTCACCATGTCCCGACTCGCGCTCGTGCTCGCGTCCCTCGTCTCCCTCGCGGCCGGCGGCTGCCGCGTCGAGCACCAGGCCCACGCGGAGGCCGCCAAGCTCCAGGTCACGACCCCGCTCCGCAAGGACGCGGAGCTCACGAAGGAGTTCGTCGCGCAGGTGCGCGCCATCCAGCACATCGAGGTGCGCGCGCTCGAGAAGGGCTACCTCACCGGCGTCTACATCGACGAGGGCCAGCACGTGGCGAAGGGCACGAAGCTCTTCCAGGTGATGCCGATGATCTACCAGGCCGAGGTGCAGAAGGCCGCGGCCGAGGCCCAGCTCTCCGACATCGAGGTGCGCAACACGAAGCTGCTGGCCGACAAGAAGGTCGTCTCGCCGAACGAGCTCGCGCTCGCCCAGGCGAAGCTCGCCCGCGCGAAGGCGGAGGTCTCGCTCGCGGCGACGCACAAGTCGCTGACGGCGCTCCAGGCGCCCTTCGACGGCCTGATCGGGCGGTTCCGCGTGCGGCTCGGCAGCCTCGTCGACGAGGGCGATCTGCTGACGACGCTGTCCGACAACAGCAAGGTGTGGGTGTACTTCAACGTCAGCGAGGCCGAGTACCTCGCCTACAAGCACGAGCACGGCGACGACAAGCCCGCCGAGGTGAAGCTCGTGATGGCGAACGGGCAGCTGTTCGATCAGCCCGGCGTCGTCGAGACCATCGAGGCCGACTTCAACAACGAGACCGGAAACCTCGCGTTCCGCGCGACCTTCGTGAACCCGAAGGGCCTGCTGCGTCACGGCGAGACCGGCAAGGTCGTGATGACAGTCCCCCACAAGAACGCGCTCCTCATCCCCCAGAAGGCGACGTTCGACGTGCTCGACAAGAAGTTCGTGTTCGTCGTCGACGACAAGGACGTCGTGCACTCGCGGCCCATCACCGTCGCGGCCGAGCTGCCGCAGGTGTTCGTGGTCGAGAGCGGCGTCGCGGAGAACGAGCGCATCCTCATCGACGGGCTGCGCAAGGTGAGAGACGGGGCGCACATCGGGGTGGACTTTCGCCAGCCGGCGGACGTGTTCGCGCACCTCGAGGTCCCCGCAGAATGAGCCTCACGACCACGTTCATTCGCCGCCCCGTGGCGGCGATCGTGCTTTCCATCGTCCTCGTCTTCCTCGGGCTGCTGTCGATGAGATCGCGGCCGATCTCGCAGTTCCCGGAGATCTCCCCGCCGCGCGTGATGGTGTCGCTGACGTTCCCCGGCGCCTCCGCGGACGTGCTCGTCCAGTCGTCGCTCATCACGCTCGAGCGCGCCATCAACGGCGTGCCGGGGATGATCTACATGATCTCCGACGCGACGAGCGCCGGCGAGGCCACCATCCAGGTCGTGTTCAAGCTGGGCGCCGACCCGAACGAGGCCGTCGTCAACGTCAAGAACCGCATCGACCAGGTCATCAACCGCCTCCCCGCGCTGGTGCAGCTCGAGGGCGTCATCATGAACCGCGTGCAGCCCAGCATGCTCATGTACGTCAACCTGTACAGCGAGGAGAAATCGGCCGACGAGAAGTTCCTCTACAACTTCGCCCTCGCCAACCTGCTGCCCGAGCTGAGCCGCGTCGACGGCATCGCGCAGACCCGCATCCTCGGCTCGCGACAGTACGCGATGCGCGTCTGGCTCAACCCGGACAGGATGCGCGCCTACAACGTCTCGACCGAGGAGGTGATGAAGGCCATCAGTGAGCAGAGCGTCATCGGCTCGCCGGGGCGCCTCGGCCAGGCCACGGGCATGAAGGCGCAGTCGCGCGAGTACGTGCTGATCTACGCGGGGCGCTACAACAAACCGGAGCAGTACGGGGAGATCGTCCTCAAGTCGAACGGCGACGGCGAGCTGTTGCGCCTGAAGGACGTCGCGAAGATCGAGCTCGGCAGCGAGTTCTTCGACATCTACTCCAACCTCGACGGCCACCCGTCGGCCGCCATCGTGCTGAAGCAGACGTACGGCAGCAACGCGAGCGAGGTCATCGAGAACGTCAAGGAGAAGCTCGAGGAGCTGAAGAAGTCGTCGTTCCCGGCGGGGATGAACTACGAGATCAACTACGACGTCTCGTCGTTCCTCGACGCGTCGATCGAGAAGGTGCTCCACACGCTCGGCGAGGCGTTCGTCCTCGTGTCGCTCGTGGTGTTCATCTTCCTCGGCGACCTGCGCTCGACGCTCATCCCCGTGCTCGCGGTGCCCGTGTCGCTGATCGGCGCCTTCGTGTTCATGCAAGTGTTCGGGTTGACCATCAACCTCATCACGCTGTTCGCGCTCGTGCTCGCGATCGGCGTCGTCGTCGACGACGCGATCGTCGTCGTCGAGGCCGTGCACGTGAAGATGGCGGAGGAGCACCTGTCGCCGTACGCGGCGGTGAACAAGGTGCTCGGCGAGATCAGCGGCGCCGTCATCGCCATCACGATGATGATGACGGCGGTCTTCGTGCCCGTCGCGTTCATGACGGGGCCCGTGGGCATCTTCTACCGGCAGTTCGCGATCACGATGGCGTCGTCGATCGTGCTCTCCGGCATCGTCGCGCTGACGCTGACGCCCGTCTTGTGCGCGATGATCCTGAAGAACACGCACGGCACGCCCAGGCGGCGGACGCCCATCAGCCTGTTCCTCGACGCGTTCAACCGCGTGTTCGACGTCAGCACGAACGCGTACGTGAAGCTGCTCGGCCGGGTGGTGACCCGCAGGGTGGTGACGTTCGCGGTGCTCGCGCTGTTCGGCGCCGGCATCTTCGGGCTCGACCGCGTCGTGCCGTCCGGGTTCGTGCCCAACGAGGACCAGGGGATGATCTACGCCATCGTGCAGACCCCGCCCGGCACGACGCTCGAGCAGACGAACCACGTCGCCCGCGAGCTGCAGGAGATCGCGAAGAAGGTGGAGGGCGTCTCCTCGGTGTCGTCGCTCGCCGGCTACGAGGTGCTGACCGAGGGCCGCGGCTCCAACGCCGGCACCTGCCTCATCAACCTGAAGAGCTGGTCGCAGCGCAAGCACAACGTCCTGCAGATCATCGAGGAGCTCGAGGAGAAGTCGAAGGACATCGGCGCCGTCGTCGAGTTCTTCGAGCCGCCCGCCGTGCCCGGCTACGGCGCCGCCAGCGGGTTCTCCCTGCGCCTCTTGGACAAGAACAACGAGACCGACTACCAGGACTTCGACAAGATCAGCAAGGAGTTCATGGATCACCTCCGCAAGCGCAAGGAGCTGACCGGTCTCTTCAGCTTCTTCGCCGCCGACTACCCGCAGTACGAGCTGCAGATCGACAACTCGCTCGCGATGCAGAAGGGCGTGTCGATCAAGACGGCGATGGACAACATCAACATCCTCGTCGGCAGCACGTACGAGCAGGGGTTCATCCGCTTCGGCAACTTCTTCAAGGTGTACGCGCAGGCGTCGCCGGAGTTCCGGCGGTTCCCCACCGATCTGATGCAGCTGTACGTGAAGAACGACAAGGGCGAGCAGGTGCCGTACTCGGCCTTCATGAAGCTGCGCAAGACGCAGGGGCCGAACGAGATCACGCGCTTCAACATGTACAACTCGGCGGCCATCCGCGGCGGCCCGGCGAAGGGCTACACGAGCGGCGACGCCATCGCGGCGGTGCGCGACGTCGCGAAGAAGACGCTGCCGCGCGGGTACGACATCGCGTGGGAGGGCCTCTCCTACGACGAGGCGCGGCGCGGCAACGAGGCCGTGTACATCTTCGGCGTCGTGCTCGCGTTCCTCTACCTGGTGCTCGCCGGGCAGTACGAGAGCTTCCTGTTGCCGCTCGCGGTCATCTTCTCGTTGCCCTGCGGCGTGTTCGGATCGTTCTTGTTGTTGAAGGTGCTCGGGCTCGCCAACGACATCTACGCGCAGGTCGGGCTCGTGATGCTCGTGGGGTTGCTGGGCAAGAACGCCGTGCTCATCGTCGAGTTCGCGGCCCAGGCGCACGAGAAGGGGGTCTCGGTGCTCGACGCCGCCATCGCGGGCGCGAAGGCGAGGTTCCGGCCCATCCTGATGACCTCGTTCGCGTTCATCGCGGGCCTCGTGCCGCTCGTCGTCGCGACGGGCCCGGGGGCCGTCGGCAACCGCACCATCGGCGCCTCCGCGCTCGGCGGCATGCTGTTCGGCACCATCTTCGGGGTCCTCGTGGTCCCCGGGCTCTACTTCATCTTCGGCACGCTCTCCGAGGGCCGGAGCATCATCCAGAACGAGGACCACGAGCCCCTCAGCGAGGACGTCGGCCGCCATGTCTGAGACGACCTCGGGCGCCACGGCGGCGCGGGCGGCGCTCGTCGCGCTCGCCGCGTCCGTGTGCTGGCAGGTGGGCTGCGTCCCGTCACTGAAGGACAACCCCTCGCGGGAGCCCGAGCGGCACGTGCCCTCCTCCTTCGGCGCCGACACCGCGACGCCGCAGGCCCAGGCGACCTGGCAACAGTTCTTCTCGAGCCCGGAGCTGCGCGCGCTCATCGAGGCGGCCTTGCAGCGAAACCAGGAGCTGAACGCGCGGCTGCAGGAGATCATCATCGCGCGCAACGAGGTCTCCCTGCGGCGCGGCGAGTACCAGCCGCGGGTGAGCGCGCGCGCGGGCGCCGGCGTCGACCGCGTGGGCAAGCACACGAGCCAGGGCGTCAGCGACGAGGCGCACGAACTCCCACAGAACCTCGGAGACTTCGGGTTCGGCCTCGCGGGGACGTGGGAGGTCGACGTCTGGGGGAGGCTCCGCGACGCGACGAAGGCCGCCGATCTGCGCTACCTCGCGAGCATCGAGGCGCGGAACTTCCTCGTCACGCAGCTCGTCGCCGAGATCGCGCGCTCGTACTACGAGCTCGTCGCGCTCGACAACCAGCTCGAGGTCCTGAAGAAGAACGTCGAGGTGCTCGAGGGCGCGCTCGAGGTCGTGAAGATCCAGAAGGAGGCCGCGCGGGTCACCGAGCTCGCCGTCAAGCGCTTCGAGGCGGAGGTGCTGCACAACAAGGCGCGCCTCTACGGCCTCGAGCAGGAGCGGGTGATGACGGAGAACCGCATCAACTTCCTCGTCGGCCGCTACCCGCAGCCCGTGCGCAGGGACGCGGCGAAATTCAAGGAGCCGCTGCCCGCCAACATCCAGGCGGGGCTGCCGTCGCAGCTGCTCGACAACCGCCCCGACGTCCGCCAGGCGGAGCTCGAGCTCGGCGCCGCGAAGCTCGACGTGAAGTACACGAAGAAGGCCTTCTACCCGTCGCTGAGCCTCGAGGCGGGCATCGGCTACCGCGCCTTCAACGCGCGGCACCTCGTCGACACGCCCGAGTCGCTGGTCGGCAACCTGGCGGGGAACCTCACGGCGCCGCTGTTGAACCGGCGCGCCATCGAGGCCGAGTACCGCTCCGCGAACGCGCGGCAGGTCCAGGCCGTCCTCGGGTACGAGCGGACGCTCCTGCACGCGTACACCGACGTCGCGAACCGACTGTCACAGATCGGGAACCTGAAGAAGAGCTTCGATCTCCGCGCGCAGCAGGTCGACGCGCTCGGGCAGGCGAGCGACGCGGCGCAGCTGCTGTTTCAGTCGGCGCGCGCCGACTACATGGAAGTGCTGCTGACGCGCCGGGACTGGCTGGACGCCGAGCTCGAGATGCTCGAGACGAAGAAGGCGCAGTTTCAGGCGATGGTCGATCTGTACCAGGTGCTCGGCGGGGGCTGGCGCACCCAGCAGTGACGCTCAGCGAAGGGTGAGCGCCGCCGTGAGCCGCGCCGTCGCGGTCGCGACCTCGACGTCGACGCCGAGCGGCTCGACGACGAACCGCCCGCTGCCGTCGTCCCAGTAGGCCGTGTCCCTGGCGGCGACCGGCAGGGAGACGGTCTGCGTCTCCCCTGGCGCGAGCTCCACCCGCGCGAAGGCCCGCAGGTCGCGCGGCGCGCGCTCGACCTTCGAGCCGCGCGTCGCGACGAAGAGCTGCACGAGCTCCGACGCCGCGACCCCGCCCGTGTTGGTGACGTCGACGCGCGCCGTGGTCGCGCCGGACGCCCCGATCTCGGGCGCGTCGAGCCGGAGGTTCGACAGTGAAAACGTCGTGTAGGTGAGGCCGAACCCGAACGGAAACTCCGGCGTCTCGCCCGCGCGCTCGACGTGGCGGTAGCCGTGCAAGTAGCCGTACTCCACCACGCTGCTCGTGTCGTCGAACGGCGGCAGCTGCGCCTCGTCCCGCGGGAAGGTGATGGGCAGGCGCCCCGCCGGCGCCGCGTCGCCGAACAACAGCCGCGCGAGCGCGGCGCCGCCCTCCTGCCCCGGATACCAGGCCATCAGCACCGCGGCGACCTCGTCCACCCACGGTCGCACGACGACGGCCGCGCCCGCCTCGAGCACGACGATGGTGCGCGGGCTCGCCGCGGCGACGGCGTGGATCATCGCCTCCTGGTCAGCGGACAGCCGCAGCGACGCGCGGTCGCCGCCCTCCTTGTCCATGATGCGCTCGCCCTCGTCCTTGCCCGTCCAGCCCACCACCACGACGGCCGCGGACGCCGCGCCGACCAGCTTCACGTCCTCTGCCGAGAGCGTCGGCCCCGCGACGTACGTCACCGGCGTCGCGCCGGCGCGCGCCGTGAGGCCGGCGAGCGGGGAGATCGCCTGGGTGGGGCGCGCGTCGCTGCTGCCGAAGTCGCCGAGGTTCGCGGTGGCCCCGAGCGGGCCCACGACGACCAGCGACGTCACGCCCGTGAGGGGCAGCGCGTCGCCCACGTTGCGCAGGAGGACGACCCCGCGCTCGGCGACGAGGCGGGCGAGCGCGACGTGCGGGGCGCTCTCGACGACCTCGGGCGGCGGACGCGTCGGGTGGTCGCGGCGCAGCTCGAGCTGCTTCTTCACGACGCGCCGCGCGGCCTCGTCGACCACGGCCTCGGGCACGCGGCCCGCCTCGACGGAGGCCACCAGCTTGTCGCCGAAATACGCGTCGACCGGCATCTCCACGTCGAGGCCCGCCAGCGCCGCGGCGTCGGTGCTGCGCGTGCCGAACACCCAGTCGGACTCGACGAACCCGTCGAAGCCCCACTCTCCCTTCAGGATGTCACGCAACAAGTGAGGGTTCTCGCTGCAGTACTGGCCGTTGACGAGGTTGTACGCGGTCATCACCGACCCCGGCCTGGCGGTGCGGACGATGTGCTCGAAGTGTGGGAGGTACACCTCCCGCAGCGTGCGCGCTTCCATCCTCACGTCGACCTCGTAGCGGGTCTCCTCGATGCTGTTGCCGGCGTAGTGCTTGACGCTGGCGAGCACGTGCTCTTGCGCGCCCATGACGAAGGCGGCGCCCATGACGCCGAGGTGGTGCGTGTCCTCGCCGTACGTCTCCTGCGCGCGCCCCCAGCGCGGGTGGCGGAGGATGTTCACTGTCGGCGCGAGCAGCACGTCGCCGCCGCGCGCGGCCGTCTCCTCGCCCATCGCCTCGCCCACGCGCCGCTCGAGCTCGGGGTCCCACGTCGCGCCGCGCGCCATGCCGACGGGGAACGTCGTCGCCTTGCCCGCGCGCACCCCGCGGGGGCCGTCGACCATCTTCAAGCCCGGGAGCCCCAGCCGCTCGTTCGCCGTCGTCTCCCAGAGGCCGCCGACCGGGTAGAGGTGGCTGCCGTGCAGCTGCTCCACCTTCTCGGCGAGCGTCATCTGCGCGACGAGCTCGCGCGTGCGTCGATCGATCTCGGGCTCCGCCTCGGCGGCCGGGGGCGCGTCGTCGGGCGACGAGGTGCAGGCGGGCACGACGGGCACCAGCGCGAGGAGCGAGGCGAGGGTGAGGCTCGTGATGGCGCGCATCTCGCGGAGGAGCTTACCCCTCTCGCCGGCGTCGCGCGGCGCCGTGACCTCGCGGCGGATCGGCGAGCGTCGGCGCCGCGGAGAGGCCGAGCTGGCGCGCTCGGGCGCCGCTGCTACTTTGCGCCGCTCGCCATGTCGAACGATCTCTACGTGACCCGCGCTTGCACGCTCCCTGCGCGCGAGCTGTCGTGGCGCGCGGTGCGCGCGTCGGGACCAGGAGGGCAGAACGTGAACAAGGTCTCGTCGAAGGTCGAGCTCCGCTTCGCGGTCGGGCGGTCGACGGCGCTCGACGCCGGAGCGCGCGCGCGGTTGCTCGCCCGGGCGCGCCTCGACGCCGAGGGCGCGCTGCTCGTCGTCTGCCAGCAGACCCGCGACCAGTCCCGCAACCTGGAGATCGCGCGCGCGCGGCTCGCCCAGCTCGTCGCGGAGGCCCTGATCGCGCCCAGACCCCGCAGGCCGACGAAGCCAGGGCGCGCCGCCGTCGAGCGGCGGCTCGACACGAAGCGCGCGGCGTCCGAGAAGAAGCGAGCGCGCCGCGCGGCGTGCGGGTGACGCTCGTCGACGGCGTGACGTGTGCGACGGGCCTGTCCTGCGACGGCAGCGTCTGCAAGGCGCCCGTGGGTATCGGCGAGGCCTGCACCGTGACGTCGTGCGCTGCTGGCACCAGTTGCAACGGAGGAGTCTGCAAGGCGCCGGCGAGGCGTGCGCCACGATCCTCGACTGCGCCGAGGGGGTCTGTGACGTCATCGGCGAGAAGGTGTGTGTCCCGCTGCAGCGGAGGCAAGCCTGTCAACCCTGCGAGGTGTCGCTGACGGCGCTCGCGCCTCGGGCTTGCAATGCCAGTTCAGCTCGTCGGGCGCGAACAAGTGCATCCCTCCGGGTTGCCGGGTGAAGAGTGTGCAACCGGAGCGGCCCACCCGTGCATGGGTGACCTCGTGTGCGTCGACGGACGCTGCGCGCCGCACGATCCATTGACGTGTGGCGGGTGAGGAGCGGGCTCGATCGGCCGAGGCGGCGCCGCCTCCGGTGCGACGCGCGCTCAAGGCCACGAGATCGCGAGCCGCATCACGCCGACGTCGAGCCCGTGCGTCACGCCCGTCACCCGAAACGGCAGGAGCTTCGCCTCCGGCCGGCGCGTGCCGTTGTACTCGAGCGCGGTCAGCGAGAACGTCTGGAGGATGGGCCCGAGCCACGGCGCGAGCGTCGCCGGGACGCCCGCGACTTGCACATCCCGCGCGCGCGGGCCCGCCTCGCTCACCTGCGCCTCGCCGAAGTCGAAGTAGCGCTGGAACATCGGCGGCAGGCGCTCGGCGAGGAGCGCGGGTGACGCGACGGTGAGCGCCGCGCGGTACACCCCGCGCAGATCCTGCTCGGCCTGGTACCTCGCTCGCACGCGGAGAAAATCAGGGAGCGTGCGCCCCGCGATGCGCGCGCAGACCGAGCCCGCCGCGACGAGCGGGTACACGTCGTACCAGCTCGCCGCGAGGAACGTCTGCCCGAGGAAGCCCCGCAGCCTCGCGTCGACCACGCCCGCCTGCTGCGCCGCGAGCCCGCCCGCGAGGAACCGCTCGACGTACTCGCAGTGCCCCCGGTACGCGACGCCCTTCACGCGGAACGGGCCGTCCCCGGGCGGGAACGGGAGCACCTCGTGGGCGGGGGGCGGCGGCACGGCGTCATTGTGGCCCATCGCGACCTCGCCCCACAGCCGCTTCGACATGACACATGTCAAACATTTCCCCAGGGGCAGGCGTCGGACCGCGCGCGGCGCACGTGGCTGGCCTGCGGGTCGCTGAAGAATCCACACGCACGCGCCTCGGAGCCGGGTACCTTCGGCGGCATGAAACGATCCTTCTTCTCCACCACCGCGCTCGCAGCCCTCACCCTCGCGCTCGGCGCGGCCTGCGGCGGCGGTGACGACGCGGGCACCGAGAACGTCGGCGCGGCAGGCGCCGGCGGCAACAAGGCGGGCGCCGGCGGCAAGGGGGGCACGGGCGGCAAGGCGGGCGCAGCTCAGGCCGGCAGCGGCGGTGCGAAGTCCGGCGCGGGCGGCGCGACGGCGGGCGCGGCGGGTAAATCGGGCGCGGGAGGCGCGACGGCGGGCGCAGCGGGCAAGTCGGGCGCAGGCGGCGCGACGGCGGGCGCGGCAGGCAAGTCCGGCGCAGGCGGCGCGACGGCCGGCGCGGCGGGCAAGTCCGGCGCAGGCGGCGCGACGGCCGGCGCGGCGGGCAAGTCGGGCGCAGGCGGCGCGACGGCGGGCGCGGCGGGCAAGTCCGGCGCGGGCGGCGCGGCGGCGGGCGCGGCGGGCACGGCCGGCGCAGCGGCGGGCACCGCGGGCGCAGCAGGCGCGGGCGGAGACGCGGGCGCGGCGGGCGCCGCGGGCACGGGCGGAGACGCAGGCGCGGCAGGCAGCGCGGGCGCAGGTGGCGACGCAGGCAGCGCCGGCGCGGCGGGCGCGGGCGGGGACGCAGGCGCAGGCGGTGACGCGGGCAGCGCGGGCACCGCAGGCGCAGGCGGCGATGCTGGCAGCGCAGGCGCAGGTGGCAACGGCGATCCCTGCGCGAACACCGTGATGGACGGCGCCGAGACCGACGTCGACTGCGGCGGCGGCACCTGCGGCACCTGCGCCGACGGCCTGAAGTGCGCCGTGGACGGCGACTGCACCAGCACCCTGTGCAGCGCCGGGCTCGTGTGCGTCGCCGACGCCTGCGCCGACGGCAAGGTGGACGGCGCGGAGACCGACGTCGACTGCGGCGGCGGCACCTGCGCCACGTGCGGCGACGGCCTGAAGTGCGCGGTGGACGACGACTGCACCAGCAAGCTGTGCAGCGCCGGGTTCGTGTGCGTCGCCGACGCCTGCGCCGACGGCAAGATGGACGGCGCCGAGACCGACGTCGACTGCGGAGGCGACACCTGCGCGCCGTGCGCGAGCGATCTCAAGTGCAAGGTCGCCACCGACTGCGCGAGCGGCTTCTGCAACGCGTCCGACGTCTGCGAGGACGTCCTGCTCATCAGCGAGGTGCAGACCCGCGGCACGGGCGGCGGGAACGACGAGTTCATCGAGATCTACAACCCGACCAAGATCCCCGTGAAGTTCGACGACAGGTGGGCGATCTCGGCGCGCTCGGCGGCGGTGAGCCTCGCCACCTGCGGGACGGCCGCGACAGCCGCGCGCGTCAAGGGCACGGGGATCGTCATCCCACCCCACGGCCACGCGCTCTTCGCCCACTCCAGCCACGACGGCCCGACGAAGCCCGACGACACGTACTCCACGGGGATCCCCGACGCCGCCAGCGTCATGCTCACCCACGACGGCGTCACGCGCGACGCGCTCTGCTTCTCGTACAACGCGACGACGACGAGCGTCCTGCTCACCTGCTCGGTCCCCTACGTCTGCGAGGGCAAGCCGGTGTCGAACCTGCCGCACGACAACGGCGGCGGCGCGGCGAGCAACGTGGACGTGAGCCTCGAGCGCCTGCCGGGCGGCGCGCTCGGCAACGGCGCCGACCCGGACGACAACGCCGCCGACTTCACGTCGGCGGTCGCCGCCGATCCGCAGAGCACCCAGAGCCCCGCGACCCCGTTAGGTTTGCACTTGTTCTGCGCGACGCCGCTCGGCTCCTCCGGGCGGCGCGCGCCCTCGTCGGATGCGCCCGCTCGATCCGCTGACGTGTGTCCCGCCCGCGCTGCGCGCGGAGGTCGCGAGGCTGCGCGACTCGGGCGAGCTCGCGTCGCGGCTTGCGCGCCGCTACCCGGCGCGGCACGACGTGCGCGGCGATCGCGCGCTGTACGAGTACGTGCAGCGGCTGAAGGCCCGGCACCTGCGCTCGGCGCCGCCCGTCGACCGGGTGTCGTACGACGCGCGGCTCGACGTCGCGCACCGCGCGCTCGGCCTGCACACGGCGCGCGCGCGCGTCCACGGCAAGGGGCTGCGGGCGACGCGGGAGATCCGCGTGGCGTCGCTGTTCGAGGAGCTGGCGCCCGAGCTGCTCGAGATGATCGTCGTGCACGAGCTCGCGCACCTGCGGCACCGCGAGCACGACAAGGCCTTCGACCAGCTGTGTGTGCACATGCAGCCGAGCTACCACCAGCGCGAGCAGGACGCGCGGCTGTACCTCGTGCTCGCCGCGAGCGCGCCTGCGGCGCTCCCCGAGAAGTGATAGGGCGCGGGCCGTGAAACCCCGCACCCCGCTCGCCCTCACCGCCCTCGCCCTCACCGCCGCGTGCGGCGCGTCCACCCCGGAGCCCACGTCCGCGCCGCCGGCCGCCTCGACCCACGCGCCGGTGGTGAGCGCGGCGCCGCCCGCCTCCTCCTCCGCGGCGCCCCCGGAGCCGACCCCGGAGGAGAAGAAGAAGGCCGAGGAGGCGCGGCAGCTGTCGGCCGACTTCGAGAAGCTCGAGGTCGACTCGAAGGCCGAGCTCGCGCGCTGGACCCCCGAGCTGCGCGCCGAGGCGAAGGCGCTCGCCGACCAGCGCTGGGGCGCCGTCGACGCCGCGCTCGACGCGGTCATCAAGGGCAAGCACCGCGTGCCCGGGCACGCCGCGCGCGACAAGGATCGCCACCCGAAGGAGACGCTGAAGTTCTTCGGACTCCGCCCCGACATGGTGGTCATCGAGGTCGGACCCGGCGAGGGCTGGTACACGGAGCTCCTCGCGCCCGTGCTCGCGGCGCGGGGCAAGCTGCTCGTGACGAGCGGAGATCCGAAGGGCTCGACCGAGCTGCGCCCGACGCTCTACGCGCAGCGCATCGACAGGTTCCTCACGAAGGCGCCCGAGGCCTACGGCAAGGTCGAGCGCATCTACATGGGCGACAAGCCCGCGCTCGGCGGCGGCGAGCGGGCCGATCTCGTGCTCGTCGCGCGCGCGATGCACGGCTGGGCGCAGCGCAAGCTCGTCGAGGCCTGGCTCGCCGAGGTGAAGGGCGCGCTGAAGCCCGGCGGCGTGCTCGCGATCGAGGCGCACCGCGCGAAGGGCGACGGCGACATCGAGGCGCTCGCGAAGAAGGGCTACCTGCCCGAGGCGTGGGTCATCCAGCAGGTCGAGGCCGCCGGGTTCAAGCTCGCGGCGAAGTCCGAGATCAACGCGAACCCGCGCGACACGAAGGACTACGAGCCCGGCGTGTGGGCGCTGCCCCCCACGCTGCGCCTCGGCGACAAGGACCGCGACAAGTACGTCGCGATCGGCGAGAGCGACCGGATGACCCTGCGCTTCGTGAAGCCCGCGAAGAAGAAGTAGCTCGAGGCGTCACGCTTCTTCACACGCGCGCGGGCGCTCGCCGTGGCACGGTCCGGCCGGCCGGCGCAGACGCGCCCGCGCAGTGAAGGAGATCCCGATGCGCCTCACCGTCCTCTCTGGCTCGCTCGCGCTGGCGGCGCTCGTCAGCGGCTGCCACACGCCGTCCTCGTCGGGGCCCGCGCCCGTCGCGTCCGCCTCCGCGCCCGTGGCCGCGGCCCCCTCGCCGCCCGCCGCGTCGTCCGGGCGACCGAGGGCTCGAGAGCGCGGTCACCACGGCGGCGGCTCTCCCATCGCGAGGCTCGTGCACGAGGCCGACGGCCTGGAGCTGAGCGACGCCCAGCGCGCGACCGTCGAGAAGCTGGAGCAGGATCTCAAGCCCGCGCCTGGCGCGCGCGCCGACCGCAAGGAGGAGCACGACGCGCTCGTCGCCGGCGTGCGCGCGGGGAGGATCGATCCCGCGAAGATCGACGCCGCGCGCGCCGACCTCGACAAGGCCCAGGCGGCGCAGCGCGAGCGCGAGCTCTCCACGCTGGCCGCGCTGCACGCCGCGCTCCAGCCGGCGCAGCGCAAGGCGCTCGTCGCGGCCGCGCGAGAGAAGCAGGAGAAGCGCGACCGGCACGACGACGGCGGAGACCCGCGGCAGAAGGGTGATCCGACGGGCTTCGCCACGCGCCGCGCCGAGCGCCTGACGAAGCAGCTCGAGCTAGACCCCGCGCAGCAGAAGAAGGTCGAGGCGCTCGTCGCGAAGACCCGCCCCGAGGCGCCCGCCCCCGCGGAGCTCGAGGCGTCGCGCGCGGCGTCGAAGGCGCGCGTCCTCGCGCTGTGGGCCGCGTTCGAGGCCGACGCCTTCGATCCGAAGAAGCTCGAGGCGGCGCCGCCCGCGCCGGCGAAGGCGAGGGCGCGCGGCAAGCAGGACCTCTCCTTCCTCGCGGAGCTGCTCCCGATCCTCCGCCCCGATCAGCGCGAGCGCCTGGCGGCGTCGATGGAGAAGCGGGCGATGCGGCGCGGGGGCGGCGAGGGGCGCCCGGCGCTGTTCGACGAGTGACGGAGGCGGGCGCGCGCCTCCGCGACGCGCGCCTGCCCGCTCAGGCCTTCGACAGGAACACCTCGAGCTCGTCGGCGCCGCCCACGTACGCGCCGTCGACGAAGATCTGCGGGGTCGTCGCCTTGCCGCTCGCCGCGCGGAGCCTCCGCGGCGTGGCGGGCACCTCGTCGTACGCCCAGCCCTTCTCCGCGAGGAGCCGCTTCGCCCGCGCGCAGTGGCTGCAGCCGGGCTTCGTGAACAGGAGCACGTCGCGCGGCGGCCGCGCTGCGGGATCGAGGTAGCGGAGCATCGTGTCCGCGTCGGAGACGTCGAACGGATCGCCGGGGCGCTCCTCCTCGATGAACATCTTCTTCACGACGCCGTCCTCGACGAGCATCGAGTAGCGCCAGGAGCGGTCGCCGAAGCCGAGGTCGCGCTTGTCGACGAGCGCCCCCATCCCGCGCGTGAAATCGCCGTTGCCGTCCGGGAGGAACCGCACGTCGCTCGCGCGCTGGTCGATCGCCCACTCGGCCATCACGAAGCCGTCGTTCACCGAGACGCAGACGATGTCATCCACTCCGCGCGCCCGGAGCGCCCCGGAGAGCTCCTGGTAGCGCGGGACGTGGCTGCTCGAGCAGGTAGGGGTGAAGGCGCCCGGCAGCGCGAACACCACCACGCGCTTGCCAGCGAACACGTCGGCCGTGGAGACGTCCTTCCACTGGCCGTCGACGCGCGTGCGAAAGTTGACGCTGGGGACCCGCTGTCCTTCGAGGTTCTTCATGTGTTGGCTGTCTCTCCCTGGGTGAGGCCGTCAGCTGGCGGCGGTTGGCATGATTTGGGTTGGGTGGAGGTGGATCGTGTGGCCCTCAAGGCGAGAGCTGCCTCGCCGCGTCTCGCAGCGCGGTGCGCAGCCCCTCCTCGACGACCGGGTGGTAGAAGGGCATCTCCAGCATCTGCCCCACGGTCAGCCCGGCCTGGTGCGACCACGCGAGCAGGTGCCCGAGGTGCTCGGCGCGCGGGCCCGCGAGCTCCGCGCCGAGGAGCCGGCCGTCGCGGGCCGCGTAGACCCGCAGGTGCCCGCGGTTCTCGCCCATCACGCGGCTGCGGCCCTGGTCGTCGAACGACACCTCGCCGATGACGACCTCGCCCGCGTCGCGCAGGGGCGCGAGCGCCGCGTACGACGCGCCCACGACCGCGAGCTGCGGGGAGGTGAACGCGATCGAGAGCAGCGAGCGCCGTCGCCCGCGCGTCACCTCGGGGAACCGCGCGGCGCTCTCTCCGGCGATGCGCCCCTCGTCGGCCGCCTCGTGCAGGAGCGGCGCGTCGCCCGCGGCGTCGCCCGCGAGGAAGACAGGCAGCGTGCCCGCCTGCATCGTCTCGCGATCGACGCGCGGGCGGCCGCGGTCGTCGAGCGTGACGCCGGCGCGCTCGAGACCCAGCCCGTCGACGTTCGGCCGGCGACCGGCCGCGACGAGCACGCGCTCGAACGTCTCCTCACGCTCCGCTCCCCCGTCCACGAACCGCACGGCGGCGCCGCCTTCGACGAGGCGGAGGTCGCGCACGTCGGCGTCGACGAGGAGCGGGACCTCGTCAGCGATCGCCGCGCGCGCGGCCTCTCGCACGACCGGATCGCGGAGCGGCCCCACCGCCCCGCCGCGGCCGAAGATGCGGACGCGGACGCCGAGCCGCGCGAGCGCGACGCCGAGCTCGAGGCCGATCACCCCCGCGCCGAACACCGCGACCGAGGACGGCAGGGCGCGCCACTCGAACACGTCGTCGCTCGTGTCGACGCGAGCGCGGACGGGGGCGAACAGATCGCCGACCACCGGCGACGAGCCCGTCGCGACGACCACGCTCCGCGCCGTGACGCGGAGGCCGTCGACGTCGAGCGCGCCGGGCGCGACAAACGTCGCGCGGCCGCGCAGCCTGTCGTCGGCCGGGATCGCGTCGACGCCCTCGACGACGAAGCCGACGAAGCGGTCTCGCTCGCGCCTCACGCGCTCCATCACGCGCGCGCCGTCGACCGCCACCGCCGCGTCGACGCCGAACCGCGCGCCGTGCCGCGCCGCGTGCGCGACGTCGGCGGCCGCGATGAGGAGCTTGCTCGGCATGCACCCGACCCGCGCGCACGTCGTGCCGTACGGCCCCGCCTCGATCAGGACGGCGCGCCGGCCCGCCGCGCGCGCGGCCCGGTAGGCGGCGAGGCCCGCGGTGCCCGCGCCGATCACCGCGACGTCCATCTCGATCTCTCGCCGCTCGTCAACCATCGTGGGACGCCGAATCTGGTGCCGACCTGGCCTCCTGGCAAGGTAGCGTCGGCCTCGTGGGCGAGGCAGACGTGACAGCGCGCGAGCACGGCGGAGGGAGCTGATGAGCGAGCCGTCGCCGCGGTGGTTGTCTCGGCAGCGGCGCGACGGGCGCCTCCCGGCCGCGCGTGGCGTGCTCGGCGCCGGCTCGCTGGGCGCGCTCGCCGTCGTGACGCCGCTCGCGCTGTCGCAGCTCGGCGCGCTCACGCGGCTCGCCCGCGGCGCGCTCTCGGGCGAGGCCACGCTCTCCGACGCGGCGAGGTGCCTCGCGTGGCTGGCGCTGCCGCTCTCCCTCGCCGCCGCGCTCGGCGCGCTCGGCGCGGCGGCGCTTCACACGCGCGTGCTCGGTCGCGCGGGGGCGGGCGCTCCGGGGGCGTGGGGTGGGACGGCGGCCGCGCTGCTCTCTGCCGCCGCGTGCGCCGCGCTCACGGTGGGGGCGCTCCGCGCGTCGCTCGACGGAGGGGATCTCGCGTCCACCGCTGCCGCGCTCGCGGTGCGCGCGCTCGGGGTGTGCGCGGCCGTCGCGCTCGTGCTCGGCGCGAGGGCCCTCGCGGCGGCGCGCTCCCTGCGCGACGAGGCGCACGCGCGCGACCCGGAGCGGGACCGCCCGCGCGAGGCCGCGAGGCGCTGACGTCGCGCAACGATCGCGCCGCGGAGGCGTGCTAGACGACCGCGCGTGCGGCTTCGCTTCCTGACAGCCTCCCTCGCGGTCGCGGGGCTCATCGGCGCGTGCGGCGGAGACGACGCCGGGCCCGCGCCCGCCCGCGCGCCGAGCAGCGATCTGCCGGCCTCGATGCAGGCTGTGCTGTCGCGCCGCTGCTGGGACTGCCACGGCGAGACGCTGCGCTTCGACGCGCTCGCCCACCTCGTGACCCGCCGCGATCTCTTGACGAAGCCCGCGGGGCGGGGCGGCGTGGCGGCTCCCTGGCCCGAGGCGGCGACCCGCGCGCAGCTCGCGCTGCATCTGATGCGCTTCGCGGAGGATCCGATGCCGCCCGCGCCGAGGGAGCTAGCGAGCGACGACGAGCGGGCGACGTGGAAGGCGTGGGTCGACGCCGGCTGCCCCGGCGCGGCGGACGCCGGCCCGGACGACGTCGGGTGCGATCCGTTCGACACGCCCGTCGTGTGCACAAGCGGCGCGACCTGGCAGCTCAGCGATCCGCTCCCCGAGATGAACCCAGGTCGCAACTGCGTCGGCTGCCACTCGGTGTCCGGCGGACCTCCGCTCGTGGTGGGCGGCACCGTCTACCCGACCGCGCACGAGCCCGACGACTGCCGAGGCGCCGACGGCGCGCCCGGCGTCACCGTCGAGGTGACGGACGCCGCCGGCACGCTGTACGCGCTGCCCGTCAACCGCGTGGGCAACTTCTGGCTGAAGACGAGCGACGCCACGGGGTTCACGCCGCCGTTCTCCGCGCGCGTCCGATCGGCGTCCGGCGTGCGCGAGATGACGACGCAGCAGAAGGACGGCGACTGCAACGCGTGCCACTCGAAGCTGGGCGACAACACCGACAAGGCCCAGACCAAGAAGGCCCCGGGCCGCGTGGTGCTACCGTGACGCGGCGAGCGCGAGCAGCCGCGCGTGCTCCTCGCGCGTGAGCGGCACGAACGACAGCCTCCCTTGCCGCACGAGCGGACACGCGGCGAAGGCCGGGTCTGCCTTCAGCTCCGCGAGCGTGACCGGGCGCGCGAGCGCGGCGCCGGCCTCCAGGTCGACCACCCAGTCTCCAGCGTCGTCCGGGTGCCGGTAGGCCGCGCGCGCGATCGTCGCCGTGCCGACCGCCGCCTTCTCCTTGCCCGGGTGGTAGAGCACGCACGGGTCTCCGAGCCGTGCGCGGCGGAGGTTCGCGAGCGCGACCGGGTTCGCGACGCCGTCCCACCTCGCGCGCCCGTCCCGCGCGAGATCGGCGAACGAGTACGACGAGGGCTCGGTCTTCAGCAGCCACGCGGCGGCGGTGGAGGTCATGTCAGCCCACGCGCCTGCGGCGAGCCGGCTTGCGCTCGTCGTCGATCACGGCCTCCATCCGCTGCAGCACCTCGCGGTGGGTCGCCTTGCGCGCGCGGCTCTCGAGGAACCGCTCCGCGTGGACGACGATCGCCGCCGCGACGTCGACGCCGCTCGCGCGCTCGATCCCCTCGAGCCCCGGCGAGCTGTTGATCTCGAGGATCTTGGGGCCGCCGCGCGCCTCGAGCATGTCGACGCCCGCGACCTCGAGGCCCATCACGCGGGTCGCGGCGATCGCCGCCAGCCGGTGCGCGCGCGGCAGCGTGACCTTCACCGCGAGGCCGCCGCGGTGGAGGTTCGAGCGAAACTCCCCCGCGCGCGCGGTGCGTCGCATCGCCGCGACGACCCTGCCGCCGACGACGATCGCGCGCAGATCGCGGCCCCGCGACTCGCGGATGTACTCCTGCAAGACGATGTCCTGCCCCATCGCCCAGAGCGTCTCGAGCAGCGACGAGACCGCCTGGCGCGTCTCGGCGATCATCGTGCCGATGCCCTGGGTGCCCTGCTGGATCTTCACGATGGCGGGCGTGCCTCCGACGAGATCGAGCGCCGCGCCGATGGCCGCGGGGCTCCGCGCGCAGACCGTGATCGGCACGTCGATGCGCTTCTGCGTCAGCAGCTGCATCGCGCGGAGCTTGTCGCGGCTGCGCGCGATCGACACGGCGCTGTTGAGCACCGGCACGCCCATCATGTCGAACTGCCTCACCACGGCGAGGCCGTAGTTCGTGATGCTCGCGCCGATGCGCGGCAGGACGAGATCGGCCTCGGGCGTCGGCACGCCGCCGAGCAGCATCGACGGCTTGCCGCGCGACACGACGATCTGGAAATCGAGCGGATCGGCGACCATGACCGCGTGGCCGCGCGCGCGCGCGGCGAGCACGAGGCGGCTGGTCGAGTAGAGAGAGGCGTTCCGGGACAGCACGAGGATCCGCATCGGCGCCGGCGAAGGTAGCCGCGCCCCGCCGCGCGTCACGACAAAAGGCGGCCCGCGCGCGCGGTGGCGAGCGAGCGTCGGCGCGTGCTACAGCGAGCCGTGCGCGGCGAGTGGTCGATGATCCTCCTGCTCGCGTCCGGGTGCGGCGCGCGGGCGAAGAGCGAGCAGGCGCCCGCGCCGTCCGCGAGCGCGTCGTCGTCGGCGCCCGCCTCGTCCGGGGTCGTGGCGGCGGCGCGGGCCGAGAGCCGCAGGGACGCGGCCGCGGTCACGGATGGACTGCTCGCGAGCCAGCGGCTCGACGAGCGCCGCGCCGTCGCCCGGGCGCTCTCGCGGATCGGGTCGCCCGACGCGGAGAAGCGGCTCCTGCGCATGCTGTCCGACGGGGACGCCGAGGTGCTGTCGCGTGTGGCGTACGGCCTCGGCGAGACCTGCGCGCTCGACCGCGACGGCGTGACGCGCGCGCTCGTCGCGCGGGCCGCGGCCCCGGACGCGTCCGCCGACGAGGCCGTCTCGGCGATCGCGCGGGCGCTCGGTCGCTGCGCCACGCACGACGCGGAGGCGACGCTCGCCGCGTGGACGTCGGGCGAGCCCGCGCGCGCGAAGGCGGCGTGCCTCGCGCTCGGTGACGTCGCCGAGTCACGGAGGCTCTCCGAGGAGTCGATCGTGGCGCTGACGAAGGCGGCCGCGGAGCACGCCGAGGCGCTCTTTCCGTTCTCGCGCACCGATCAGGACGGCGGCGTCGCGGCGCGCGTGAGGGACCTCGCGGAGGCGCAGCTCGCGCGCCCCTCCACGCCGTCGCGCGTGTTCGCGGTCCGCGCCCTCGGCCGCACGGGCCCGGACGGGTCGGCGCGCCTCGGCGCGGTGCTCGGCTCGTCCGATTTCTCCGCCGCGGAGCGGGCCGAGGCCGCGCGGTCGCTCGCGCGTCTCGGCGCGCCGGGTCAGGAGGAGCTCGCGCGCTCTCTCTCGTCGCTGCTTCCGGGCGCCGATCCCGTCTCTCGCTCGTCACTGGTCGGCGCGAGCTTTGGGCCGCTGCTCACCGCGGTGGAGTCGATCGCGCACCCGCCCGTCTCGAGCGCCGCGCGCCAGCTCGACGCGATCGCGAAGCTGCCCGTCGACGAGGCCGCGCCGCCGTCCCTGCGGCGTCGTGTCGAGCGGCTGAGGTGCGAGGCCGCCGCGCGCCTCGCGAACGATCCCGGCGATCCGCGGGTGGTCGCGTGCGCGGCGGGCGCGTCGTCGGAGCCGCGCGAGCTCGCCCGCCTCGCCGTGCTCGGGAGGAAGCCCATCAAGGGGAGGGAGCGCGCGGCGATCCTGGACGCGCTCGTGCGCTCGTCGTCGGCGCGGGTCCGCGCGGCGGCGCTCGGGCTCGTGGGCACGCACCGAGAGGTGGAGGCCGCGCGGGAGCTCGTCGCGTGGGGCCTCGACCAGCCGCACGCGGGCACGGTCGCGGCGGCGGCGGAGACGCTCGCGCTCCGCCCCGAGCTCGTGACGGCGTCCATCCGCCCGGCGCGGCGCGGCGCGCCGGCGGCCGACCCGCAGGCCGCGCTCCAGCGGGCGCTCGATCGCGCGTGGGCGCCGGATGACGGCGAGACGATCGCGGCGCTCGCCTCTGCGGCCGGCGCCGTGCGGCTCGAGGTCGCGAGGCCGCGGCTCGTGGAGCTCTGCAAGAGCCCGTGGCCGACGCTGCGCGCGCACGCGGAGCGGGCCCTCGTCGCGCTCGGTGACAAGGCCGCGTCGTGTCCGGCCGTACCCCACGAGCGCGCCGCAGCAGACCTCGACGGGGCGCGGATGGGCGCCCGCATCGCGCTCGACACGGACGCCGGCGCGCTGGTGCTCGAGCTCGATCCTGGGGCCGCGCCGGCCGCGGTCGCGCGCGTCACGCGGCTCGTCGCGGCGGGGTTCTACGACGGCGTCGCGGTGCACCGGGTCGTGCCCGGGTTCGTCGTGCAGCTCGGCGATCGCGCCGGGGACGGCACCGGCGGCGCGGGCGAGGAGCCGCTGCGCTGCGAGACCTCCCCTGCGCCCTTCGAGCCGCTCTCCGTCGGCGTGGCGCTCGCGGGGCGCGACACGGGATCGAGCCAGATCTTCGTCGCCCTCTCTCGCGTGCCCCACCTCGACGGCCGCTACGCGCTCATCGGCCGCGCCTCGGGCGACTGGAGCGCCGTCGCGGAGGGCGATCTCGTCCGCAAGGCGACGCTGCTGCCCCGCTGAACCGAGCCCGACGTACCTCACGTCGGCCCGCCCGGCGCGCGCGCGGCTAGGATCCGGCCGCGCTCTCCCGTATCCTGGGGCGCTTGTCCTCGCCGCCCAGGCTCGCATGACGGAGCTCGAGAACCCCCTCTTGCCGATGGCTCGAGACCGTCTCCACACGGTCATCGACGGCAAGTGGCAGCTCGAGGCGGTGCTCGGCGTCGGGGGGATGGCAGCGGTGTACGCGGCGCGGCACCGCAACGGCAAGCGCGTCGCCATCAAGCTCCTGCACCCGCACCTCGCCGTCGTGCCGCACGTCGTGCAGCGGTTCGTGCGGGAGGGCTACGCGGCGAACCTCGTCGAGCACCCGGGCGCGGTCTCGGTGCTCGATGACGGCGCGATCGACGGCGTGCCCTTCCTGGTGATGGAGCTGCTCGAGGGCGAGACGGCCGACGCGCGCTGCGACCGCCTCGACGGCCACCTCGCGCTCGGCGACGCGCTCGCGGTGACCGACGCCGTGCTCGCCGTGCTCGAGGCGGGGCACCGGCGAGGGATGGTCCACCGCGACATCAAGCCCGAGAACATCTTCCTCACGGTCGACGGCGAGACGAAGGTGCTCGACTTCGGCATCGCCCGCATCGACGAGGTCACCGGCGCGGGCGTCTCGTCGACGCAGAGCGGCTCGAGCCTCGGCACGCCTGCGTTCATGCCGCCCGAGCAGGCGCGCGGAGAGCGGGGCGCCGTCGGCGCGCGCACCGATCTCTGGTCGACGGGCGCGACGCTCTTCTACTTGATCAGCGGCAAGCTCGTGCACGACGTGCCCACGGTCTCGGCGCTGCTCGTGCAAGTGATGACCCAGCGCGCGCGCTCGCTCGCGACCGTCGCGCCCGGCGTGCCCGCGCCCATCGTGGCGGTCGTCGACCGCGCGCTCGCGTTCGATCCCGCCGACCGGTGGGCGTCCGCGGAGGAGATGCGCCAGGCGCTGCGCGCGGCGGCCGCGTCGAGCGCGGTGTTCGTGCCACCGAAGCCGTCCCCCGCCGGGTTCGTGCCGCCGCCGCCGCCGCCGCGCTCGTCGTTCGCGAGCGCCACGAGCGCCGTCGTCTCGGCGCCGATGCCCGGGCCAGCGACCACGCGCCAGCCGCGCGCGCCGGACACCCCCGAGGCGACGGAGACGCTCGCGTCGTCACGGGGAGTCTCGTCAGAGGTCGACCTCACCGAGCTCGTGGCCCCGCGGGCGTTCGGTCGGCGCGGCGTGGTCGCCGCGCTCGTCGCGCTCGCGCTGCTCGCCGCCCTGGGGCTGACGCTGGCGCTGCGGTCCGACGCGCCGGCGCCCGCCGGATCTGCCGCGCCCGCGTCCGCAGGGCCGCCCGCCGCGACGATGAGCGCGGCTCCCCCGATCGTCACGCCGCCTCCGTCGACCGAGGCGCCGAGCGCGTCACCGTCGAGCGCGCCGCCGCCCAGGCGCGCCGAGCCCAGGCGCGCCGAGCCCAGGCAGCCCACGAAGCCCACACCCCCGGTGCCCGCGCCTCTGCCCGCTGGACGTCGCGACCCGGGTGAGTCAAGAAACTGAGCCGATGACTCGGCGCTTCACGTGGCTCCCGCTGTCCTTGATCGTGGTCGGGGGCCCCGCGCTCGCCGACACGAGGGATCCCGCGGCGGCCGACGCGCTCTTCCGCGAGGCGCGCGCGCTCCTGAAGCAGAAGAACTTCGACGCCGCCTGCCCCAAGCTCGCCGAGAGCCTGCGCCTCGATCCGGCCCCCGGCACGCTCTTCAACCTCGCGGAGTGCGAGGAGGGGCGAGGGCGCGTGGCCTCCGCCCACGAGCGCTGGCAGCGCCTCGTCGACACGCTGACGTCCGCCGGCAAGCTCACCGACGATCGCCTGCCCATCGCGCGTCAGCGGCTCGCCGCGCTCGAGAAGAAGCTCCCCAAGCTGACCATCCGCCTGAAGAAGGCCGCCCCTCCTGGCACCGTGGTCGTGCGTGACGGCGTGGAGCTGCGCGCGGCGGGGCTCGACGTGGCGCTGCCGGTCGACCCGGGCGAGCACGTGATCGTCGCGCGCGCGCCGAGCCACAAGGACGCCGAGGCGCGCGTCTCCTTGGTGGTCGGGGAGTCACGCTCGATCGAGGTCGCGCCCGGCGCGGCGATCGCAGCTGCCCCTGCCCCCGCCTCCTCCTCGGCGCCTGCGCAGGTGGAGCCCGCGGCGTCAGCGGCCGAGCCGCCACCTTCGCCCCCGTCTGCGCACCCCTCTCGCACGACGGGCTACGCCGTCGCCGGGGTCGGCGCGCTCGGCTTGGTCGGCGCCGGGATCACGGGGCTGATGCTCTCGTCGAAGCAAGGCACCGTCGACGATCACTGTGACAAGGGCGGTCGCGTCTGCGATCAGCAGGGCCTCGACGCCGCCAGCAGCGGCAAGTCACTGTTGAAGGTCAACACAGCGCTCTGGGCCGTGGGGCTGGTCGGCGTGGGGGTGGGGACGTACCTCATCCTCCGGCGCGGGCCCTCGGGCGAGGCGCGCACGGCGCTGGGCGTGCACGCTGCCCCCGGCGCGGCCACACTGTCCGTGAAGGGAGCGCTCCCATGAGGTCCGTCCACGCGCTGGCGATCACTGTGCTGCTCGGGTCCGCCGGGTGCGCGCTCACGGGCTCCTACGACTTCGACGACTACGCGGCCGCCCCCGTCGGCGCTGCCGGCGCGAGCCAGGGCACTGCGGGCAGCCAGGCTGCGGGGCGCGGCGGCGGCGGTCAGGTGGGGGCCGGGCAGGGGGGCGCGGGTCAAGGAGGCCAGCCGAGCGCGGGGCTGGGTGGATCGGCCGGACAAGCAGGCCAGCCGAGCGCGGGTCAAGGCGGAGCCGCCGGACAGGCGGGCGCGGGGCAGGCCGGAGACTCGGGGCAGGCGGGCGCAGGTCAAGGCGGGGCCGGCCAGGGCGGAGCGGGTCAGGGCGGGGCCGGCCAGGGCGGCACAAGTCAGGGCGGGGCCGGCCAGGGCGGAGCGGGTCAGGGCGGGGCCGGCCAGGGCGGGGCCGGCCAGGGCGGGGCAGGTCAGGGCGGCGCAGGTCAGGGCGGCGCCGGCCAGGGCGGCGCAGGTCAGGGCGGCGCAGGTCAGGCAGGCGGGGGCGGCTGCACCATGAAGACCTGGTACCGCGACGTCGACAAGGACGGGCACGGCACCCCGCTGCTCGGCAGCCAGGACTCCTGCACCCAGCCCCCCGAGGAGCCCACGGCGAAATGGGTCCTCGAGGCCGATGACTGTCATGACGGCAACAAGGACGTCTTCCCGGGGCAGACCGCCTATTTCGGCGCGCCCTACGCGCTGCCCGGCGCTCCCGCGAACGTCTCGTTCGACTACGACTGCGACGGCAAGGAGAGCCCGGCCGCGATGACCTTCGAGCCCGCGTGCAGCGGCCTCGCCATCGGCGCGTGCTCCGGCACCGGGTACGTCCCGTACACCCCCTCGCGCACGGGGACGGGCATCGGCCCCTACTGCGGCAGCACCCACGTCGTCTCCTGCAAGGTCTTCGCGCTCGCGTTCTGCGGCAAGGGCGACGAGGTGGCGGCGGCCGCGCTCGGCTGTCGCTGAGCTGACCGAGCTACCCGGGCGCCGGGGTCTGCCACGCGGGCACGAGCACGTCCCGGATGGCCGCGGTCGCGTGGCGCAGGTGATCACAGTGCGCTCGCTTGTCGTCGCCCTTGAAGCTCCGCAAGTGAAACCCCCGGACGTCGGCGAACGCGCGCAGGCCGAGCGGATCGTCCGTCCCCTCGGCCTGGGTGAGCGTGACGCCCAGCCGCGACGCCAGCAGCGCCGCCACCTCGGTCGTCGAGGCGTAGCCAGTCGTCTGGATCGCGCTGTGGGTGAAGTAGAAGGTCTTCTCGCCGTGCGCGGCGCGCTCCGCGAACGCGACGATCGCGGCGTGCGCCGTGGTGTCGACCCTGTCGCCCCGCGCGCCGGGGCCGTAGCTCGCGTGGAACCCGTCGAGCAGCACGACCGCGTCGACGCCCGAGTCGCCCTTGCGCAAGAGCGCGCTCACCGCGCCGTAGCCCGCGCTCCAGCCCGAGAGCGCGAGGTGACGGACGTGCGCCCGCTCGTCACCCGTGTGCGCCCGCAGCGCGCGGGTGACGTCCGTCGTGAGGGCCTCGAACATCCGGCCGGGCTCGGCGCGCGCCTCGTAGGCCCCGCTGCCCGTCCCCCAGTCATAGCCGGCGAGGACGACGCCGGTGCGCGCGCGCACGACGCTCTTGCGCATCGCAGGGAAGCCATGAAAGTGAAGCACCACGTCGAACCCGAGCGAGTCGTCGTGCCCGCCGCTCCGCGGGATGACGATGTGTCCCCCGCCCGGCAGCGTCCCCGGATCGCCGTAGTCGCCCCTGCCCGGATCGGGCGTCGCGCACTCCCCCATCCCGCGGCGCTGCTCGTCGGCGGTGAGCACCAGCGGCTCGCGCAGCGGCGCCTGGGCCTCGCCAGTCGCCTCGGGGAAGTCATCCCCCGCGGCGCTCCCGGACACGCCGGGCGCGGGCGGGGGCGACGGCGCGGGCCTCAGCGCGACGGCGGCGCCGAGGCCGGCGGCGGCGATCCCGAGCGAGACGACGAGCGCGCGCGCGACGTGCGGAGGCGCCCCGGGCGCGCCTTCACTGTTTCTTGCAGGTCGCGAGGGCAGAGGGGGCGATCCAGGCCCACGTCGCCCCGGGGGGCGGCGCGGGGTAATACGAGAGGAAGTTGAAGCACATCTCCTGCGCCGTGTTCTCGCCGAAGGAGACCTTCGACGCGGTGGTGTTGTTCCACGTGCAGCGCGTGATGAAAGTGTCGGTCTTGTCGACGGTGAGCGCGAGCGGGTAGGTGATCTGGCTGTAGAAGTCGTACGGGCGATCGGTGACGGGCGTCGACGTGCCGTCCGCGTGGCGGATCTCCGTCGACAGGTGCGTGCCGAGCAGGTGCATGTGGGGCCAGGTCTGGAACACGTGGTACGGGGCCGTCGACGGGATGATGGCGGCCTTCGTCGAGCACTCTATCGTGGACTCGGCGTGCGCGGGCAGATCGAAGTCCGTCGACCCGACCGCGAGCACGTCGGCGTCGTACTGGCGCGGCGGCCCGCTGCAGAGATCGATCTCGGTCGCGTCGCGCTCGCCGTCGAGGTGGGTGAGGTTCGAGTAGTGGATGTTGACGATGTAGTGAGAGCTCTGCCCGCCTGGCATCCGGTAGCCAGCCTCTGCGGGCAACACGGCGGGCGGGGTGCCCGGGCCCCACGCGTAGTAGAGCTTCCAGCCCGGCTTGACGACGTTCGCGCAGGGCGCCGGCGTCGGCGAGATCTTCTCGCTCGCCTCCACCCGGTACACCAGCAAGTGATGCACGATCTTCGTGTTGTCGACCCTCGGCAGGATCGCGGTGACGTGGCGGTCCTCCGCCGACGCGGGCAGCTCGACGCCGAAGCAGACGTACTCGTCGGCCGTCGCCTTCGGCATCGTCCATGGCGTCGCGGCCTTCAGCACGATGTCGGGGGTGCAGCTCGCCGACGGCGCGCCGGCCTGCCCACCCTGCGCGCTCCCACCCTGCGCGCCGCCCGCCTGGGCGGCACCTCCCTGCGCGCCGCCGCCTTGCCCGCCGCCGCCCTGTCCCGCGCCGCACGTCTCACCGGCCGCGCGTGGCGGCATCCCGGCGGCGACCCACGCCTGCAGCGCGGCCTTCTCCGCGTCGGTCGCGGGCGCGCGTGGCGCGGGCGGCATCGGGTTCGTCGTCGCGGAGAGCTTCGCCACCGCGAGCTCGCCGAGCGTCTTGTCCGCGCCGTCCGGCGTCGCGGGCGACGCGACCCCCTTCGCGCGGAAGTCCGCCGCGGTCACGAGCGGCACCGGCGCCGTGTTCGTCGGCGGGTTCGAGTGACACTCCTGGCACCGCGCCGCGACGAGCGCGGCGACCTCGCAGGGCAGATCGCCCGCGGTCGCGGCGGCGCCTCCGCCCGCCGCGCCTCCGCTGTCGGATCCGCCGCCGCAAGCGGCCGCGACGGTGAGCACGAGGGGCGCCGAGAGCGTCAGGATCTTGAGCTGGGTCATGGGTGCGCCCAATTTGCCTGGTTTTCCCGCCGCGACCATGCTGAAGACCGGCGGATGAGCAGGTCGGTGGGCAACTCTGGGCTGATGTGGGTGGCGGGGCTCGCGCTCGCGCTCGCGTCGTCGCCGGCAGAGGCCGCGCCTCGATCGCGCTCGAAGCCCCCGAAATTCGACGCGAAGGCGACGGCCCAGCTCCTCACGAGCGGAGATCCCGCGCGGCTGCGCGAGGGCTTCGCGGCGGTGCGCGCCGGGGGCAAGGACGCCGCGCCGGTGCTGCCGTTGCTCGTGCGGCTGCTCGACCGCGGGCTGTCGCGCGAGCTGGCGAAGGAGGCGCTCGGCGCGACGGCGGAGATCGGCGAGCCGTCGAGCAGCGGCGACGTGGCGCGCTACGCGAAGCACCGCGACGCGGAGATCCGCCGCGCGGCGCTCGGCGCACTCACGAAGGTGCGGGGCTCGGCCGCGGTGCCCACGATGCGCGGGGCGCTGTCCGACGCCGACGCCCGCGTGCGGGGCGCCGCGGCGAGCGGGCTCGGCGCCCTCGGCGCGCACGAGGCCCTGCCCGAGCTGACGCTCGCGCTCTCGCGCAAGGTGCTGGAGGCGGCCGCGGCCATCGGCCAGCTCTGCCGGGGCGACGAGTGCGAGGCGTTCGCCAGGCAGACCACGAAGCTCCCGCTCGACGTGATGACGAGCGGCTTCCAGCAGATCCTGTCCCGCGCCGACGTCAGCGACGATCAGAAGGTCAAGATCATCGAGCGCGTGCGGGACCTCGCGACCGGCGAGGCGCATCGGTTCCTGAAGGGCCAGGCCGAGGGCTTCTCCGGCTCCGACCGCGTGAAGACGGCGCTCGAGCAGGCCGCGCGCGCGACCGCGGGCGCCGTCGACTCGAAGAAGGAGGCCCCGTGATCCGCCGGCTCGCCGCGCTCTTGCCGCTCGTGTCGCTCGCCGCGTGCAGCGCGGGCCAGACGCGCCTCGGTCGCGCGTTCACGACCGACTGGGAGGACGACGGCGGCCGCAGCATCTCGGCGCTCGAGGCGCGCCTGCGCGACAGGCAGCCCGCGCCGCCCGTCGACGTCGCGGTGGGCGTCGGCGACGACGCGATCGTGGGGATCCCGCTGTCCGGCGGCTCGACGTGGACGTTCTCGCACAAGCTGTCCTCCCGGCCCGACGTGGCCGGCGGGGTGGTGGTCGGCGCGGGCGACGGCGAGCTCTTCTGCCTGCAGTCGTCGACCGGCAACCTGCTCTGGCGCCGCGCGATCGGCGGCGGCGAGCTCATCGGCGCGGGCGACGACGGCGAGCTCACGGTCGTCGCGATCGAGCAGCCCGGCGGCACCGGCAGCACCGCGCTCGCCATCGCGCGCGACGGCACCGTGCTGCGACAGGTCGAGACCGACAAGAAGATCGGCCGCCCCGCGGTCCTCGCCGGCATCGCGTTCTTCCCGTGGCAGGGCCAGTACGTCACCGCGTACGACATCGGCGCCGGCGACGAGATCGCGCGCGTCACGCTGCGCGTCGGCGCGAGCCACGCGTTGCGAGTGGGCGGCGCGCTGTACTTCGGCGAGATCAGTCTTGTCAGATTTGATGAGGGCATCGGGGGCGCCTCGCGCGGCCTCGCGAGCACGCTCACGCTCCCCGAGCGAGAGCTCGTCGGCACGGCGCGGTGGCTGCAACCGGCGGGGGAGCGCAAGGAGGTGACGGCGGGCGCGACCGACAAGGTGCGCGTGTACGCCCGCCCGACGCCCGCGCCCGCGCCGCTCGCCGTCGAGGGCGGCGCCTACTATTCGACGTACTACCGCCTGGCGTTCGGGCTCTCGGCGACCGATCCGGGGCTGCGCTGGGTGCGGCCGCTCGCGGCCGACGCGCTCGGCGGCGCGGCGTACAGGGGCGGGCTCGCGCTGTGCGACGCCGAGGGGAAGGTCACCTTCTACGACGCCGCGAGCGGCATGCCCAACGGCGCGCTGTCGCTCGGGCGCGCGCTGCGCTCGTGCGTCGTGCTCGCGGACGGCCTCGAGCGGGCGGCGTCGGGCGCCGCGCCCCCGTCGCTCGCGGCGCAGATGGGCGACGCCTTGCGCGTGGGCGCGCACGATCTCGTGACGGCGCAGCGGTACATCCTGCGCGAGCTCGCGCAGCAGCAGGACGGCGAGGCGACGCGCGTGCTCGTGGAGCTCGCGCGCGATCCGCGCACGTCGCCCGCGCTCGCCGCGGACGTGCGCGCGATGCTCGCGGCCCGGCGGACGGGGGCCGAGCACCTGCTCGCGGCGCTCGGCCAGTCGTACGACTACCTGCGCGACGTCTCGCGGCCGCCGCCGGTCGGGCCCATCGCGGACGCGCTCGCGGCGATGGGCGAGCGGCGCGCCGCCCCGCTGCTGGTCAAGGCGCTGCTCGATCCGCAGACGTCCCCCGACGACGTGAAGCACGCCGCCGCCGCGATGATCGCGCTCGGCGGAGAGGCGGAGGTGCGCGATCTCGAGGCGTTCCTCGCGCTCAACCGCGCGACCGCCGAGAACGACGACATGGTCGAGGCGGTCGGTCGCGTCGCCGAGGCGCTCGTGAAGATCGCCGGCCTGCGCGGCAAGATCATCGTCGCGCGCGCCGCGCGCGACACGTTCACGCTCCCGAGCGTGAAGGCGCGCCTCGAGCCGCTCGCGGAGGGGGTCGTCATCCCCGCCGACGAGGACGTCGACGTGAAGCCCACGAAGAAGAAAGGCAAGGCGTGATGTCGATCCGCTGGCTCGCGCCGGTCGCGCTGCTCTCCTCGCTCGCGTGCGGCGGCCGATCATCGTTCGAGGACGAGCCCGTCCCGATGCTGAGGGGCGGCGCGGGCGGCGCGCATGGCGGCAAGGCGGGCGCAGCGGGGCAGCAGGTCGGAGGCGCGTCCGGCGCGGCGGGTCTCGCGGGCGCGGGCGCGGGGGGATCGCTGGCGGGCGGCGCGGGCGCGGGGGGATCGCTCGCGGGCGGCGCGGGCGCGGGCGGATCGCTCGCGGGCGCGGGCGGCGCGGCCGGAGGTGGCGCGGGCGCGGGCGGCGCCGTCGACCCTTGCCTGTCGCTCGACTGCGATGACGGCGTCGCGTGCACCTCCGACGCGTGCGTCGCCGGCGCGTGCGTGCACACCCCCGTCGACAGCCAGTGCCACGACGCGCAGGCGTGCAACGGCGTCGAGGTCTGCGATCCGAGCCTCGGCTGCGTCTCTCCGGGCCTCAGCTGCGACGACGGCGTCGCCTGCACGGTCGACGTCTGCGCGGAGCCGACCGGCGCCTGCGCGTCGAAGCCCGACGACTCGCTCTGCCCCGTCAGCCACACGTGCGACGCGAGCGAGGGCGGGTGCTCGGCCCTCGCCTACGCGCACAGCGTGAACAAACTCTACGAGGTGCGCCTGCCGAGCGGCAAGGACAAGCTCATCGGCCCCCTCGGCACGACCAGCATCACTGACATCGCGCTCACCTCCGACGGGACGCTCTACGCGCTCACCTTCAACGCGCTGCTCACCGTCGACACGAAGACCGCGAAGCTCACGCCGGTCGTCGGGGTGAAGGGCGTGATGGACGCGGTCGGCATGGACGCGGGGCCCGACGGCGCGCTCTACGTGGCCGCGTCGAGCGCGGTGCTGCGCCTCCTGCCCTCGGTCGGCGTGGCGACGAAGGTCGCGAGCTTCCCGCCTGGCACGTCCGCGTCGGGCGATCTGGCCTTCCTCGACGGGCGCCTGCTCGGCACCGCGAACGCGGGCGCGAGCACGGGCCCGGACGTGCTCGTCGAGCTCGATCTGGTGACCGGCGCGGGCTCGATCGTGGGCAGCACTGGCTTCGACTGCATCTGGGGCCTCGCGGCCTACGGCAGCCTGCTCTACGGCCTGACGTGCAACGGCGAGGTGCTGTCGATCGATCCCGCGACGGGCGCAGGCTCCGTGCTGAGCACGCCTGGCGTCGCGTTCTGGGGCGCCTCGGCGCGCTGACGACCTCGGTTGCCAGGTGCCCGGAGTCGAGCGCGACGTTCGGCACGCAGGTGAACGAGGTGTTGCCGCAGTAGCTACAGGGCTCGAGCGTGTTCATGCGCGCATCCTGTCACGGCCCCGCGCCGCGGCGGCTCCGGCTCTTGACCGGTCCGGAGCGTCGTGCTCCGCTCGACGCCATTCTCATGCGCCGCACTTTCCTCTCGATCCTCCTCGTGGCGACGACGCTCAGCGCGGCGTACCCCGTCGCTGCGGCGCCCTCCGACGCGGACAAGGCGCAGGCCCGTCAGCTCACGCAGCAAGGCCTAGACCAGCTCGCGAAGCAGGATTTCTCGGGCGCCTTCCAGTCGTTCACGAAAGCAAACAAACTCTACTCTGCGCCGACGGTCGAGCTCGGCCTCGCGCGGTCCGCCGTCAAGGTCGGCCGCCTCGTGCTCGCGCAGGAGGTGTACCAGCGCCTCAGCCGCGAGCAGCTGCCGCCCGGGTCGCCCGCGGCCTTCGTCGACGCGGTGAGGGTCGCCGCGAAGGAGCTCGCCGAGCTCGCGCCCCGCGTCCCGGCGCTCACCGTGCAGATCGTGAAGCCGGCCGGCGCGAAGGAGCCTCGCGTCACGGTCGACGGCGAGCCCCTCTCGTCGGCCGCGCTCGGGTCGCCGAGGCCCATCGATCCTGGACCCCACAAGGTGCGGGCCGAGGCCGACGGCATGCAGGCCGCCGAGGCCGAGGTGATCGTCGCGGAGGGCAAGCGAGACGCCAGCGTCACGCTCACGCTGCAGCCGCTGTCGGGCGCTACGCCCGTGGCCGCGCCCCCCGCTGCGTCGCCTCCGCCCGCGGCCCCGCCCGAGCCCGCCCCCGCGAGCAAGGGCAAGACCCACCCCGGCGCGTACGTCGGCCTCGGCGTCGGCGCGGTGGGCGTCCTCGTGGGCGCTGTGTTCGGGCTGAAGGCGATGGGGAAGAAGAGCGATCTGAACGGCGCCTGCGTCGACGGCAAGTGTCCTCCCTCCGCAGAGGGCACGCACGACTCGTTCAAGTCCGCCGCGACGCTGTCCACCATCGGGTTCGCGGTGGGCGTCGTCGGGCTGGGAGCGGGGACGTACTTCCTCGTCAACGGGAGCACGAAGGGCACCGGCGCGAGCGCCGGCGTCGGGGGGACGTTCTGATGCGCACGATCTGGCTGACGGGGCTGCTCGGGCTGGTGGGCTGCGCGCAGGTCCTCGGCGACAGCTACTCGTTCGACGGCCCCGAGGGGAAGGCAGGCGCGGCCACGGGCGGGAGCGCGGGCGGGGCCGGCGCCGCGGGCTCGACGGCCGGCGCGGCCGGCAGCGGCAAGGGTGGCACGGCCCAGGGGGGGGCGGGCGCGACGGGTGGCGGGGCCGCCGCAGGGAGCGCAGGCACGTCCGGCGGAGGATCGTCCGGGAAGGCTGGCAACGGCGGCGGGGCCGCCGCGGGGAGCGCAGGCACGTCCGGCGGAGGATCGTCCGGGAAGGCCGGCAGCGGCGGCGCGGTCGCGGGCTCGAGTGGGAGCGGCGGCGCGGTCGGTGGGGCCGGCGGGAGCGGCGGCGCGGTCGCGGGCTCCGGCGGGAGCGGCGGCACGTGCGGAGACGGCGCGCGCCAGGGCAGCGAACAGTGTGACGGCGCGGATCTCGCCAGCAACACCTGCGCGACCGCCACCGGGAAGGCCGCGACCGGCACGCTGTCCTGCACCAGCGGTTGCCAGTTCGACACGTCGAAGTGCGAGTACTGCGGCGATGGCAAGCGCAACAACACAGAGGCCTGCGAGGGGGCCGACGTCAACGGGGCGACCTGCGCCTCCGCCGTCGGGACGGGCAGCACGGGCAGCGTGAGCTGCAAGTCCGACTGTTCACTGGACACCTCCGGGTGCTCCGCGCCGCCCGGCTGCGGCGACGGGACGCGGGGCGGCACGGAGGAGTGCGATGGCCAGGACTTCGGCGCCGATTCGTGCGGATCACTCTTCCCAGGAGGCACCGGGACGCTGACGTGCAAGTCCAACTGCACCCGCAGCACGAGCGACTGCGTGTACTGCGGCGACGGCGACCGCGAGGGGAGCGAGGCCTGCGACAAGAGCGACTTTGGCACCTCGACCTGCGCCTCCGTCACTGGCAAGCCCGCGTCCGGGAGCCTCTCGTGCGACGCGAGCTGCAACGTCTCCACCGCCGCCTGTCAGTACTGCGGCAACGGCAAGCTCGACGGCGCGGAGGCGTGTGACGGGAGCGACCTCGGCTCGAACACGTGCGCGTCGGTGAAGGGCCCGCTGTGGTCGGGGCAGGTCACGTGCACCAGCGCCTGCGGGGTGGACTCGTCGGCGTGCACCTGCGCTTCGATGTGCAACGGAACCTGCGTCGATCTGCAGACATCGAAGGATCACTGCGGCACGTGCGGCCACGCCTGCGCCATCGGCTCCTGCGTCGCCGGCGCCTGCGCCCCTGTCGTGGGCTCGGGGCTCGGCGGGATCGCGGCCGTGGCGGTGGAGGGGGCGAACGTCTACGCCGCCAACACCGGCGGCAGCTCGACCGCCGTGTACGTGTGGCCGCTCGACCTCAGCGCGAACGGCGTGTCCTCGGGCAGCGTGAACCTCGGCGGCGGCGCCACGCTGGGGCTGCTGGCCGACTCGTTGCGTCGCTACGTGTGGTCCACCAACTCATTGAAAGCGACCACCTCGCAAGCCTACGCGGGCGGCGTCGGGACGCGGACCGCGGCGCTCGGGGGGGGCTACATCTTCTGGACCGAGTCCGCGAACGACAAGGTCCGGGGCAGCATGACGGGCGCCGTGGGCGTCTTCGACGTCGCCGGCTGCGAGTCCGACGCGTACGGGCTGGCCGCCACGTCCAAGTACGTGTTCTTCACCGCCGCGGGGCCGAGCGTGTCGCGCGTGCAGGCGGGAGATACCGTGGTGGAGGAGCTGTACAGCGGTGAGGAGGCGGACTTGATGGCCGTCTCCGGCACGTCGCTCGTGTGGGCGAAGCACGGCGCGAGCACGTCGACGATCACGTCGGGCCTCATCGCGGGCGGGCCGAAGCTGGTCATCTTCACGACCACGAAGCCGGTCACGGGCCTGGTGGCCGACGCCGACGGCGTCTACTGGACGCAGGAGAACCTCGTCGGCTTCGTCAAGTACGACGGCAGCGGCTACCGCGCGATCGCCACGGGCACGCCTCCGGTCACCGCGATCGGGGCCGCGCTCGCCACCAGCGCCACCACGGTGTTCTATACTGTGCAGGGCTCGCTCCGCGGGGTCTCGAAGTAGCCATGCCGCAGGCAGACCTCGTCGTCGCGGATCGCTTTCGCCTCGTCCGCGAGCTCGGCCGCGGCGGGATGGGCTCGGTCTGGCTCGCGCACCACCTGCAGCTCGGCATCCCGTGCGCGGTCAAGTTCATCGAGAGCGCCGCCGTCACCGAGGACGCCCGCGCCCGGTTCGCGACGGAGGCGCGCGCGGCCGCCGCGCTGCGGAGCCCGAACGTGGTGCAAGTGCTCGACACGGGCACCTGGGACGACATGCCCTACATCGCGATGGAGCTGCTCGAGGGCGAGGAGCTCTCGAAGCGCCTCGAGCGGATGACGAAGCTCCCGCCGCGCGTGGTGCTCGAGCTCGTGAGCCAGGCGGCGCGCGCGCTCACCAAGGCGCACGGGCTCGGGATCGTGCACCGCGACCTGAAGCCCGACAACCTCTTCCTCGTGCGCGACGAGGATCGCGACCTCGTGAAGATCCTCGATTTCGGCATCGCCAAGTTCATCGATCCGCTCGCCGCGGGGGTGCAGACGCGCACCGGATCGGTGATGGGCACGCCGTATTACATGTCGCCCGAGCAGGCGAAGGGCGTGAAGGCGATCGATCACCGCTCCGACGTCTGGTCGCTCGGCGTGATTGTGTATGAGTGCCTGACCGGGTTCCGCCCGTTCGACAGCGACTCGCTCGGTGATCTCATCCTGCGCATCGTGTCGTACCCCATCCCGACGGTGCGCGAGCGCGCGCCGGAGCTGCCCGAGGCGATCGAGGTGTTCTGGCAGCGGGCGAGCGCGCGCGAGCCCAGCGAGCGCTATGGCAGCGTGCGCGAGCTGGTGGATGGGTTGGCAGCGGCGCTGGGCGAGGCCCCGGCGGCAGGCTCGGCGCGCGAGTCGATGGTGTCGATGCCCGGCGTGTCCGACGGGCTCCCGCCCGCGCAGCGACCGGTCACCCTCGGAGACGCGGCGCGGACGGTGCAGACGCCCCCGCCGGCGAAGGGCAAGGGCCTGGTCGTGGGCGGGGCGCTCGTCGCGGGTGTGCTCCTCGCGTCGGGAGTTGGATTTGTTGTTATGCGTAGCGGGCCCGCAGGTGAGTCGGCGCCCGCCGCGTCGGTCGCCGCTCCCGAGCCGAAGTCGACAGCGCCCACGCCCGCCGACCCTCCCCCCACGCCTGCGCCCGCCGGCGAGAGCTCGGCCGCGCCCCAGGCGCCTGCGGCGCCAAGCGCGAGCGCCGCTCCACCAGCGAACCCGACCGCCAAGGTGCCTCACCCGGCGAAGCCCGCGGTCCCCACGAAGGTGGCGCCCGTCGGGGGGGGGGGGCGTGACAAGGTGGGGTTCTGACCGTGACGAGTGGGTGATCTCACCGCCCGCAGCGCGCCACCTGCGCGTCGAGCCGGAGGGCGCGCTCACCCGGCCACTCCGCCATACTCGCCGTCGAGGGCCTGACGCTCCCCGCCGCACGGGCCGGGCTGGATCGGCGCTTGCTCTCTCTCTCTCTCGATGTGCGAGCGTGCCGACGCGTGCATCGTGCACGACAGAACGGAGACGACATGGACCGACTCTTCACACCGGACGACCTCGCGAGCATGCCGACGATCGAGCACCGCGACGCGGGCGCCTACGACTGGGCCACCCAGGGCAGGGTGGCGCCCGTCGGAGGCCCGCAGAAGCAGACGTTCAACGGCAGGGGGCAGCCCATGGACTCGACGACCGTGGGCGGGCAGACGCTCCAGACCTTCGACGGCAGGGGGCAGCCCACCGACTCCAATCGCGACTGACGGCGGACCCTGGGGGGACCCCTGGCCCACCTCCTCTTGCTCACGAACTCCGAGGACGGCACCGCCACGCAGTTGCTCGCGCTCGGCGGGGCCGTCCCGGTGGTTCGGTTCAACGTCGATCTCTGGCGAGACTACCGAGTCTCCGTCAGGGACGACGGCTTCGCGCTCACCGACCCAACCGGTCGCGCCATCTCCACCGACACCTGCGCCGCGGTCTACTACCGCAAGCCCCACTGGTTCGGGGCGGAGGAGGGCGACGTCGCGGAGCGCTGGGCTCGATCCCAGGTGCGGGGTGTGGTCGAGCACCTCGTCAACTGGGCGCGCGACGCCAGGCGCCTCGTGCTCGTCGATCCGGCGGACGAAGCGCGGGTCGACAAGCTCTCCCAACTGCGCGTGGCGAGGCGTCACTTCGCCGTCCCCGACGGAGGGGTCGCGTGGGGAACGCTGCCCACGCCGTCGTGGCCCGTCGTGGCCAAGTCGCTGGTCGCCGCGGGGTTTCTCGGCGGGAGGTTCCTGTTCACTCGCAGGGTCGACCCAGCCCAGCTCGACCCAGCCTGGCCCTGGTACTTGCAAGAGGAGCATCACGGCGAAGACGTCACGGTCGTGTTCGTGGACGGTGAGACGTTCGCCGCGGCGCTCGACCGCGAGACGTTCGAGGGCGAGGACTGGCGCAAGTTCATCTCCGAAGCGCGCCCGCTCCCCTGGCGGGCCGTTGACTTGCGTCCGGAGGAGACAGCGGCGATCCGGCGATTCATGCGCGACGCGGGCCTCTCCTTCGGGCGGCTCGACTTCCTGCGGACGCCGGAGGGCAGGCTGGTCTTCCTCGAGGTGACCACCAACGGCGAGTGGGGCTGGCTCGACGACGGCGACAGGGGCATCTTTAGCGCGGTGTGGCGTGCCATCGAGCGCGTCGCGGCGCGTGAGGCGCCTGCTGCGCGCGGGTGACCTCACCGCCCGCAGCGCGCCACCTGCGCGTCGAGCCGGAGCGCGCGCTCACCTGGCCACTCCGCCCTGTACCGCGCCGCGAACGCCGCCGCGCCCTCCCTGTCACCCGTCGCGCACCGGGCGACAGCTGACAACCTCAGCGCCTCGCGGTGCACCGACGCGGGCGCGGGGCCGACGGCCAGCGCCTCGTCGAGCCGCGCGATCGCCGTCCGGTGGTCGCCCTTGTTCATCGCCAGCCGGGCGTGGAGGTAGTGAGCGAGCCCGTCCGGATCGCCCTTCGCCATCCACGCGCCGAGCGCGAACCCGGCGTCGGCCGCGTCGACTCCCCGCCTCGGATCGCCGATCAGGAGCGCGACGACGGCCGGCCTCGCCGCCGCGTCCTCGGTCGCGCGCAGCTTCACGTCGAGCGTCCGCCTGCGATCGTCGTCGACCGTGCGCGCGAGCACGGCGCGGTACCTCGCCGCGGCCGCGTCGACGTCGCCGAGGGAGAGCGCGAGATCGCCGAGCCGCTCCTCCGCGTGGTCGCGCGCCATGCGGCTCGCCCGCCCGTCGTCGGCGAGCGCGCGCAGCCGCGCCGCGGCGTCGCCGGGATCGCCCCGCCGCAGGCTGCACGTCGCGCGCGTGAGCCTCGCCGCGGCGTCGCGCGGCGTGGTGGCGAGCACGCGATCGAGCCTCCTGGTGGCGTCGTCGACGTCACCCGCGGCGAGCCGCGTGGCGGCGTCGCGCTTGTCACGGTCGAGCTCGTGCGGGCACACCCGCGCGAACACGGCGGGCCTGTCGAAGCGCGCGCGCGCGATCTCGCGCGTCCGGTCGTCCATCGGGGTGCGGGACAGCTGCGCCCGAAACTCGGCGTCGAGCGCGGCGAGGCTCTTGCCTGTCACGCGAGGCAGCGGCTCGCCGCCGTACCACCGCCGCACCGCGCTCCAGCCGTGCGCCCGCGCGACGTACCCGACGAAGGCGCCCGCGGCCGTGTAGGCCTTGCCCGCGTCGTGACCGAGGAACCCCAGCGAGAACAGCGCCTCCATCGGCGGCAACAGGCCGAGATCGAGCATCGCGCGGCTCCACGCCTCGGCCGAGAGATCGTCCCCCTCTTCGGGCGCCGCCGCCACCGCGAGCCCCTCGATGAGCCCCGGGTTGGGCAACATACCTAGAAAGCTCCCGGCGACCCGGAACGGCCCCCTGGCGAACGAGCCCGCGACGACGTGCGCGATCTCGTGCCCGAGGACGGGGTGCGGGTACCCGGCGGGCTGCACGTAGACCTCGCGGCGCCACGGCTTCGCGACGTACACCTCGGCCGCGCCCATCAGCCGCCGCTTCGTCTCCGCGTCGGGGAAGAGGTACGCCGTCACGTGGGGCGGGGGCACGCCGAGCGTCGCCGAGACCTCGACCACGCGCTCGTCGCAGTCCCGCGTGAAGAGCGCGACGTCGTCGGGCCTCGCCGTCGTCGCGTGGATCACGGTGCAGCGCGCGCCCTCGCGCCGACCGCCGAGCGCCCGCGCGATGCTCGCCGGCGTCTGTGCGTGTCCGAGCGAGGTCGCAGAGAGCGTCACGCCGACCGACGCCGCCGCGCCGAGCAGAGCGCCCACGGCGGCTGGACCTCTCCGCCACGCGGGGTGATCGCGCAGCGCGGCCGTGAGCGACAGCGCGACCAGCGTGCCGAGCGAGCCCGCGCGGTACGTCACGAGCCTCGGCGCGCCGTCGACGACCGTGTCGTACAGCATCCCGCTGAAGAACCCCGCGAACGGATCGAACGCGAACACCATCGGCGACGTGTAGAACCGCGCGAGGCTCACGAGCGCCGACGCGAGCGGCCCCGCGAGGCCGAGCGACAGCGCCGCCACGAGCCGCGCGCGCGGGGTCTTCGCCCTCGACGCGAGCTCGCCGGCCAAGGCGCCCCACGCGCCGCCCATCACGACGCCGCACATCGGCCCGAGCGCGAACAGCAGGGTGCCACCCGTCAGATCGCAGAACCCCGCGCGCACGCCGTGCAAGAGCGTCGCCGCGTAGGCGACGAGCGCGAGGCCCGCGCCCCGCCCGATCCCTGTCGCCACGCGCGCGCCGTGCGAGAGGAGCGGGTGGCTCGTCCGCACGGCGACCGACGCCGCCGCGACGGCCGGCGCGAACAGGCCCGTCGCGAGCGCGGACTCGTACCCGGGCCCGGCCGAGAGCGGGAGCCATCCCGTCGCGAGCGACGCCGCCGCGACCAGCGCGCCGTCGATCCCGACGACGCGCGCCGCGCGAGGGATCACGCGCTCGCCTGCGCGAGCTGCTGCTCCATCTGCCGCTGCACCATCATCGGCATCACGTACGGGATGCCCACGGTCGCGGCGTCGAGCTCGGGCGCGATCTGCCCGCACAGCCAGAACGCGAGCACGCTCGCGCGCTCGACGTAGAACCACCCCTCCGGGTAGTCGAACGACTTCATCAGCTCGCGCAGCTCCTTGCGCTCGACCTCCGGGTCCGCGAGCTTCTCGAGCTGCTTGCGGTTCGCCTTCATCAGCGCGGCCGGCGAGCGATCCTTCACCTTCAGGAGCTTCTGAAAGTACGAGACGACCGTCTTCTCGAGCAGCTCCTTGTTGCCGTCCTCGGCGACGAAGCCCATCTTGTGGAACCCGGAGAGCACCTTCGCCTGGTCCTGCGTGAGCACCGCCGTCAGGATCTCGAACGCGCCGTCGACGAGGTGGGGCTCGACGGTGCTGATGGCGCCGAAATCGAGGATGATGAGCGTCGTCTCGTCGCCGTCCTTGCGCACGAGGAAGTTCCCCGGGTGCGGATCGGCGTGGAAGAACCGGTCGAAGAACAGCTGCTTGTAGAACGCCTGGATGAAGCGCGTCGCGACCAGATCGCGGTCGATGCCGAGCCGCTCGAACTCCGTGAAGTTCGTGATCTTGACGCCCTCCATGAACGTCATCGTCAGCACGTCGCGGCTCGTCAGCGCGTCGATGGGCTTCGGGAAGTCGAGCCCCGCGTCGCCCTCGAAGTTCTTCGCCATCCGTCGCATGCAGTCGGCCTCGTGCACGTAGTCGGTCTCGCGCTTCAGCAGATCGACGAGCGACGCGTGCACGCGCTCGATGTTGCGAAACGGGAAGAACCACATGTACACGCGCATCCCCCACCCGAGCACGCGCATGTCGACGCGGATGACGTCGCGGATGCCGGCGTACAGCACCTTCACGGCGACCTTCTCGCCGGTCTTCAGGTGCGCGACGTGCACCTGCCCGAGCGACGCGGCGGCGAGCGGCTCCCGCGCGAAGTCCTTGAAGAGCTCGTCGGGGTGCTTGCCGAGATCGCGGAGGATGGAGCCCTCGACCTCGCGGAACGGGTGCGGGGGCACGTTGTCCTGGAGCTGCTCGAGCTCCTCGGTGTACGCGCGCGGGAGGAACCCTCCCATGATCGAGAGCACCTGGCCGAGCTTGATGAACACGCCGCGCAGGCGGAGCATCCCGGCGAGCAGGCGCTTCGCGTTCTTGCGGTCGACGCGCTCCTTGCGCGCCGCGAGCCACGGCGGCCGCACGTAGTCACGCTGGAACACCTTGTCGAGCGCGAGCTGGATCATGTAGCTCGCGAAGATGCGGAACAGGAGCCACGTGGCGCGGAGGAGGCGGAGGCCGAGGCTCATGGTCGGGCGCGGACGCGAGGGTTAGCACGGATCGGCCTGTGCTCGCGGGTGGAGGGCGGCGCGCCGCGCCGCGGGTCGCCCGGATCGTCACCCCCTCACGGTGCCGACGAGCGCGGCGAGCATCAGCGCGGCGCCGAGCGCGCCGTACGGGCCGAGCGGCTCCCTCCACACGGTGACGCCGACGACGACCGCGACGAGCGGCTCGAGGAGCGCGAGCGTCGCCGCGTGCGTCGCGGGCACGGCCGAGAGCGCGGAGACGAACGCGACGCCGGCCGCCGCGCCGAGCGAGAGCGCGCCCGCGAGCATCATCGCCCACTGCCCGCCGTCGAGGGCGAGGCCGCCCGTGGGCAGGAACAGCGCGAGGACGGCGGCGCTGACGAGCGCGTGCAGGCTCATCAGTTGCATCGCCGTCAGCCGCGCGGCCGCGCGCTTCTGGAGCCAGACATTGGTCGCGTAGAACACCGCCGACGCGAGGCCGAGCAGCGCGCCCGTCACGCTCCCGCCCGCGCCGAACGGCCAGAGCAGCAGCGCGAGGCCCAGGAGCGCCACGGCGACGAGGCCGAGCGTGCGCGGACGGAGCCGCTCGCCGACGAGCGGCGCCGCGAGCGCCACCAGCATCGGCGCCGTGCAGTGGGACAGCACCGCGACCGGCAGGGTCGTCGCGCGCATCGCCCGGAAGAACAGCCGGATGTTCCCGGCGTCCGAGAGCCCGAGCGCGAACAGCACCAGCAGATCGCGAGGCGACAGCCCGCGCCGCGCCGTGTCCCGCGCCGCCCACGGGAGCAGCACGATCGCGATCACCGCCATCACGATGAGCGCCTGCGCCTCCGCGGAGACGGGCCCGCGCCGCTCGACGGGGCGCAGGACCAGGCTCCACAGTCCCCACGACGTCGCGGCCGCGACGACGAGGGCGTAGCCGCGGCGCCGGGTCACGCGCCGGTGAAGCGCGGTCGGCGCTTCTCGGCGAACGCCGAGAGGGCCTCGCGACGATCGGCGCTCCGCAGCGTCGCGTCGTAGTGCAGCCGCTCGAGCTCGAGGCCGCGATCGAGCGGCACCTCGAGCGCGGCGTCGATCGCGGCGAGCGCGGCGGCCTGGGCGACAGGCGCGCCGTCGGCGATGGGCGCGACGTATGCGAGGGTCTCCGCGAGCAGATCGGCGCCCTCGGCGACGACGTGGTTGACGAGACCCCAGCGGAGCGCCTCCTCGGCCGACAGCCGCCGGCCGAGCAGGATCATCTCCTTCGCGCGGGCCTCGCCGACGACGCGCGGCAGCCGCTGCGTGCCTCCGGCGCCCGGGATGATCCCGAGGCCCGTCTCCGGCAACGCGAGCTCGGCGTGCGCCGCGGCGACGCGCAGATCGCAGACCAGCGCGAGCTCGAGGCCGCCGCCGAACGCGACGCCGTTGATGGCGGCGACGACCGGCTTCGGCGATCGATCGAGGGGGCCGAGCTCGGTGCGGTAGAGCGAGATCTGCGCGCGCACGTCGTCGTCGGTAGAGCCTTGGCGCTCCTTCAGATCGGCGCCCGCGCAGAACGCCTTGTCGCCGCGGCCGGTGACCACGATCACCCGCACGGCGGGATCGGCCGACAGCTCGCGCCCCGCGCGCCCGAGCGCGAGCAGGGTGTCGCGGGACAGCGCGTTGCGGCGCGCCTCGCGGTCGATCGTCAGGATGGCCGCGCCGCCGCGGCGCTCGACATGCAAGGGGTCTGTCATCACGAGGCGGCGCGTATATCATCGGCGCGAGATGGCGACCTGCAAGGAGTGCGGAGACGACGTGGACGCGCTGGTGACAGTGAAGCTCGACGGCAAGGCGAAGAAGCTATGTGAAGATTGCGCCGATCGCGCGCGCGAGGCGGCCGAGATCGCCGAGGGGAGCGAGGCCGTCGTCCAGGGGATGATGGGGTTCAAGGGGCGGCGCTGAGGAGCGCGGACGCCGGTGTCAGCGCCCGTCGCGCCCGGCTGGCGCCAGCCATGACAATCTCCGGGCGACCGCGTCACTCCGGGCCGAGCGGCGTCGCCGCGTCGACCTCCTCGACCACCACGCGCTTCTTCTCGTTGCCGCCGTACGTGGCGCCGTCGAACAGGTAGACCATCGCGTCGTGTGACATGTCGAGCACGGGCGCGCCGACCTTCTTCTCCACGCTGGTGCAGTTGGGCCCGCGGTCGAGCGCCACCAGGATGACCCGCTTGCCGTTCGCGCAGTTGGTGAGGCGGAGCTTCGCGCCGCAGCCGTAGCGGTCGGCGTCGGCCGAGAACCATTTCAGCGTCGCCTCGCACTCGGGGCCGGGCTGCGACGCCGGGCAGTGACCCTTCGGTCCGCAGGCGAACTCGCAGTTGTCACCCGGATCCTTGTAGATGCTGCCGTCGGACTTTCTGTAGCAGCCGAACCAGCTCGTCGAGTACACGCCGTTCGACGGCACCTCCTTCGAGGTCTGGCCGCTCGGGCCGTCGCACACGCCGGGTGGATCGAAGGGCGCCGACTCGACGCCCGCGCACAGCCCGCCGCTCGCGCCTGCCTTGCCGGCCGCGCCGCCGCCCGTCCCGCCGCCCGCGCCCGCCTTGCCCGCGGCTCCCGCGCCGCCCGCGCCCGCCTTGCCCGCGGCGCCTGCGCCGCTCGCTCCAGCCTTGCCGGCGGCTCCCGCGCCGCTCGCGCCTGCCTTCCCGGCGGCTCCTGCGCCGCCGCTCGCGCCTGCCTTGCCCGCGGCTCCCGCGGCTCCCGCGGCTCCCGCGCCAGCAGCTCCGGCGCTGCTCGCGCCCGCCTTGCCAACGCCCCCGCCCGCGTTGCCCGCGCCGCCGCCCGTGCCCGCCTTGCCCGCGCCGCCGCCGCTCGCGCCGGAGGCTCCGGCGCCGCCGGTCTGCTCGATGGTGATGCCCGTCGCCTCGTCCGTCCCTCCGCCGCAGGCGACCGGGAGCGTGAGCCACGTGACGACGACCAGGATCGCGGGAGCGCGCATGGGCGGCGATGCTCTCGCGGGGGCCGAGGCGCGACAACGAGGATCGCGCTGGCGGCCGGAGTGAAACGTGTTCTACAGTCGCGCGCATGAGCGGCACGGCAGACGAGTACGAGGTGATCGTGGTGGGCGCGGGCTCGGCGGGCGCCATCGTGGCGGCGAGGCTCGCCGCGGCGGGGCGGCGCACGCTGCTCATCGAGGCCGGCGGCTCCGACCGCTCACGCCTCTGCATGGTGCCGGGGATGGTGTCGATCATCCACACGACGCCGCAGGTGAAGAAGAAGTTCGACTGGGGCTACTACACGACGCCTCAGCGGCACGCGGCCGACCGCCGCATCCCCACGGTGCGCGGGCGCGTGCTCGGCGGCTCGAGCTCGATCAACGGCATGCTGTACGTGCGCGGCCACCGGCAGAACTACCGCGACTGGCTCGCCGACGGCTGCACCGGCTGGGGCGAGGAGGACGTCCTCCGCGCCTTCAAGCGCCTCGAGGACTGGGAGGGTGGAGAGACGGAGTTCCGCGGCAAGGGCGGCCCCGTCGCCGTGACGAAGCAGCGCGACGTCACGCCCGCGTCCGAGGTGCTCGTCGGCGCCATCGCCGAGACGTGCGGCGTGCCGGTGCTCGACGACTACAACGCCGCCGAGCAGGAGGGCGCGAGCCTCTTCCAGATGAGCGCGCGCAACGGCCGGCGCTACAGCACCTCGGAGGCGTACCTGCAGGCGCCCCCGAGCAACCTGACAATCCTGACTGGGGCCACGGTCGCCAAGGTCGTCATCGAGCGCGGGCGCGCGACGGGGGTCGAGCTCCTCGCGGGCAAGGAGAGGCGCGTCGTGCGGGCGTCCGGCGAGGTCGTGCTGTCGGGCGGCGTCATCGGCTCGGCGCAGCTGCTGCTGCTGTCGGGCGTCGGGCCCGCGGCCGACCTCTCGGCGCTGGGCGTCGAGGTCGTCTCCGATCTGCCCGTCGGCAAGAACCTCCACGATCACCTGTTCGTGCCGATGACGTTCCTCGCGCCGCAGGCGATCCACCGGGGCACTGCGCTCCACTTCTTCAGCGGGATGTTCGCGGAGATGACCCGCGGCGACAGCTGGTTCGGCCGGACGGTGTTCGAGGCCGCGGCGTTCGTGAAGTCGTCGAAGTGTCAGGGGCCCGCGCCCGACATCCAGATCCACTGCCTGCCGTGGTCGTACCCGTCGCCGAACCAGGATCTGCCCGTGCGCCCCGTGGTCGACAAGCGCCCGGCGATGACGGTGATGCCGACGCTCATCTACCCGAAGAGCCGGGGCGAGCTGCGGCTCCTCTCGACCGATCCGCTGGCGGCGCCGCACATCGATCCCGCGTACCTCTCCGATCCGGACGACGCGCGGCTGCTCCTCGAGGGCATGCGGCTCGTGCGACAGATCATGGCCCACGGATCGCTCTCGAAGATCGTCACCGGCGAGCTGCACCCGGGGGCCGAGCACGCGAGCGACGAGCAGCTGCGCGAGCTCCTGAAGACGCGCATCCACACCGTCTACCACCCCGTCGGGACGTGCCGCATGGGCCAGGACGAGCGGAGCGTCGTCGATCCCTCGCTGCGGGTGCGCGGCGTCGACGGCCTGCGCGTCGCGGACGCGTCGGTCATGCCGAGCATCACCGGCGGCAACACCAACGCGCCCGCGATGATGATCGGCGAGCGCTGCGCCGAGCTGATGCTCTCGTCGTAGGCTACTTCGTGTCGCGGCCGGTGGCGTGGTCGAGGCGCACGCGCGAGACGCGCTGATCGATGCGCGCCGCGACGGCCGAGAGCTTCGCCCGGAAGAGGCTCGCCTCCGCGTCGGAGAGCTCGACGCCCGTCGCCTGGCCGGCGCGGTACAGCTCGCGTCGCACGCGGTGCGCCTCGGTCGCGGCGGCGATGCCGAGCGACGTCGACTCGACGGAGGCGTCGGCCGTGCGCACCGCGAGGGCCGCGCGCGTGACCTCCACCATCACGGCGTCGCGCGCCCGCGAGCGCTCGGCGCGGAGCTTCGCCGCGTTCGCCTCGAGCTCGGCGCCCTGCGCCCGCCCCGAGAACGCGTCGTTCGGCGACCACGTGACCTGGAGCCCGACGTCCCACGTGGTGTGGAACTTCTTCACGGCCGGCTGGTAGCGCTGGTTCGGGTTCGAGTGGATGAGGTCGCCGAACGCGTCGAGCCTCGGCAGCTGGCTCGCGCGCACCGCCCGCGCGCTCTTGACGAGCGCCTCCTCGCTCGCGCCGAGCGCGCGCAGATCGGGCCTCGACGCGACGGCCTCCTGGCGGAGCGCGGCGAGATCGACCGGCAAGGGCGGGAGCGGGACGGTGACGTCCTCGCCGAGCCCGATGCGCTCGGTGTCGGGCGCCTGCGTCAGCGCGCGCAGCTGCGCCTCGGCGAGGCCGACGAGCTCCTCGGCCTGATCCTCCGCGAGCTTGCCCTGCGCGAGCGCGGCGTCGGCGGCGAGCACGTCGGCCTTCGACGCCTTGCCGACCTTGAACAGCGCCTCCGCGTCGCGCTTGCGCTCGCCGGCGACCTCGAGCTGCTGCGCGAGCACCTCGCGCTGCCCGAGCGCCTTCACCCAGTCGTAGAACGCGACCTTGGCGTCGGCCTTCACCTTCGCCTCGGTGGCGATCCGCTCGAGGCGGGCGGCGTCCTCGCCGCGGCTCGCGGCCGTCAACGCGGGGCTCGCGCGGAACAGGTAGTCGGAGAGCGGCACCGTCAGCGACGCCTGGAACAACCAGTTGTCGAGCACGACCGGGAACCGAAACCCCGCGGCGACCAGCGTCGAGCCAGGCGCGACGGGCCCCGGCGGGACGGGCCTGCCGTCCGGCCCGAGCGCGCTCACCATCGTGAACCCGCCCGGCGGCGTGATGCTGGAGAGGCGCGTGTAGCGCGCGGTGCCGGCGAGCCTCGGCATGAACTGGAGCAGCGCCTGATCTGCCTTCGCGGCCGCCGCCTCGATCGCGGCGCGCTTCGCCGCGACGTCGAAGCTCGTGTCCTTCGCGCGGGACGCGGCGGTGTCGGCCGTCCAGCCCCCGGCGCGCGGCAGGATGCGCGCCTCGCGCTTCTCCGCGGTGTTCGTGCGCTCGGGCGGCGCGGGCTCGGGGTCGGCGGCGACGCTCGGCGCCGCGATGAGCGCGAGCGCGAGCGTGGACGCGAGGGTGACGTGGGTTCGCATGGGGTTCTCTGTGGAGCTGGAGATCACTCGCCGGGCGCGGGCGCGGGCGTGGAGGTGGGCGAGACGCCGCCGCCGCGCTTCGTCCACCGCGCGACCGCCGACGAGAGATCGTCGAACAGCGAGTACGTGACGGGCGTCGCGAGCAGCGTGAGCAAGAGCGCGAGCGTCTGTCCGCCGATGATGACGAAGCCCGTCGCGCGGTTGGTGGCCGCCCCCGCGCCGCTCGACATCACGAGCGGGATCATGCCGGCGACGAACGCGGCCGTCGTCATCAGGATGGGCCGGAGCCGGTCGCGGTTCGCCTCGCGGATGGCGTCCGCGCGCGCGTGGCCCTCGCGTCGGAGCGCGATCGTGTGGTCGATCTGGAGGATGGAGTTCTTCTTCACGACGCCGAAGAGCACGAGGATCCCGAGCATCGAGTAGATGTTCAACGACTGTTGAAACAGGATGATCGAGAGCAGCGCGAACGGCACCGTGAGCGGCAGCGACATCAGGATGGTGATGGGGTGCAGCCACGACTCGAACTGCGCCGCGAGCACGAGGTACATGAAGATGAACGACAGGAGGAACGCGGCGAAGAAGCTCTTCATCGCCTTGCCCATCTCGCGCGACTGGCCGGTGGGGCCCGCGCTGTAGCCCGGCTCGAGGTTGAGCTTCTTCACCTCGGCCGCGATGACGGCGAGGGCCTCGCCCTGCGAGTGGCCCGCCTCGAGGTTCGCGGTGATCGTCACCTGCTTCTGGCGGTTGTAGCGATCGATGCGCGCCGGCCCGGTCGACTCGGAGAACGTGACGAGGTTGTCGAGCGTCACCATCCCGAGCTTCTGCGACGGCACCGCGATGCGGCGCAGTCCGGCGATATCGCTGCGGTAGTCGGCGGTCGAGCGCGCGAAGACCTCGTACTGGTCGCCGCCCTCGTTGTACGTCGAGACCTTCAGGCCGCCGACGTAGAGGCGGAGCGAGCTCGCGATGTCGCCGACCGAGACGCCGAGATCGGCCGCCTTCTTGCGGTCGACGTTCACGCGCAGCTCCGGCTTGCCGAGGACGAGCGACGTGTCGGGATCGACGACGCCCGGCATCGACTTCAGCTTCTTGCTGATGGCCTCGGCGTAGAGCGTGAGCTTCGCGAGGTCGGGCCCCTGCAGGATGTACTGCACCGCCGCCTGCGAGCCGCCGCCGCCGCTGAACGGCGAGATCTTGCTCACCGACGTGCGCAGATCCTCGGTCGTGTGCTTCGCGACGACCTCGCGGCGCACCTTGTCCATGATGTCGTACTGGCTGAGGTTGCGCTCGCTGGCCGGGACGAGCTTCACGTAGATGGACCCGAGGTTCGGCGTCTTCTGAGGATCGTCGGCGATCGTGAGCATCGTGTAGGCGACGCCCGGCACGCGCTCCGTCTCCTCCGCGATGCGCCCGGCGATGATGCGCGTGCCGTCGAGCGTGGTGCCCTCGGGCGCGCGGACGGAGATCGCGAACTGCGACTCGTCGTCCTCGGGCAGGAAGTTCTTCTTCGCGAGGCCGCCGAGCACCGGCACGCTGAGCAGCGCGCCCACCGACGCGAGCACGATGACCCAGCGGTGCGCCATCGACCAGTCGAGCATCCGGACGTACAGGCCCTCGATCGCGCGGTAGACCCGGCCCCCCTCCTCGGCCTTGTTGTGTTTGTCAGGATCGACCTTGAGGAGCCGCGCGCTCATCATCGGCGTCAACGTGAAGCTGACGAACAGCGACACCGCGATGCTGAAGGCCATCGTGAGGCCGAACTGGTTCAAGAACCTGCCGACGATGCCGCTCATGAAGGCGACCGGGAGGAACACCGCGATGAGCGACAGCGTCGTCGCGAGGACGGCGAGGCCGATCTCCTTCGTGCCCGTCACCGCGGCCACGTGCGCCGGCTCGCCGCGCGTCTCCATGCGGCGGAAGATGTTCTCGAGCACGACGATCGCGTCGTCGATGACGATGCCGACCGCGAGCGTGAGCGCGAGCAGCGAGATGACGTTGAGCGTGAAGCCGCCGAGCCTCATCAGCGCGAACGTGCTGATGACGCTGGTCGGGATGGCGATCGCCGAGATGACCGTCGTGCGCCAGTTCGCGAGGAAGAAGAACACGATGATCGACGCGAGCAGCGAGCCGAGCACGAGGTGCTCCTTCACCGCGCCCACCGAGTTGTGGATGAACTCGCCGCCGTCGCGGCCGATCTTCAGCTTGTAGCCGGGCGGGAGCGTCTTCTCGACGTCGGCGAGCTTCGCCCGGACGGCGGCGAGCACCTCGAGCGTGTTCGTCCCGCTCTGCTTGCGGATCGACATCAGCACGGCCGGATCGCGGCCGAGGTACCCGACGGACTCGGGCTCGGCCATGCCGTCCTCGACGGTGGCCACGTCGCCGAGGCGCACCGCGACGCCGTCGCGCACGGCGAGTGTGAGCTGCCGCAGATCGTCGACCGACTGCACGCGGCCGCGCGTGCGCAGCGTGTACGAGCGGCTGGCCTGCTCGACGCGCCCGGCCGGGATCTCGACGTTCTGCGTGAGCAGGGCGCGCTGCAGCTCGGCGCTCGTCACGGCGAACTTGCGCATCCGCTCCGCGTCGACCCAGAGGTTCACCTGGCGCTTGCGGCCGCCGATGATCGTCACCTCGCCGACCCCGCTCACCGGCTCGAGCGCGCGCCGCAGCCGCTTGTCGGCGAGCTCGGTGATCTCGCGGACGTCGCGGTCGGCCGACACGGTGAGCGTGAGGATGGGCGACGCGTCCGGGTCCATCTTCGTCACGACCGGCGGATCGATGCCCTCGGGCAGATCGGCGACGATGGCCGCGACGCGCTCGCGGACCTCCTGCGCGGCGACGTTGACGTCCTTCTCGAGCACGAACGACACGTACACCTGGCTCACGCCCTCGACCGACGCGGAGCGGAGCTCGTCGATGCCGCTCACGGTGTTCACCGCGGCCTCGATGCGGTCGGTCACCTCCGTCTCGATCTCCTCGGGCGCGGAGCCGGGGACGATCGTCGTCACGGTGACCATCGGGAAGTCGACCTTCGGGAAGCGATCGACGCCGAGGCCGAAGTACGAGAACGTCCCGAGCACGACGAGGACGAGCACCATCACCGTCGCGAAGACCGGCCGACGGACCGAGATGGACGCGAGCCATTGCATGGCGGTAAGCCCCCCGCCGGCGCGACGTCGGCGCCGTCCCGCAGGTCGCCGAGGTTGGACGTCGCGACCTCGTCGTCGGCCGCGACGCCGGAGACCGCGACGCGATCCTCGATGCGCAACCCCGTCTTGACGAGGCGCTCCTCGACCTTCGCGCCCTTCTTCACGAACACGCGCGCCGACGCGCCGGTCGAGCCGACGGCGACCACGGGCACGAACACGCCCTTCTCCTTCTTGTCCGGGACGGCGACGCGCGCCCGCGCGAACAGGCCGGGCTTCAGCTTGCCGTCGGCGTTCGGGAGGGTGGCCTCGACGGGCAGCGTGCGCGACTGCGTGCGCAGGCTCGCGCCGATCCGCGTGATCGAGCCGGCGAACACCGCGCCCGGGAACGCGGCGACCTCGACCTCGACCGCCTTGCCGACGGCGATCTTGCCGATGTCCTCCTCGGCGACGTCGAGCTTCAGGCGCAACGGATCGTCGGCGACGACGACGACGACGACCTTGCCGACGGGCGCGAACTCGCCGACCGACACGCGCCGCTCGGCGACCGCGCCGTCGAACGGCGCGCGCACGACGCCGTCCGAGACCTGCTTGCCGGCGAGGCCCGCCTGCGCGGAGGCGGCGTTCATCCCCGCGTAGGCGGACTTCGCGGCGCCGACGGCCGCGGCGTGCTGCGCGCGCGCCTGCTCGGCCCGGCTGCGCGCGGCGTCCCACGCGGCGACGGAGACCGCCCCGCTCTCGACGAGCGCCTTCGCGCGCGCGGCGTCCTGGTCCGCGAGGTCGGCCGCCTCCTTCGCCGCCTTGACCTCGGGGACGAGGTCCGGGTCGAAGCCCTTCGTCTTGTCGAACGCGAGGCGCTCGCGGGCCTGGGTGACCGTCGCGCCCGCCTGCGCCGCGCGCAGCGACGCCTCGCGCGTGTCGAGGCGCACGAGCGGGTCGCCCTTCTTCACGCGCGAGCCGATGTCGACCAGCACCGCGGAGACGCTGCCGGCCGTCTGCGTGGCCACCTGGCTCTCCTCGTCGGCCGCCAGCGTCCCCGACAGATCGACGCACACCGGGATCTCTCGCGCCGTCGCCCGCGCGAACGTCGTCGCCACCGGCTTCTTGCCGGCGGCCCGCGCTGCGTCCCCGACGGGGGCCTCCTTGCGGCGGCAGCCCGCGAGCGCGGCGACGGCGCACAGGGCGAGGGGCAACAATCTCTGGGTAGTCATGGGTCTCTCCGGTGTGCCTTCGCCCTCGTGGGCTTCGATCGGGACTGCTCGCCCCCCCCTGACTTCTGTCGACGCGACGACTCCGGCGCGGGCGCCGCGCGGGCGCCGCTCGTCAGGCTCCGGAAGAACGCGAGGCGCGCCTCCAGGAACTCCTCCGACGCCGGATCGAGGCCGGTCATCATCCTGGCGAACTGCGGGAACGCGTACGGCCACAGCACCATCGCCATCATCGAGAGCGCGAGGTGCGCCGGGTGGGCCCCCGGGAGGAACCCGTTGGCCTGCATCCGCTCGATCATCGCGACCGCCGTCGCGCACTTCGACTGCCGCTCGCACTCGCCGACCAGCGGGCTCTCCGTCTGCTCGAGCGCCTCCCACATCAGGAACCGCACCCAGTCCGTGTCCTCGCGCACCTCGCGCTGGAACATCTCGATCGTGCGGAGCGGATCGTCCGGGGCGCTCGCCATCGACGCGCCCCGCCGCTCGAGGCGGTCTTGCAGGACGGCGTTGTAGAGGTCGTCCTTGTGCCCGTAGTAGTGGTACAGCATCCGCTTGTTGACGCCCGCCGCCGCGGCGATCGCGTCGACCCGCGCGCCCGCGAGCCCGCGCGACGCGAACTCCGCGAGCGCCGCCGCGAGGATGCGCGCGCGGGTGCGCTCTGGATCACGGGCCGGACGCGGGGGCATCGAAGTAACCACCCGGTTAGTTACTTCACGTGTGAACGTCAAGAGCCGACGTCGAAAAAGCGCTAAGGCGGGCGCGTGATCCCGAGCGACGCGCGCGCGCCCCTCTGCCTCGTGGGCATGTCGGGGGTGGGCAAGAGCTTCTGGGCGAAGCGCCTCGTCGACGCGGGCTGGACCCGACACGACTGTGACGGCGAGATCGCCGCGCGGCTCACCGAGCTCGTCACGCCCGACGACGGCGAGGAGCCGGTGCGCGCGCTCGGTCGGTGGATGGGCATGCCGTGGACGCCGGGGTACGCCGAGCGCGAGGCGCGCTACCTCGCGCTCGAGGAGCAGGTGACGGCGCGCGCGCTCGAGGCCTCGACCGACGCGCGCCACGTGATCGACTGCACGGGCAGCGTCGTGTACCTGTCGCGAGCGCTGCAGGAGCGGCTGGCTGCGCAGACGCGCGTCGTCTACCTGCAGACCCCGCCGTCGCGCGTGGACGCGATGCTCGCGCGCTACCTCGCGGAGCCGAAGCCGGTCGTGTGGGGCGGCGCGTACACGCGCGAGCGCGGTGAGGATGAGCGCGCGGCGCTGTCGCGCAGCTACCGCGAGCTGCTCGGCGGTCGCGACGCCCGCTACCGCGCGCTGGCGCACGTCACGCTGGACGGCGCCGCGCTCGAGGCGAGCGATCCGGGCCTCGTGGGGTTCCTCGCGGCGTGCGGCTCGTGAGGCCGGTCACCGCGGGAGCGCGGCGCGGATGGCGCGCGCGGCGGCCGCCGCCGAGGTCGCGCGAGCGCGCCACGCGGGCAGCGTGATGCGCGCCGCGGCGGCGTCGTAGCGGCCGGCGAGATCGTCCCAGAACGCCGCGGGCGCGTCGGGCGCGACCGTGAGCTCGCGGAGGACGGCCGCGTCGTACGCCGCGAGGCCCGCGAGCTCGTCCGTGCCCTTCGCGACCTGCTCGAGCGCCCGTGGATCGCCGAGCGACAGCGCCTTGCCCGGCGCGCGGCGCATCATCGCGGCGGCGTTCTCGGGGCCGCCGCGCAGGGCGAGCGCGAGGGCGAGCAAGAGGCCCGGCTCGCCCGTGTGGGGCGCGTCGCGCAGCAGCGTCGCGGCCTCGTCGAAATCGAACGCGCGCCAGTACGTCTGCCCGAACCTGAGCCGCAAGACCGCCGCCTGCCGCTTCGCCTCGGGCGTCGCGCGACCGGACATCGCGCGACGCGCGGGCCCGGGCACGCCCCGCCCGGACAGCGCGACCAGCGTCGCCTCGTCCGACACGACCGCCGGGTCGAGCAGCACCGCCGAGTAGAACGTGGGGAGCGACAGCGCGAGCCGCTGCTCGACCGTCGCCGCCTTCAGCTCCGGCAGCGACGGGAGCCACAAGGCGTCGAGCGCGTCGATGCGGCGCCCGCCGTACATCTTGGCGAGCAGCGCGCGCGCGCGGGTCACGCGCGGGTCGGAGAGCGCGCCCACCGCGGCGAAATCGCCGAGCGCGACGAGTACGGCGTCGCGGCCGCGCGCCTTGCGAGGATCGAGGCTCTCCTCGAGCGCGCCCTCGTAGACGCTGCGCAGCTCGGGGTCGCGCGCGATCTCGTCGGAGACGGGCATCGCGCGCATCGCCTCGACCATCCGCAGATCGGCCATGCCGGCCTCGAGGGCGGCTACCGCGCGGCCGTAGAACGTCAGGCGCTCCGCGGCGCGGCTGGTCTCCTCGACCGCCTCGGACTGCTCGACGAGCCACCGCGCGACCGGCCCCCTGATGTGATCGAGCACCCGCTGCTTGTCGAACGGCGGCTCGAGCCGCGGCGGCGGCGAGGGCAGGCGCGCGAGGCGGCCCGCGACGACGTGCCCCTGCAGCGCGCCGGTGATCAGCGGTCGGATCGACGCGGCGGGTCGGGAGAGCGCCGGCGCGGCGACGACGTCCGCGCAGACGGCCGGCGCGAGCTCCGCGCGGAGCGCGCTGACGAACCCCCCCGGGAGCCCGGCGCAACCCTCGAGCGCGGCGAGCTCGGCCTGCTGCTGCGCGGCGGGAGACGCGAGCGCGTCCGCGAGGGCGGCGCGCGCCGCGGCCGGATCGGCGCAGGAAGACCGCAGCGGCCTCGGCGCGAGGGCGCAGCTCTTCGGCGGCGCGGGCACGCTCGCCGGCGCGGCGGGCAGCGCAGCGGGCGTGAGCTCGCTCGCCGGCAGGTCCATCAGGTGAGCAGGCTCGGTGCGCAGATCGAGCGGCACCGTGAACGGCGCGCGGTCGAGCTCGAGCGGCGCGGGGCGCTTCGGCGCCTCGGCCGTCGCCGCCGCCGGGGTCGCCGCGGGGGGCCGCGCGGGCACGCCGGCGGCGCCGCAGCCGATCAGGTACGAGAGCGCGGGGAGCGCGAGCGAGAGCGTCGCCAGGTTGCGCATCGTGCCTCCGACCACCCCGCGCGAGAGAAGTTCCGTCAGTGGGGGCTCTCGGCCTTCGGCAGCTGGGCGAGCGCGGCGCGCTGCTCGCGGAGCGGCCAGGTGGGCTGCGCGTACACGTCGTCGAACAGCGCTGTGCGGTCCGGCGGCGGCGCGGGCTCGACCTCGTCGATCGCCCGCTCGATCTCCGCCGTCAGCTCCGCGTCCATCGCCGCGATCGCCGCGTCGTCGAGCAGCCCGGCGCGGCGGAGGTAGCGCTCCAGGCGGTCGAGCGGATCCTTCTTCGCCCAGCTCTCCACCTCCTCGTTCGAGCGGTAGCGCGTGGGATCGTCGCTCGTCGAGTGCGCGCCCATCCGGTACGTCACGCACTCGAGGAAGGCGGGCCCGCCGCCGTCGCGCGCCCTCGCCGCCGCGTCGCGCACGGCGACGTAGACCGCGAGCACGTCGTTGCCGTCGACCCGGACGCTCGGGACGCCGTACGCGCGGCCCTTCACCGCGATCGTCGCGCTCGCCGTCTGCTTCGCGGTGGGGACGCTGATCGACCAGTGGTTGTTCTGGCAGATGATGAGGCACGGCGCCCTGAACCGCGCCGCGAACGTCATCGCGTTGTGAAAATCCGGCTGGCTCGTCGCGCCGTCGCCGGAGAAGCCGACCGCGATGTTGCGTTTGTTCTCGCGCTGCATCGCCATCGCGCACCCGACCGCCTGCGGGATCTGGGGCCCGATGCAGCTCGACCACGACACCTGGTTCACCGAGCGCCCGCTCATGTGCGACGGCATCTGGCGGCCCTTCAGCAGATCCCTCGAGTTGCCGAAGACCTGCGCGACGTAGCTCGTGAGGGGGAACCCGCGCACCAGCATGATCGCGCTCTCGCGCAGCGCGGGGAACACCCAGTCGCCGGGCGCGAGCGCGAGCCCCACCGCGATCGGCGTGGCCTCCTGCCCCGTGCACGAGCCGTAGAACCCGACTCGACCCTGGCGCTGCAGCACCACCATGCGGGCCTCCATCACGCGCAGCCGGCGCATGTGGCGGTGCATCGACGCGAGCTGCGCTTTCGAGAGGAAGGGGTCGCTCGCGGGGTCGGCGCTGCCGTCGTCGCGCAGCACACGAAACAAACCGGTGTCGGGGCCCTCGACTGTCGGCGCAGTGAGCATCGACTCGGCGTCTACACCAGCCGCGCGCCCCCGGCGAGCCGACCTCTCCCAGCTACCGCGTGGTCGGCGCCGTGATCGGCGGGCGGATCCCCGAGGGCGAGAGGACCAGCGGGCGGAGGTTCGGGCGGAGGTTCACCCTCCGCACGGCGGCCGAGTCGACCGACACCGCGGGCGCGCTCGACGGCGTGGCCGGAGCGCCCGCGGCGCCCGCGCCGACGTCCGAAGGAGCGCAGCGGCACGCTGGCACGAGCGAGACGAGCACCCCACACAGGCCGGTGGCGATCGCGGCGACGCAGGAGTGGCGCTTCATGGGGCTCTCACAAAAAGCGAAACGGCGCGCCGGCCCTCGCCGACGCGCCGCCTCCGGGGGGAGCCGGGAGCTCAGCCGCCCGCGCCGGCGCTGCCGGCCGCCGAGCCGCCTGCGCCCGCGTCACCGCCGGCACCCGCCGCCGCGCCGCCCGCGCCCGCGTCACCGCCCGCGCCCGCCGCCGCGCCGCCCGCGCCCGCCGCCGCGCCGCCCGCGCCCGCCGCCGCGCCGCCGGCGCCTGCCGCCGCGCCGCCCGCGCCTGCCGCGCCCGCGCTACCACCCGCGCCGCCGGCGCCCGTGCAGCCAGGCGAGCCCTTCGGCTTCAGGCCCGTCGGCTTGTGGTCGAGGCAGAACTTCGCGCCCAGCTCGGCGACCTCGGTGCAGGAGTTGCCGCCGGTGTTCGGCGTGCCGTCCGCCTTGATGCACTTGCCGCCGGTGCAGGAGTCGCCCGTCTCGCAGTCCGCCGCCGTCTTGCACTCGTAGGTGCAGTCGTCGTTCGACGTGCACTCGCTCGAGATCACGCAGATCGGGATGGGCTGGCTCTGGGTCTTGAAGGTGCGGACGAACGAGCCCGCCTCCCAGCCGCACTCGTTGTCGGACGTGCCGGACGACGCGAACCAGCCGCAGACCGCCTGGTCGCCGACGCCCACGTCGACGCGGCCCTCGCCGTCGTAGCCGTAGAGGTTGTACAGGCCGCAGAACGCGCCCTGACCGTTCTGGCCGTCACACGCCGCGGTGTTGCCGGCCGCGCACGGGTCCATGCAGATGCCGATCTTCTGCTTGTCGGCCGGCGCGTCGGAGCCGTAGATGCTGACGCAGAGGCCCTCGCACTGCTTCACGTTGTCGCCGGCCGCGTCGACGAGCGTCGGGTCGCACTTCGTCTCGTGCTGCTGGCACTTCGTGCCCTTCGGGATGCAGCCGCCGGAGCCGAGGTCGCACTTGTAGCCGGACTTGCACGACGTGTCGTCCGTGCAGAGCGGGCGGCAGAACCCGACGGGGACGTCCTTGCCGTCGATCGTCGCGCGGATCAGCTTCGGCGTGACCTTCGGGTCGGTCTCGCTCTCGTGGAGCGGGAAGCAGCCGACGTCCTCGCGGCCGCGGCACTTGTCGTCCGGCGGGGGCTCGAACGCCAGCTCCGGCGAGCCGAACGTGCAGAGCTGCACGCAGACGCCCTTCGCCTTGTCGACGCCGTCGCCGGTGCCGAAGTTGAGGCCGCTCGCGCCGTCCCCGCAGGGATCGTCGCCCGCGGTGTTCGGATCGGTGATCGCCTTCTTGAGGAAGTCGGTGCAGTCCATCGAGCAGTAGCCGTTCGGCGCGCCGACGCCGAGGAAGTCGGTGCTGTCCGTCTTGATGCACGTCCCGCCGGTGCCGCACGCCGCGTCGCTCGAGCACGCCTTGCCGATGCTGCCCGGCGTCGGGGGCTGGGGCTGGCTCGTCGAGCCGCCGGCCGAGGTGCCGGCCTTGCCGCCCGCGCTGGTGCCGCCCGCGCTGGTGCCGCCCGCGCTGGTGCCGCCGTTGGCCGTCGACCCGCCGCCGCCGGCGGTGCTCGAGCCGGCCTTGTTGCCCGAGCCGGCCTTGCCCGTCGCGCCGCCCGCCGCCGTCGTCCCGGAGGGCGAGTCGGAGTCGCTGCCACCACAAGCCACCGCGAGCAGACCGGAGAGGCCCGCTGCACCCAACATCATCCACAAGCCACGATTCGACATACTCAGCCTCCTATGATTGTTCTTCTCGTCTCGAGGCCCGACGCGGGCACACGAAGGTTTTTTGTGATCGGTCTGCGTCGCCGCGCCTGACGCAGGTCAGCGGGACGTCTCTAGCAAGCCCGGAGCCAGCGGCTCGGTGGGGCGCGGGCTTTTGGCGCGTTCGGTCGGGAATTGCAACCTCCCGGTGACGATCTTTCGGCGCCGCGCGGTGGGACGACCCGCCGGCCGCGCCTATTCACCGGCCTCGGCATGACATCCGAGTCGCGGTCGCGGGGGTCAGGCGCGGAGCCGGACGCCGTGGCGCGGATCGGTCGTCGCGATCTCGAGCGCGGCCGCGCGGCTGCGGAGCGTGACCGGCGGGCGCCCGCGCGGCGTCAGCGACAGCGTGGCGGTCGAGAGCTTGGAGTTGAGGCAGTACGTCGGCGGCCCCTCGGGGTTCTCGTACAGCAGGCCGACCACGAGGTCGTCGGGCGACGAGAGCGTCCCCTCGAGCACGCCGAGATCGTTCTCGGCGCGGAAGCTCCACGTCCTGCGGCCGATGCTCCCGCTCGCGGACGCGAGGTCGCGCAGGCGGTTCCACGAGTAGCGCGCGCCGCGGTAGCGGAGGCACAGCAGCGTCAGCGGCGGCAGCACGAGCGGGCCCATCTTCACGCGGCCCGTGAGCCCCTCGAACACCGCGTCCTCGCCGTCGAACTGGTTGCAGTGCGCCCAGGCGTAGTGGTGCGTGTGGCAGGGACCCCAGTTGTGGCCCTGCATGCCGCGCCAGCCGCGGACGTCGACGCGCTCGCCGTCGACCTCGTACCAGCCGTCGAAGCGCGCGTCGGGATACGGCGACACCAGCTTCGATTTCGGCAGCGCCCCCGTGTACATCGACGCGTGCGGGAAGGGCACGAGCGGCGGGGTCGAGTCCTCGAACGTCAGCGCCACGGCGACGCGCGAGGGCCCGCGAGCGACGCTGCCGGAGATGGAGCCCGGCGCGGTGCGCAGCGACGCCACCTCGGCGCCGAGGTCCGACGGATCGAAGCGCGCGGCCGCGAGCGGCACGACCTCCTTGCAGGCGACGTGGCGACCGTCGCGACGGAACGAGATCGCCCACGCCTCGGCGACCGGGGCGGCGCCCGGGCGCGCGAGGAGCGTCGTGCGCAGCCAGAGCGCGCGCTCGCCGTCCGGGGAGTTGAGCTTGAAGAAGTAGCTCTCGACGTGGCCGCCGCCGCGCGCCGGCGAGTACCGGAGGGAGTTCCACTCGTGGGCGTCGTTCATCGCGGCGCGGAGTGTACGCGATCGAGCCGTGAGAGCGCCTCGTCGGCGACGCCCGGGTCCACCCGGTCCTCGGCGCGCAGCTGCTCGACCCGCGCGCGCAGCGCGGAGAGCCCCGCGACGCCGACGGCCGCGACGCCGACCTCCCGCTTCCCCCGCGAGCGCGACGCGAGCGCGCGGACCACCTCGCCGACGGCGCGCTCGTGCCCGAGCGAGGCGAGCGCCACCGTGGCGCTCCACGCGTGCCGTTCACGGAAGAACCGCGCTGCGCCGAACGCCCGCCGCTCGAGCGCTGCCGACGCGCGAGGGCCCACCACGCGACCCGCCCGCTCGATCGCCGCGCGCACGTCCTCGACCTCGCGGGAGGAGCTGCGGTCCTCGACGACGTCGAGCAGCACCGAGGCGCCCGCGTGATCCCCCGCCTCCGCGAGCAGCACCGCGGCGGCCACCCGCACCTCGGCGACCTGGTCGGAGAGGCGCGCGCGCGCCCGCTCGAGCACGGCGTCGGGCGGCCCACCGCGCTGCCAGCGCTCCTCCGCCGCGCGGAGCGCGATGTGCCGGATCGAGTCGTCGTCGTCGTCGAGCCCGGCGAGCACCGCGCGCTCGGCTGCGTCGGGGTCGGGGCCGCGCGCGACGACGATGAGCGCCTGGAAGCGGACGTCGGGGCGCGGATCGGCGAGGCCGCGCGAGACGACGGCGAGCGCGTCCGCGCCGCCGATCTCGCCGAGCGCCTCGAGCGCCATCTGCCGGACGAGCGCGTCCTCGTCGTCGACGGCGCGCGTGAGCGGCGGGACGTCGGCGAGCCGCGCGCACGCCCCGAGCACCGCGGCCGCGTGGGCGCGCACGTGCGACGACGCGTCCTCGAGCGCGGCGAGGGCCGCCGCCGCGACGGCGTGCGGGCTCGCGTTGGCGTGGCGCGCGAGGTCGGTGAGCGCGGAGAGCCGCACGCTCGCGCGGGGATCCTCGACGTCGCGCAGCGCCGCGCCGAGCGTCCGCGGGAGCGGGGCGGGGCTCCACATGCGCCGAGCGCTACGGCGCCTCGGGGGGCAACGACGGCGGCGCGGGCTCGATGGGCAAGAGGACGAGCGGCAGGATCTCGTCCATCGTCGAGAGCAGCTTGATCTCGAGCGCCTCGCGCACCTCGCGGGGCAGGTCGTCGAGATCGCGCTCGTTCTTCTTGGGCATCAGCACGGTCTTCATGCCCCCGCGGTGCGCCGCGATGAGCTTCTCCTTGATGCCGCCGACCGGCAGCACCTTGCCGCGCAGCGAGATCTCGCCCGTCATCGCGACGTCGGGCCGCACCGGCGCGCCGAGCAGCAGCGACGCGACCGCGGTGAACATCGTGACGCCGGCGCTCGGGCCGTCCTTCGGCACCGCGCCCTTCGGGAGGTGGAGGTGCAGATCGATCGCCTTCAGCCACTCCGGATCGAGCATCAGGCTGTCGGCCTTCGAGCGGACGAAGCTGACGGCGGTCGTGGCGGACTCCTGCATCACGCTCTTCATGTTGCCGGTGAGGATGACCTCGCCCTTGCCGGGCATCTTCGTCGCCTCGACGAACAGGACGTCGCCGCCGGCGGACGAGACGCTCAGCCCCGCGACGACGCCGGGCGCGCCTCGCCGCTCGGCGACCTCGGGCCGGTACAAGGGCGGGCCGAGCACCTTCTCGCAGAGCGCGCGCGTGACGATCTCGCCCATCGAGTCGTCGCCCTCGGCGAGGCGCATCGAGCGCGCCCGGCACACCGCCGCGATCTGCCGCTCGAGCCCGCGCACGCCGGCCTCGCGCGTGTAGCAGTCGATGAGGGTCGAGACGCCCTCGTCGCCGAACAGGAGGCGCTCGTCGGAGAGCCCGTGCTGCTCGAGCTGCTTCGGCACGAGGTAGTCGCGCGCGATGTGCTGCTTCTCGGTGCGCGTGTACCCGGAGACGTCGATGACCTCCATGCGGTCGTACAGCGCCTGCGGGATGGTCGAACGATCGTTCGCCGTCGCCAGGAACACGATCTGCGACAGGTCGAACGGCACGTCCATGTAGTGATCCTGGAACGAGTCGTTCTGCTCCGGGTCGAGCGCCTCGAGCAGCGCGGCCGCCGGATCGCCGCGCAGATCGGCGCCGAGCTTGTCGACCTCGTCGAGCACCATCACCGGGTTGCGGACGCCGACCTTCTTCAGCGCCTGGATGATGCGGCCGGGCAGCGCGCCGACGTACGTGCGCCTGTGGCCGCGCACCTCGGCCTCGTCGCGGACGCCGCCGAGCGCGACGCGCGTGTACTTGCGGCCCATCGCGCGCGCGATCGACCGTCCGAGGCTCGTCTTGCCCACGCCGGGCGGGCCGATGAAGAGCATGATCGGGCCCTTCTTGTCGGCGCGCAGCTGGCGGATCGCGACGTACTCGAGGATGCGCTTCTTCACCTTCTCGAGGCCGTGGTGGTCCTCGTCGAGGCAGCGGCGCACGTCGGAGACGTCGATGCGATCCGGCGTGGTCTTCCTCCACGGCAGATCGGCGATCCACTCGAGGTACGTGCGGGTCACGTTGTACTCGGCCGACTGCTGCTGCATGTGCGACAGCCGCGAGAGCTGCTTCTTCGCGACCCGCTCGATCTCCGGCGGCGGCTCGGCGCGGCGCAGGCGCTCGCGCAGCTCCTCGATCTCGTCCTCGGTCGTCTCGCCGAGCTCGGCGCGGATCGCCTTCATCTGCTCGGAGAGGATGTACTCGCGCTCGCTCTTCGTCAGCTCCGTCTGGGCGATCCGCGTCACCTCCTTGCGCACGCGGAGCACCTCGACCTGCCGCGCGAGGATCCCGGCGACCATGCGCACGCGCGCCTTCACGTCGAAGGCCTCGAGGATCTCCTGCTTCACCTGGACGCTCGCGTGCTCGGCGGGCAGGTTCGAGGCGATGAGATCGGCGAGCGAGCCCGGCTCGCGCACGTTGTCGAGGATGCCGCCGGTGTCGCGGGGGAGGCTCTGCATCAGCTCGAGCGCGGCGCGGGTGTCCTCGCGGAGGCGCTTCGCGAGCTCGTCGAGCTCCGGGTCGCGGCCGAGCTGCTCCGACAGGCGGACGACGTCGGCGGTGAGGAAGGGCTCCTGCGACACCGCGTGCGTGAGCCGGAACCTCCCGAGCCCGCTCAGCACGACGCTGTAGTTGGACGCGCCCATGCGGATGACCTTCACGACGCGCGCGAGCGTGCCCACGTCGTAGAGATCGTCGAACGACGGATCGTCGACGTCGGCCGCGCGCTGCGCGACGACGCCCACGAGCGCGCGCTCCTTGCCAGCGAGCTCCTCGACGAGCCGCACGCTCCGCGCCCGCCCGACGTTGATCGGCACCGTCGAGAGCGGGAACAGCACCGAGTTGCGCAGCGCGAGGAGAGGGACGCGCTCCACGGTCGCGCCTGGGAGCGGCGGCGGGTTGGCCATGCGGGCGCGACGTTAGTACCGAGGTGGGGTGGGGTCCACCGCCGGCCGAGCTGGAGGAGCTCGCGCCGGCCGCGGGGTGGGGCGCTCAGAGGGTCGCGAACGCCGCGTCGCTGATGCCGAGCGCGCTCTCGTCCTCGTTCTGCAGGAGCTCGAGCTTGAACATCACGCCGGGGAGCACGTTCCGCGCGAAGAACTGCGCCGACGCCACCTTGCCCTCGTAGAAGTCGTCGTCGTGGTGCTCGGGCCCGAGCCGGCCGCGCGCGGCGTGCGCGATCACGCCCTGCTCGAGCAGGAGCCAGCCGACCACCGTCTCGCTCATCATCTCGAGGAACCGGTTGGCGTTGAGCGGCACCATCGCCGCGCGCCCGCCCTGGAACCACGAGATGATGCGCATCGCCGCCGCCGTGATCGCCTCCTGCGCGCGCGCGAGCGTCGCGACGTCCTTCGCGAACGCGGGGTGCTCCTTGTTCGCCGCGACGAACCTCGCGATGTCGGCGCCGAGCGCCATCAGGTTCGCGCCGCCCGCCATGCCGAGCTTGCGGCCGACCAGGTCCATCGCCTGGACGTGGTTCGTGCCCTCGTAGATGCTGAAGATCTTCGAGTCGCGGCAGTACTGCTCGACGCCGTAGTCCTTGATGTACCCGGCGCCGCCGAACGTCTGGATGGCGAGCTCGCAGACGCGGAACGCCTGGTCGGAGCTGTACGCCTTCACGAGCGGCGTCAGCAGCTCGACCTGGCCCTTGTGGTAGCCGACCTTGTCGTCCGCCTTCGCGGGGCCGGCGAGCGCGCGGGCCGAGTCCTGGTGGAAGGCGAGCTTGACGGCGAGCGCGCGCACGCCCTCGACCTTGGCCTTCATCTCGAGCAGCATCCGCCGGATGTCGGCGTGCTCGATGATCGGCACGCGCGGCGCCGACGCGTCCTTGAAGTTGCGCATCGACGAGCCCTGCTTGCGGTCGCGCGAGTACGCGAGCGCGTTGAGGTACGCGCTCGACGCGACGCCGAGCCCCTGCAGGCCGACGGCGATGCGCGCGCCGTTCATCATGTGGAACATCTGGCTCATCCCGACGCTCTCGACCGTGCCGACGAGCTCGCCCAGGCACCGCCCGCCCTCGCCGAAGTTCAGCACGCACGTCGCCGAGCCGTTGATGCCCATCTTGTGCTCGATGCCGCCGAGCGCGACGTCGTTCGCCTCGCCGAGCGCGCCGTCGTCGCCGACGTGGAGCTTCGGCACGATGAACAGCGACAGGCCCTTCGTGCCGGGCGCCGCGCCCTCCACCCGCGCGAGCACGAGGTGGATGATGTTCTCGGTCAGGTCCTGGTCGCCGCCGGAGATGAAGATCTTCGTGCCGGAGATCTCGTAGCGCCCGTCGTCGCGGCGCTTCGCGACCGAGCGCGCGGCGCCGACGTCGGTGCCCGCCTGCGGCTCGGTCAGGCACATCGTGCCGCCGAACACGCCCGAGAACATCTTCGACAGGTACTTCGCCTTCTGCGCGTCGGTGCCGAACGCCTCGATGACCTCGGCCGCGCCGAACGCGAGCCCCGGGTACATGTTGAACGCCGTGTTCGAGCCGGAGAGCATCTCCTCGACGAGCGCGGCGACCGCGTGCGGGGCGCCCTGCCCGCCGTACTCGGGGTCGACCGCGACGCTCTTCCAGCCCGCCTCGTACAGGCGCTTCCACGCGTCCTTGAACCCGTCGGGCGTCTTCACCGCGCCGTCCACCACGCGGCACCCCTGCGAGTCGCCGACGCCGTTCAGCGGGCCGGTCACGTCGCACGCGAACTTGTAGCACTCGGAGAAGATCATCTTCACGTCGTCCTCGGCGAACGCCGAGAACGGCTCCTTGCCGAGCAGCTCCTGGAGCTTGAAGTGCTCGAACAGGAGGAAGCTGAACTCTCGAAGGTCTGCCTTGTAACGGTTCTGAGGAGCCTGGGACATGGGGAGCGGGGGGCCTCGTCGGGTGGGGAGGAGGTGTTTCGTGTACGAAAGAACCGCGCGAGGTTTGGAGCCGCCCGCCGCGCCCGTCAAGCGACGCGACGCGTCGGCTGCGATGGATCACCCGCGCGCGCCCGGCGCCCCGACGACCCCCGAGCGTTGACGCACGGGCGAACCGAAACTACGCCGCCCCCGCTCGATCCCTCGAGCCCCTCGGAGCCCCCATGGTTGCCTCGTATGCGCCCATCTTCCTGCTGTTCGTGCTCGCGGCGGCCGTCGCCGCCGGCATGTTCGGCGCTGGCCACTTCCTCGGTGAGAAGCGGTCGACCCCCGAGAAGGACATGCCGTTCGAGTGCGGCAACGAGTCGGGCGGCGCCGGCAACGCGAAGCTCTCGGTGAAGTTCTACCTGACGGCGATCCTCTTCGTGGTCTTCGACATCGAGTCGGTGTTCGTCTACCCGTGGGCGGTGTCGTTCAAGGAGCTCGGGTGGACGGGCTTCCTGACGATGCTGAGCTTCCTCGTCGTCCTCGTGGTCGGCCTCGTCTACTGCTGGAAGAAGGGAGCCCTCGAGTGGGAGATCTGACGCGCACGCACGTCGTCGAGGGCTCCGAGCAGGGCTTCGCGACCACGCGGTTCCAGGATCTGCTCGGCTGGGCGCGCAAGTACTCGCTGTTCCAGTACCCGTTCGTCACGGCGTGCTGCGGCATGGAGTTCATGAGCTTCGCGAGCCCGCGGTTCGACATGGCGCGGTTCGGCGCCGAGGCCCCGCGCTTCTCGCCGCGCCAGGCCGACCTGCTGTGGGTCGTCGGCACGATCAGCCAGCGACAGGCCCCGGTGCTCCGCCGCGTCTGGGAGCAGATGACCGAGCCGAAGTGGGTGCTCGCGTTCGGCACGTGCGCGAGCTGCGGCGGGTTCTACGACAACTACGCGACCGTCGCCGGCATCGACAAGATCATCCCCGTCGACGTCTACGTGCCCGGCTGCCCGCCGCGCCCCGAGGCCGTCATCGACGGCCTGTTGCTCCTCCAGGACAAGATCGCGACGGGCGACCGCACCCCGGGGATCATCAAGCCGCGCGTCGACCCGAAGCAGGGGCAGCTCGTCACGCTGCGCACCCCCGCCGACCTCGAGGAGAGCCACGCGGCGCTCGAGGCCAAGGTGAAGAGGCTCGGAGGCTGACATGTCGAAGGCCCTGCAACAGAAGCTCACGGCGCGCTTCGGCGCGCGCATCCTCGCCGCGACGTCGCAGCACGGCGACGAGGCCGTGGTGGTCGCCCCCGCCGACTGGCGCGAGGTGCACCTGTTCCTCCGCGACGATCCGTCCTCGCAGATGCAGATGCTGATCGATCTCTGCGGCGTCGACTACCCCGACCGCGAGCCGCGCTTCGAGGTCGTGACGCACCTCTACTCGCTCACGAAGAAGCACCGCCTGCGCGTGAAGACGGCCGTCGGCGACGCGGACGGCGACGACGCCGTGGTCGACTCGCTGCTCTCCGTGTGGCGCAGCGCCGACTGGATGGAGCGCGAGGCGTTCGACATGTTCGGCGTGCGCTTCGCGGGGCACCCCGATCTTCGCCGCATCCTGACGTACCCGGAGTTCGAGGGGCACCCGCTCCGCAAGGACTACCCCGCCGCGCGCACGCAGCCGCTCGTCCCGTACCGAGAGGGCGCGGGCGTGCAGGGCAAGCTCGCGCCGTTCGGCGCGGACGAGGGCATGCCGTTCGGCCGGCAGACCCACGGCGCGCCCGGCTCCCCCGAGGTGAACTGAGATGGAACCGCTCGATCAAGATCTGGACGAGTCCGAGCTCGAGCTGCCGGCCGAGCCGATGCAGCTGAAGATGGGCCCGGCGCACCCCGCGATGCACGGCACCGTGCGCATGATGCTCGAGGTCTCCGGCGAGACGATCGTGAAGTGCGACGTGCAGGTCGGCTACCTGCACCGCGCGTTCGAGAAGATGTGCGAGCGCGGCACGTGGGGGCAGGTGTTCCCCTACGTCGACCGCCTCAACTACGTCTCGCCGATGCTGAACAACAACGCGTTCGCGATGGCGGTCGAGAAGATGCTCGGCATCAAGCCGACCGAGCGCTGCGAGTACTACCGCGTCGTGCTCGGCGAGCTCGCGCGCATCTGCGACCACCTGACGTGCAACGGCGCGATGGCCATGGAGCTCGGCGCGTTCACGCCGTTCCTCTGGTTCATCAAGGCCCGCGACATGGTCTGGGACATCTTCGAGGAGGAGACCGGCGCGCGCCTCACGCACTCGTTCGGTCGCATCGGCGGGATGGCGAAGCCCCCGACGAAGCGCTTCAAGGAGCACGTGCGCGCGGCGGTCGCCGGGGTGCTCGCGCTCGTCAAGGAGGGCGAGGCGCTGCTCCTGTCGAACCGCATCTTCATCGACCGGCTCGACGGCGTCGGCGTGATGACCCCCGAGCTCGCCAGCGCGTACGGCTGGACGGGCCCGTGCCTGCGCTCGACGGGCGTCGCGTACGACGTGCGCAAGGCCCACCCGTACTCCGTCTACGATCGCTTCGACTTCGACGTGCCGGTCGGCACGACCGGCGACAACTACGACCGCTTCATGGTGCGCCTCGAGGAGCTCCGGCAGTCGGCGCGCATCGTCGCGCAGGCGCTCGAGCAGATGCCCGACGACGGCCCCGTGATGGTCGAGGACGCCCGCGTCACGCTCCCGCCGAAGGACGAGGTCTACAAGACGATCGAGGGCACGATCCAGCACTTCAAGATCGTGATGGAGGGCGTCAAGGTGCCCGCCGGCGAGTGCTACAGCTACACGGAGGCGGGCAACGGCGAGCTCGGGTTCTACCTCGTCAGCGACGGCTCCGGCACGCCCTACCGCGTCCGCATCCGCCCGCCGTGCTTCATCATCACGTCGGCCCTGCACCACCTGATCGAGGGCGGCATGATCGCCGACATCGTGCCCACGTTCGGCTCGATGAACATGATCGGCGGCGAGTGCGACCACTGACCGCCCGAGCGGCCTGAGAGAGACCAGACGAGCATGCCCAACATCAAGCTGGACGGACGCGAGATCCCGTTCATGAACGGCGACACGATCATCCGCGCGGCGCACCGCGCGGGCATCGACGTCCCGCACTACTGCTGGCACCCGGGCCTCTCGGTCGCGGCGAACTGCCGCATGTGCCTCGTCGAGATCCTGCCGCCGCCGGGCCAGCGCGCGATGCGCCTCGACGTGCTCCAGTGGAACGGCAAGGAGTACGTCTCCACCCAGAAGCCCAAGCTCCAGCCCGCGTGCCAGATCGGCTGCACCGACGGCATGGAGGTGCTGAGCGACTCGTCGCCGCACGTCGCGGACGCGCGCAAGACGGTGCAGGAGCTGTTGCTGCTGAACCACCCCGTCGACTGCCCGATCTGCGACCAGGCGGGCGAGTGCCGCCTCCAGGACTACTGGCTCGAGCACGGCCGCTACAAGAAGCGGATGCACGACGACATCGTGCACAAGCCGAAGGCCGTCAGCTTCGGCCCCACGATCGTGTACGACGCCGAGCGCTGCATCGTCTGCACGCGCTGCGTCCGCTTCGTCGAGGAGGTCGCGAAGGACCCGGTGCTCGAGAAGCGTGAGCGCGGCAACCTCGGCGAGATCTTCGTCGCCGAGGGGCGGCAGCTCGACAACAACTACACGCTGATGACCGAGCACGTCTGCCCCGTGGGCGCGCTCACCTCGAAGGACTTCCGGTTCAAGGCGCGCGTGTGGTTCCTCCGCTCGGCGCGCACGGTGTGCCAGGGCTGCGCGACGGGCTGCAACGCGCACCTGGACTTCGACCCGCGCAACCAGCGCGCGTACCGCCACCGCCCGCGCGACAACGAGGAGATCAACAAGTACTGGATGTGCGACCACGGGATGCTGTCGTACGCGCGGGCGCACGAGGGGCGCATCACCGAGGCGCGCGTCGCCGGCGTCGCGACGACGGTCGCGGACGCGCTCGCGGAGGCGAAGCGTCGCCTCACGAACCCCGGCACCCTCGCGATCGTCCTGTCCGCCGAGCACGCGAGCGAGGACAACTTCGCGCTGGTCACGCTCGCGAAGACCTACCTCGGCGCGGGCGACTTCTTCCTCGCGGGGCGGGCGCCCGGCGAGGCCGACGGCGTGCTGATGTCGGCCGACCGCAACCCCAACACGGCGGGCGCGGTGCAGGTCGCGTCGACGACCCCGCCGAAGCCCCTCGCCGATCTGGTCGCCGGCGTCTCCGCGGGCCGCTACACGCACGTCCTCGCGCTCGGCAGCGAGGCGGCGCTCGACGGCCCCGCGATCGCCGCGCTCTCCCGCGCGAAGGGCTTCGTCGCCATCAGCGCGCACGAGGGCCCGATCGCGAAGGCCGCGCACGTCGTGCTCCCCGCGTGCTCGTGGGCCGAGATGGACGGCACGTACGTCAACGCCCAGGACACCCCGCAGCGCAGCCAGCGCGCCATCCACCCGCAGGGCGACTCGCGGCCCGGCTGGGAGTGGGTCGCCGTGATCGCGAAGGAGCTCGGGTTCGCGACGCCGATGCGCAAGCTCGCCGAGCTGCGCCGGGCGATGGCCGCCGAGCCGAGCGCGAGCCTGCCCCCGAAGAGCATCCCGGCCCCGCCGGCCGAGTGAGAGACGCCATGGTGAAATTCATCGCCGAGTACCAGGTGCTGATCTTCGCGCTCGTGAAGATCCTGATCATGCTCGGGTTCTTCTTGAACCTCGCGCCGGTGCTCGTGTTCGTCGAGCGCCGGCAGGCCGCGCTCATCCAGGACCGCGTCGGCCCGAACCGCGCCGTCGTGAAGGTGCCCGGCTTCCTCTTGAAGGGCGCGCTCGCCACGCCCGCGCTGCTCGCCGGCGTGGCCGTCGCGGCGCTGTGCTTCAAGTTCTTCCCCGCGAACCCCCCGGAGACGGGCGTGGGTCGCGGGTTCTGGATGGCCGAGCTCGCGACGCTCGTGCTCTGGTCGCACGCGCTCGTGCTCGCCGGGTACGTGCGTGTGTCGGGCGACGCCGCGAACCCGCTCGAGGCCGCGCTCCGCGACATGCGCGATCCGCGGTGGATCTTCTACACGGGCGGGTTCCTGCACCTCGCGCTCGGCGTGCTCTACGGGGCCTCGTCGCCGGCCAACGAGGCCGAGGTGTCGAAGGCCTTCGCGCTCGGCGGCCCGGCGGCGCTCGCGGGCGTGCTGCTCCTGGTCGCGGCGTACCTCGGCTACCGCATCCCGTCGGGCACGGTCGAGCTGCGCGCGGCGGGGCTGCTGCACTCGATCGCGGACGCGCTGAAATTCGCGTTCAAGGAGGACTTCGTCCCGCCGAAGGCCGACAAGCTCCTGCACTCGCTCGGGCCGCTCATCTCGCTGTTCCCGGCGCTCGTGACGTACGCGATCATCCCGTTCGGCGACGCGCTCTGCTTCGGCACGACGAACGGCGCGCTCGACGTGACGAAGCTCGCCGAGACGGCGTCGACCGTCGGCGCCTGCGCCGAGGGCCAGCAGGCGGTGAGCCTGCAGATCGCGGATCTCAACATCGGCGTTCTCTACCTGTTCGCGATGGGTGGCACTGGCATCATCGGCGCGGCGCTCGCCGGCTGGTCGAGCGACAACAAGTGGAGCCTCCTCGGCGGCCTGCGCGCAGCCAGCCAGATGGTCAGCTACGAGGTCGCGATGGGCCTGTCGCTCGTCGGCGCCTTCATGGTCTACGGCACGCCCCGCCTCGGCGAGATGGTGCGGTGGCAGGCCGAGAACACCTGGGGCATCTTCGTGCAGCCGCTCGCGTTCTTCCTGTTCTTCGCGGCCGCCATCGCAGAGCAGAAGCGCACGCCGTTCGACGCGCCCGAGGGCGAGAGCGAGATCATCGCCGGGTACTTCGTCGAGTACTCGAGCTTCAAGTTCGCGATGTTCTACACGGGCGAGTACATCGAGCTCGTCACGTCGAGCGCGCTGCTCGTCACGATCTTCCTCGGCGGCTGGACGATGCCGTTCCTCCACCGCGACGCCGTGCACGTCGCGTTCGGCGACACCGTGCTCCTGCACTCGCAGATGAGCCACCTCGTGGCGACGCTGCTCGGGGTCGGCATCTTCTTCGGCAAGGTGCTGTCGATGTCGTTCTTCCAGATCTTCCTCCGCTGGACGCTGCCGCGCTTCCGGTACGACCAGATCATGGCGTTCGGGTGGAAGTTCATGCTCCCCGCGGTCATCGCGAACATCGTGCTCACGGGCCTCCTGGTGCTCGGCGCGTCGAGCGCGGGCCCGTCGGTCGCGAGCGGCCTGCGCCTCGCGGCGGACGCGACCGGGTTCATCGTGATCGGGGCGTCGGCGTTCCTCGCGGTGAAGTTCGCGCGGCTCCTCTTGTCGCCGGTCGAGCGCGCGCGGTTCACGTCGAGCGGCGTCGCGGCCCGGGTCGGCCGCGTCGGTCGCACCCCCGAGACCCCGATGCAGGCCTGACGGAGACCACCACATGGGAAACGGAATCATCGGCAAGCCCATCCCCCGCCCCTCGCGCGACGCGAAGGTGCAGGCGTACCTGCCTTCGGTCGTCGCCGGCATCGGCGTCACGGTGAAGCACTTCTTCAAGAACACGAAGGAGCTCGCGTTCGGCCAGCGCAACGATCCCGTGCTCGAGGCGTTCGACGACGGCGTCACCACGATCAGCTACCCCGAGCAGAAGCGCCCGTACCCGGAGCGCTTCCGCGGCGTGCACCGCCTCACGCTGCGCGAGGACGGCAACCCGCGCTGCGTCGCCTGCCTGTGCTGCTCGACGGCGTGCCCCGCGCAGTGCATCCACATCGTCGCGGGCGAGTACGCGGACGCCGACAAGAAGGGCTGGGAGAAGTACCCCGTGTCCTTCGTGATCGACGAGCTGCGCTGCATCTTCTGCGGCTACTGCGTCGAGGCGTGCCCGTGCGACGCCATCCGCATGGACACCGGGCAGCACGCGGTGCCGTACGACTCGCGCGACCAGTTCATCTACGAGCGCGAGACGCTGATGAGCTTCTCCGATCCGAGCGGCCGCCAGCTCACCGAGAACCCCAAGGACGATCCGGCGCGCGGCCACACCCCCGACCGCCTGAAGCACTGACGCCCGGCGCTTGCGCGGCGGCCGAGTCCCTGGGAGGCTTCGCGGGTGAGCGAGCTGTCGGCGTTGTTCTCGAGGCACGCGTCGAGGTTGCGGCGGCGGCTGGCGACGCGCACGGCGCTCACGGGCGCGGCCGTGGGGCTGGCCGTCGGCGTCGTCGCGGCGCTCGCGCTGTGGCGCGCGGGGCGGGGGCCCGATCGCTGGGCGGCGCTCGGCGCGGGCGCGCTCGGCGCGGGCGCGGGCCTCGTCGCGGCGCGGCGGCGGCGCCTCGACGACGAGGAGGTCGCGCTCTTCCTCGATCAGCGCCTCGGCACCGCGGAGATCGTGACGACCGCGATCGATCGGGGCGGCGTCGGAGCGGGGGAGGTGCGCGAGCACGTCGCGCGGGAGGCCGAGCGCGCGCTCGCGGCCGCCGATCCGGGCCGTCTGCGCGTGCGCGTGCTGTCGCCGTGGCACGCGCTCGCCCCGCTCGCGGCGCTCGCCATCGGCTACGTCGCGTGGATGCCGCTGCCGCCGCGCGAGGCGAAGGCGCAGGCGCCAGGCGCCGACACGGTGATGCTCGCGGAGGTCAAGGGGCTCGAGAAGGTCGCGGAGCTCGCGAAGCTCCACGCGCGCGACGAGGAGCAGAAGAAGCGCCTCGACAAGATCGCGAAGGACGCCGCGGCGCTGCGCGAGAAGCTCCGCGAGGGCACGGAGCGACGAGAGGCGCTCGCCGAGCTCGGCAAGCTGCAGGACGCCGTCGACGCGGAGCGCCTCAGCCTCGGCGACGGCGAGAAGCGCGCGGGGCTCGAGGCGGCGCTCGGGCGCCTCGCGCAGGATCCCCTGACGAAGGACGCCGCGAAGGCGCTCGCCGACCGCGATCTGGTGAAGTTCGACGAGGAGATGCAGAAGCTCGCGAACTCGCGCGAGAAGACCGATCGCGACCGCGCGAAGCAGATCCTGAAGGAGGCCGCCGAGGCCGCGAAGGAGGGCGGCGCCGCCGACGTCGGCAAGGCGCTCGACCGGCAGCGCGAGCTCCTCGAGCAGCGGGCCGCGCGCGCGGAGGAGCTCCGCGAGCTGCAGAAGGCGCTCGAGGGCGCGATGACGCCGGAGCAGAAGAAGGACCTCGACGATCTGCTCCAGCCGCCCGGGAGCGACGCCGACGCGAAGAAGATCGCGAAGGGCATGGGCGACGCCTTGAAGAAGCTCACGCCCGAGGAGCGCAAGCGGCTCGCGGAGAAGCTGAAGAAGCAGCTGCAGGAGCGCGGAGAGCAGCTCGATCCCGCGTCGCGATCGCGCCTCGAGGACATGGCCCGCGAGCTCTCGACGCCCGAGGGGCAGAAGGCGCTCGAGGAGGAGCTGCGGCGCATGGCCACCGCGGACGACAAGGACGGCGAGTCGGAGCGACAGAAGGGCCTCGACGACGCGCAGCGCGGGCTCGGCGACGCGCAGAAGCAGCTCGGCGGGGCGCCGATGCCGATGCCCGGCCCCCCGAGCCCCGGCGCTCCGGGCGGCCCCGCTCCCAAGGGGTCCGGCGACGCGTCGTCCGGCACGCCCGGCGCGCCTGGGCACTCCGAGGACAAGGGCACGGGCGATCACACGGGCAAGTCCGCCGACGTGAGCGCCGACGAGCTCCGCGCGCGGGCGAAGTCGAAGGTGAACGGGAAGGCCCCCACCGCCGGCATCACCATCGGGCGCACCGGCGGGCGAGAGGGCGACACCGCGAACACGCGCGGCACGGGCGCCATCGGCGAGGTCGGCAAGGCGGAGACCGGCGGCATCGATCGCGGCGAGGTGCCCGAGGAGTACCGCGAGCAGGTCGGCCGGTATTTTCAGCCGTTACGCGGGCGCCGGCGCCTCGAGATCAGCGCGTGCGCTCGAGCCTCGCCGTGCCGGGCGCGGCGCTCGCGGGGCGGCGATCGAGCAGCTCGAGGTGGTTCGCGTCGAGGAACCTCACCCACGTCTCCGACACCGCGCCCTGCTCGTCCGGTGACAGCAGCCTGCACGAGAGCCCGTCGTCGTTCTGCACCTGGTACGGGGACGCCTGCGAGAGGCCGGGCCCCGTCGTGAACGTCCGCTGCCCGTCGAACCCGACGCGCAGCCCGCCGTGAAGTCGCTCGATCGACTGCCTGACGTCCTCCGGGATCGGAGGGTCGGGGACGAAGCCGACGAAGCGCCACTCGCCCACCAGCCGCGTCGCGCAACTCTTGCCGTCCGGGGTCTTCGGAGTCGACCCCTGCGACGACGGCACGCACGCGCCGAGCAGCGCGAAAATCAGCAGCGAGAGGGGGCGCGCGAGCCGCATCCGTTCGGCGCGGACGATACCCCTCGAAGAAGAGTTGGGGAAGCGCTTGTGGGCCGGGGTTGGGTTACCTACGATGCGTGCCCCGTCGTCGCCCGCGGGCGCCGGCGGCAGCCCCGCCCGTGCGCGCGCACGGGCCTCGCGTTTCGCCGGTTGGCACGCAGTTCTTCGGTCCCCTCCGCGGGGACGAGGTTGATGAATGAGCGCTCAGAAGATCAGGACGGCACTTGGCCAGTTGCAGGACGACCCCGAGCAGGCGGGGGCCTGGACGGATCTGTCGGAGGCGGTGCCGTCCCAGAGCGAGCTGTCGACGGCGGAGCTCGGGGCGCTGCTCTCGTCGGCCCGACGGGGTCACGAGCACAGGCGCGAGTGGGACGCCGTCGCGCGGCTGCTCGAGCTCGCGGTCGGTCTCGCGAGAGGCACCGACGACGAGGCGCGGCTGCAGGGTGAGCTCGCCCGGGTGGAGGACGAGGAGACGCTCGACGACAAGGCGGCGGTCGCCGCGTACCGCCGGCTGCTCGAGCTCCGCCCCGACGACCCCGCGGCGGCGGAGGCCCTCGGCCGCATCGACGCGAAGCGGGAGAAGTCGAAGGAGCTCGTGAAGCGCTACCTGAAGGAGGTCGAGGAGGCGACCGAGCCCGCGTTCAAGAGCTCGCTGCTGCTCTCCGCGGCGGAGGTCGCGTGGCGCTACGGCGGCCGGAAGAAGAAGGCCCTCGAGCAGATGTGCTCGATGCTCGAGCAGTCGCTCGGCCACGATCCGACGAACCGCCGCGCGGCGGGGCTGCTCGAGCGCATCCACCGCACCCAGGAGGACTGGGAGGCGGCCGCGGCGGTGCTCTCTCGCTACGCCGACGACGCCCGCGATCGCGACGAGCGGATCGCCGCGCTCGTGCGGCTCGGCCGCATGTTCGCGCTGCGCATGAAGGACGCGGGCCGCGCCGCGACGGCGTACGAGCGCGTCTCGGACCTGTCGCCCGGCCACCACGAGGCGATGAGCTTCCTCGCGCGACACTTCTCCGAGAAGGAGGACTGGGACCACCTGGTCGCGCTCTACGAGGATCAGCTCCAGAGCGGCGCCGTCAAGCCGGGGCAGGAGCTCGGCACGCTCGTGCAGATCGCGATGACCCACTGGCGCATGCGCCAGCGCCCCGACAGCGCCGAGCCGTGGTTCGAGCGCGTGCGGCGCCTCGATCCGACCCACGAGGGGATGCTCTCTTTCTTCCGCGAGCTGTGCGGCGCGCGCGACCAGAAGTCGCGCCTGTCGAACATCCTGTCCGACGCGCAGCGCGCCCTGCCCGACGGCCCGCAGCGCGCGGCGCTCGCGGGCGAGATCGCGCGGCTCGCGGAGGACGACGCGAACGCGGGCCGCGCCATCGAGCAGTACAAGGCCATCCTCCGCCAGGATCCGCACAACCGTGAGGCGCGCGACTCGCTGCGCCGCCTCTACACGCAGACGGAGGCGTGGAACGCGCTCGTCGAGCTGCTGCGCCAGGAGCTCGAGCGCGCCCCGGCCGACGACAAGGCGGCGCGCCTCGCCGTGCTGCGCGACATCGCGGCCATCTATCGCACGCACATCAAGAGCGACACCGCGCTCGTCACGGTGCTCACGCAGATCGTCGGCCTCGACGACCAGGACGAGGCCGCCATCCGCGATCTCGTGCGGGTCTACGAGGCCTTGTCGCGGTGGCGCGATCTCGTCACGTACCAGCAGCGGCTCGCCGAGCTGCTCACCGATCCCGCCGACAAGGCGCGGCTGTACCGCGAGATCGCGGCGCGCTGGCTCGACCAGTTCAACAACGTCGCGAACGCGATCGACTCGTACGAGAAGCTGCTCGAGGTCGCGCCGACCGACGCCGAGGCGCAGGCGCGCCTCCGCGAGCTGTACGGCAAGCGCCGCGCGTGGCCGCAGCTGTTCGCGCTGGCCGAGAAGGAGCTGCCGTCGGCCACCGGGCAGGGCCGCGTCGATCTCTTGCTCGAGATGGCGAAGCTCGCCGGCGAGCGCCTCGATCGCGGCGAGGACGCCGTGCGGTTCTACCGCGAGGCGCTGACGCTGGAGCCGGGCGCGCCGGGCGCGATGGACGCGCTCGAGAAGCAGGCCGAGCGCGAGAAGGACTGGGCGACCGCCGCGTGGGTGCTCGAGCGCCGCGTCGACGCCGCGCCCGACGACGCCGCGCGCCTCACGCTGCTGCAGAAGCTCGGCGCGCTCTTCACCGAGCGGCTCGGCGACGCGGCGGGAGCGGCGAGGACGTGGCGGCGCGTGCTGGAGCTGTCGCCCGGGCACGCGAAGGCGCTGCGCACGCTGCGCGACGCCCACCTCGCGTCGGGCGACCTCGACGCGCTGGAGGAGCTGTACGCGCCCGGCAACGACTGGGAGTCGCTCGCGGAGGTGCTGTCGAGCGCGGCCGACCGCGCGACCGACGTCGAGCAGAAGATCGCGCTCTCCCGCCGCAGCGCGCGCGTGTTCGAGGAGAAGCTGCAGGCGCCCGATCGCGCCTTCCGCGCGTACGAGCGCGTGCTCGGCGTCAAGCCTGATGACGAGGGCGCGGCGCGGGCGCTCGTGCCGATCTACGAGCGCGAGGAGCGCTGGGCGCGGCTCGTGCCCATCCTCGAGATCGTGCTCGCGTCGGAGCCGACCCCGGCCGCGCAGGTCGCGACGCTGCGACGAATGTCGCAGGTCACCGGGCAGCGCCTCGGCGACCGTGCGGGCGCGATGGCGCTCGCGGAGCGCGCGTACCGCCTCACCCCCGAGGACCCGGAGAGCCTGCAGTTCTTCGAGGCGACGGCGCGCGAGGCGGGGGCGTACGACGCCTTGATCGCCGCGCTGTCGCGGCGGCTCGAGGAGGCGAGGGCGACCATGGCTCGCGAGGAGCGCCGCGCCGTGGAGGCTCGCCTCGCGGAGCTCAAGCTCACGCAGCAGGGCAAGATCGACGACGCCGTCGCGCTGTACCGCGCGCTCGTCGAGGAGGATCCGTCCGACGCGGCGACGGTCGCGATGCTCGACGGGCTCCTGCGCCGCGCCGATCGCCGCGACGATCTGCGCTGGCTCTTCGGGCTGAAGGTCGAGCGCGCCGAGGGCGACGCCAGGGCTGCCGTGTACGCCGAGTGGGCCGAGCTCGAGGACGAGGCGTTCGGAGAGCCCGCGCGCGCCATCGACCTGTACGAGAAGGTGGTCGAGGCGCGCCCCGATCACCCCTCCGCCCTCGCCGCGCTGTCGCGCCTGCACCTCGCCGCCGGCGACTCCGCGAAGGCCGTGGCGCTCCTGCAGCGCCGTCGAGAGCTCGCCGTCGGGGACGACCGCGCCCACCGCGATCTCGATCTCGCGGAGCAGTACGTCGACAAGCTCGGCGCGCCGACCGAGGCGCTCGTGTGCGTCTCCGCCGCGCTCGAGCTGCTGCCGGGAGACGCGCGGGCGATCGCCTTGCTCGAGCGCGTCGCCACGCACGACGCGACCCGGGCCGCCGCGACGGAGCTCCTGTCGCGAGAGTACGCGCGCTCCGGCGACGCGAAGAAGGAGGCCGAGAGCATCGCCAAGCTGCTGGACGGCACGACCGATCCCGCTCGCCGCCTCGAGCTCTTCTCGCGGCTCGCCGACGCGCACGAGCAGAAGCTCGCGGCGCCGAGGCCCGCGCTCGAGGTGCTCCTCCGCGGGGCGCGCGAGTTCCCCGCCGAGCTCGGCCTCTGGGATCGTGCGACGGACCTCGCGCAGGTGACGGGCTCGGCGGCCGCCCTCGGCGACGCGCTCCGGGAGGCGCTCGCGACCGAGCTGCCCGAGCAGACGGAGCTCGAGCTCGCCGAGCGCGCCGCCGTCGTGTTCGACGAGCGGCTCGGCAACCCCGAGGCCGCGCTGCCGTACCTCGACCTCGTGCTGCAGAAGCGCCCGGAGGACGAGCGCGCGTTCAGCCGGATGAAGCAGGTGCTGACCTCCACCGAGAAGTGGCAGACCCTCGAGGAGCTGTATGAGCGCGTCGCCGCGGCCGCGCCCGACGACGCGCGGAGGGTCGAGCTGTTCGCCGAGGTCGCCCTCGTCTGCGAGGAGATCACCCAGCAGCCCGCGAAGGCGATCACCTACTACGAGCGCATCCTCGCGATCGATCCGCTGCACGAGCAGGCGGTGCGCTCGCTCGACTCGCTCTACCAGGCCGAGAAGCGGCCGCGCGACCTCGCCGCCCTGCTCGAGCGCCGCCGCGAGGCCGCGACCGAGGACGAGGCCCAGGGCCTCCGGCTGCGCCTCGGTCGCCTGTACCTCGAGCTCGAGCAGCCCGAGGGCGCGCTCGCGCACCTCGCCGAGGTGCTCTCGATCGATCCGATGGTCGACGAGGCGCGCGACCTCGTCGAGCGCGTGCTCGGCGTCGACGCGCTCCGCCCGCGCGCGGCAGCGGCCCTCGAGGCTTGCTACGAGGTGCGCGACGACGCTCGCAACCTCGTCCGCGTGCTCGCGGTGCTGCTGGAGTCCGCCGAGAACTCGGACCGCAAGCGCGAGCTCTTGCGGCGCATCGCCTCCCTGCGCGACGAGCGCCTCCACGACGACGCGGGGAGCTTCGACGCGCTCGCGGCGCTGCTCCCGATGGCCCCGGACGACGACGAGTCTCGCGCTCGCCTCGTCGACACCGGCCGCAGGCTGGGAGCGTACGCGCGCGTCGCCGAGGTGCTGTCGGCCGCGGCCGACGCCGCCGACCTGAAGACCCGCAAGGCCGAGCTCCTGCTCGAGGTCGCGCGTCTGTACGAAGATTTCCTCTCGGACGGCGCGAAGGCGGAGGCGGTGCTCGACCGCGTCGTCGCGATCGATCCCGACGACGCCGAGCTCGCGCTCCCCGCCGCGCGAGCGCTCGAGCGCTTGCACCTCGCGTCGGGCGACACCTCGAAGCTCGCGTCGTCGCTGAAGCTCCAGGTGAAGCTCGAAGGGGACGCCGACAAGCGTCGTGAGCTGTGGGGCCGCCTCGGCGAGCTCGCAGAGACCGTGCAGGCCGACCGCGACGGCGCCATCGCCGCCTGGCAGGCGCGGCTCGCGGACGATCCGTCGGACGAGCAGGCGCTCGCGGCGCTCGAGCGGCTCCACGACGCGGCCGGGGCCTGGAAGGAGCTCGTCCAGGTGCTGCGCGCGCACGAGCAGGTCAGCCAGGATCCGGTCGAGCGTCGGCGGCTGCTCGTGAAGACGGCCGAGACCCTCGGCGCGAAGCTCGGCGACACCACCGAGGCGGTGCTCGCATACCGCACCGTCGTCGATGAGTTCGGCCCCGATCCCTCGCTGCTGGTCGCGCTCGCCGGCCTGTACGCGAAGTCCGGCGCGCACCATGATCTCGCCGAGACGCTCGCGCTGCAGCTCGACGTCGCCGAGGACGAGGCCGCGCGGGTCGAGCTCTTGGTCGCGCTCGGCGACGTCCGTCGCGCTCACCTCGAGGATCTCTCCGGCGCGCTCGACGCGTACCGCCAGGCCCTCACGCTCGCGCCGTCCCACGCCGCCGCGCGCGAGTCGCTGGAGGCGCTGCTGCAGAGCGCCGACGTGCGCCGCGAGGTGGCCGAGACGCTCCACCCGCTGTACGAGGCGGACGGCGCCTTCGAGAAGCTGCTCGCGGTCCTGTCGATCGAGATCGAGTGCGCCGACACCCCGAGCGAGCGCCTCGCGCTGCTCGACCAGGCCGAGCGCACCGCGGCGGGGCCGCTCGCCGACCGCGCCCGCGCGTTCTCGTTCGCGCTCGCCGGGCTGAAGGAGGCCGCGGGGGAGCCCAGCCTCGCCGCGTGGCTCGAGCGCGCCGAGCAGCTCGCCGCGGCGACGGCGCGCTACGGCGAGCTGGTCGAGGGGCTGAAGGCCATCGCCCCCGAGGTGCTCGACGAGGAGCTGTCCGTGCGCGTCCGCGTCCGGCTGGCCGAGATCTCGCGCGACCACCTGGGCAACCTCGCGGACGCGCGCGACTGGTTCAAGGAGGCCGTCGCGCTGCGCGGTGACGATCCGCAGCTCCTCGCGTCGCTCGCGGCCGTCTACGAGCAGATGGGCGATCTGCCCGCGCTGCTCGAGACGACCCGCAGGCGGGTCGACGCGGCGACCGACGACGACGCCCGCCGCGCCCTGTACTTCCGGCAGGCCACGCTCACGCGCGAGGTGGAGGGGCCGCGGGAGGCGATCTCGGTGTACGAGGCCATCCTCGACCTCGGGCTCGATCCGGCCGCCCTCGCCGCGCTCGAGGAGCTCTACGCGAAGGAGGCGCGCTGGGACGATCTCGTCGCGCTCTTCGAGCGGCAGATCTCCGAGGGCGTGGGCGACAAGGCGAGCCTCCGCGTGAAGCTCGCGGGCATCGCCGAGCACCAGCAGGGCGACGTCGAGCGGGCGTTCGACGAGCTCGTCGCGGCGCTCGAGATCGATCCGTCGCACGACGGCGCCGCCGCCACGCTCGAGGGGCTGATGTCGCCCGAGCGGGCGGTCGAGGTGCGTGCACGCGCCGCGGAGCTGCTCGAGCCCGTCTACCTCCGCCGCGCGGAGTGGCAGAAGGTCGTGGGCTGCGTCGACGCGCGGCTCGCCGCCAGCCAGGATCCGGAGGAGCGCAAGGGCCTGCTCCGCCGCCTCATCCAGCTCCGCGAGGAGTCGGGGGACGACGCGCGCGCCGCGCTCGAGGTGGCCGCCCGGCTCCTCGCGGAGGACCTGTCGGACGAGTCCGCGTGGGCCGAGTGCGAGCGGCTGGCGCGGGTGACGGGCGCGTCGGGGCGCCTCGCCGAGATCTACGAGGCCGAGCTCGAGAAGATCGCCGCCGACGAGGAGCACACCGCGAAGCTCGCGCGGCGGACGGGCGAGCTCTCGCTCGCCGCCGAGCGCTTCGACAAGGCGCTCGCGTACTTCCGCCGCGCGCTCGCCTTCGAGCCCGAGTCCCGCGAGCTGTTCTCCGAGGTCGACGCGCTGCTCGTCCGCGCGGGCGACCACGCCGCGCGCGTGGCGCTCTACCGCGCGACGCTGGATCACCGCACCGACGACGCCGACCGCCTGAAGCTCCTCCACGCGATCGCGGAGCTCGAGGAGGGGCCGCTCGAGCAGCAGGAGCGCGCGATCGACACGCACCGGGAGGCGCTCGACGTCGACGAGCGCGACGTGACCTCGCTCGACGCGCTCACGCGCCTGTACCGCGCGACGAAGCGCTACCAGGATCTCGCGGCGCACTACGAGCGCCGGGTCGAGACCTCCGGCGACGGCGACGAGGTCGCGGCGCTCCGCCTCGCCCTCGCGAAGCTGTACGCCGACGAGCTCGGCGACACGAGCGCCGCCATCGACCAGCTGCAGACGATCGTCGAGGCGCTGCCGTGGCACCGCGACGCGATCGCCGAGCTCGAGCGCCTGTCGCGCGACCCCGAGCACAAGGCCCGCGTCGTCGAGATCCTCCTGCCGCTGTACGAGCGCAGCGACGACTGGCGTGATCTCGTGCGCATCAACGAGCGGCGCCTCGAGCTCGCGGACGGCGCCGGCGAGAAGGTCGGCATCCTGCGCGAGATCGCGAAGCTCCAGGAGACCCGCGGCGCCGATCCGAAGGCGGCGTTCGAGGCGCTCGAGCGGTGCCTCGTGCTCGATCCGGAGACCGACGCTCGCGCCGATCTCGAGCGCCTCGCGAGCTCGCTCTCGTCGTGGGACGCGCTCGCCGGGACGTACGAGCAGGCCATCGAGAAGGCCGAGGATCACGTCAAGCGGGAGCTGCTGCTCGCGCTCGCCCGCCTGCACGACCAGCGCCGCGACGATCCGCGCGCGGCGCTCAACGCCTTCACGCGGCTCGCCGCGCTCGACGAGACCGACCCCGAGCCGCTCGAGCAGATGGATCTGCTCGCGATGATGCTCTCCGACTGGAGCGCGATCGTGCGGGTGCTCGAGAAGAAGATCGCGCTCGCGACCGAGGACGACGCGCGCGCGGCGCTGTACCGCCGCATCGGCGAGTCGAAGCGCGACATGCTCGACGACGCCGACGGCGCGATCGCCGCCTACGAGCGCGCGGCCGAGCTCGAGCCCGACAGCGCGTACACGATCGATTGCCTCATCGAGCTCGTCGAGGGCAAGGACGATCCCGCCCGCCTGGTGGAGCTGTGCCGGCGCCGGGTCGAGCTCGCAGGCGCGGACGACGCCGACCTCAAGTACGAGCTGTCGCGGCGCATCGCCGGGGCGCTCGAGGCCAAGCTCGGGCGGCGCAGGGACGCCATCGACGCGCTCCGCGAGGCCCTCGCAGCGCGCCCCGCGGACCAGGAGGTGCTCGCCGAGCTCGACCGCGTCCTCTCCGCCGAGGAGCTCTGGCCCGATCTGCTCGACAACCTGCGCCTGCAGGCTGCGTCCGCCGAGGCGCCGGCCGAGCGCGTGCGCCTGCGCCGCGCGATGGGCGACCTCTACCGCGAGAAGCTCGACGAGCCGACGGAGGCGCTCGAGTGCTACCGGCAAGTGCTGGAGGACGAGCCGTCCGATCCTGGCGCCGTCGCCGCGTGCTTCGGGATCGCTGACGGGCGTGACGAGCACCGCGCCGCCGCGGTCGACGTGCTCGAACCCGTGCTCCGCCTGTCGGGGCGTTTCCCGGAGCTCGTGAGGGCGCTCGAGCTGAAGCTGCGCTCGCAGGGCGACGCCCAGTCGCGGGCGCAGACCCTCCGCACGCTGGCGATCACGCACGAGCTGAACCTCGCCGCGCCGGCCGCCGCGCTCGACGCCCTCCTGCGCGCGCTCGTCGAGGCCCCGGACGACGACACCGTGCACGCGGAGGCCGAGCGGCTCTCCGACGAGCTAGGTGATTTTACCAAGTATGCGACGGCCCTCGAGGAGCGCGCCGCGGCGGTGTTCGACGCGGAGATCACGAGGGGGCTGCGCACGCGCCTCGGCCGCGTGGCCGAGACCCGCCTGTCGGACGACGCCCGCGCGATCGCGGCCTTCCGGGCCGCGCTCGACGACGGCGGCGACGCGCCCGAGCTGCTCCTGTCGCTCGATCGGCTCTACGGCCGCGCGGGTGACGACAAGGGGCTCGCCGAGATCCTCGAGCGGCGCATCGGCCTCGACGACGACGCGGACGCGCGCGCCGATCTCCACCACCGCCTCGCCGAGCTGCAGATCTCCCGGTTCGCCGATCCCGCGGCGGGCGTGGCCTCGCTGCGCGCCGCGCTCGAGTCTCGCCAGGCGCACGTGGGGGCCCGCGAGGCGCTCGAGCGCCTGCTCGACCGCGAGAGCCTGTTCGCCGAGGTGAGCGACATCCTCGAGCAGACGTACCGGGCGCTCGGGGATCACGGCCGCCTCGCCTCGCTGCTCGGCAGGCGCATCGATCGCGCGCCGGTGCCCGCGGACCGCGTGAAGATGCGCCTCGACCTCGCGCGCGTGCTCGAGGAGGACGCGAAGGATCTCGCCGCGGCGCAGGGCGCGATCGAGGCCGCGATGATGGACGATCCGACGGATCCGGACGTCCTCGCCGAGGTGGAGCGCGTCGCGCCGATCCACGGCGGCTGGGCGAGCGCGGCGGCGGCGCTCTCCCGCGCGGTCGCGAAGAAGGAGCTGCCCCGCGACACCGCGCGCGAGCTGCTGATGCGGGTCGGCGACTGGCAGCGCAACAAGGTGGGCGACCGCGCGGCGGCGGAGCAGGCGTACGAGGAGGCGCTCGCGCGCGATCCCGAGTCGCTCGACATCGTCCGGCTCCTGGAGGAGCTGAGGCGCGCGCCCGGCCGCGATCGCGCGCTCGTCGACACGCTGCGCCTCCGGGCGAAGCTCGAGTCGGAGCGGGACACGCGCCGCTCGCTGCTGCGCGAGGCGCGCGCGCTCGCCGCCGATCCGCTCGCGGACGCGGCGCTCGCCGAGGCCATCCTGCGGCAGCTGCTCGAGGACGCCGACGCCGACCAGGGGGCGCTCGAGGAGCTCGGCGCGTTGCGCGCCGCCGCGGGGGACCACGCGGACGTCGTGCGCCTGCTGCTGAAGCGCGCCGAGCTCACGACCGAGGCCACGGAGCGCGCGAGGCTGAAGCATGACGCCGCCGCGACCTACCGTGAGCAGCTCCACGACAAGGACCGCGCCACGAAGCTCTACGAGGAGATCGTGGAGGAGTCCGCGGAGGACGCCCGCGCGGTCGAC